>NZ_JBAKHX010000046.1:0-60509 GCF_036906915.1 Micromonospora sp. CPCC 206061
CCCGAAGTCCCGGCTCCGCCGGGACGCTGCCGCACACGTGGCTGGGCCGAGTTTCGTCTCAGGAGATCTTCATCGATCAAGGGCGAACGCACGTCGTTTTGAGATCGAACCACGTGCGTTTGTCCTTGATCGGCGGAAGGAGGGCGGCGACGGCGGAAGGAGGGGCGGCGGTCGGCGGGAGGAGGGTGGCGACGGCGGAAGGAGGGCGGCGGGAGCCGCCGGGACACGGCGCGGGGCTAGCGCAGGCGGTAGAGGATCTCGCCAGCGTCCGCCACGACGAGCGTTTCCGGGTCGGCGGCGTACGCGGAGAGGTCGACGGCAGCCGGATCGAGGTAGTCGAGGTTGGCCGCCCGGACCACCGGCTCGGGGATGCCGGTCGCGAGCGTGACCGTCACCCGCGGCCGCTCGCCGTGCTCCGGCGACCAGGTGCCCGCGCCGCGCAGGTGCGTCGAGTGCGCGAGCACACCCCAGTGGTGGTGCCGGTACGCGTCCCACTCGCCGAGGAAGTAGTCGCGGCAGTGGTACCCGATCCGCTCGATCTCCGGGTGCGTCTCGGAGAACGTGGTGATGTGCGGCGCGTACAGGATGACCTGGCCGCCGTCGGCGACGACCGGCTCCACCTTGTAGAAGCCCTTCGCGCCGGTCCACATGTCCTGGTACTTGGCGGGCACGATCGACAGCACCCGGCGCACCGGGGCGTCCAGGTACCGCACGTGCGTGCGCGCGGACACCTCGGCGCACGCCGCCCACGCCGCCTCCGGTGGGCCGAACGACGCGGCGTGCAGGGTGTTGGCGCCGGACTGGACGACCAGGCACAGCGCCAGCCGCCGGCTGGGCACGAGCGCCGCTGCCTCGTCGATAAGCGCGCGCACCGGCGTGGTGCCGCGGGTGCCGATGATGTCGACACTGGTGATCAGCGCGCCCAGCCAGTGCGAGAAGTCGATGATCTCCTGACCGGCGACGCCGGGAAACAGGTACTTGTTGCCCCCGGAGAACCCGACCACCTCGTGGGGGAACACCGGCCCGACCAGCAGGCACACGTCGTGCTCCACGACGGCCCGGTTGAGCGCCACGTCGACCGGCTCGCGCATCCGGCCGCCGGACAGCTCGGCGACCCGGTCCGCGCCGATGGTGCCGAGCGACACCAGCTCCTCAGGGCGCCACCATTCGTGGTTGCGCACCTCGAACCCGGGGTACGGGCCGCCGAGGTGGTCGCGCAGCCGCGCGTCGCTCATCGCCGCGTGGGTGCCGAGCGCCACGAGCACCGTCACCGCGGCGGCCCGACCCGTGAGCGTCTCGTGCACCGCGCCGAGCAGCAGCGGCAGCGGGCAGCTGCGGGTGGCGTCGGGCACGACCACGCACACGTTGCGGCCGTCGAGGTCGGCGCCGGCCAGCCGGTCCCGCACGAACGCCCGCACCGTCGCGTCGTCGAGAACCTGGCCGGCGGCGCCGACCACATCGGCACCGAGTGTCGTGCTCACCCCTGCACTATGCAGGATCCGACGACTGTGGGATGGGTAGGGCGTCGACGGTCGGAAGTCGTAGCGGTGTGGTGGAGCGGGCCGTGGCGACCTCGGGGCACAGGGCGCCCAGCAGGAAGCTCTGGCTCGCCGCGTCGATCGGGTGCAGTTCCTCCGTGATCTGGTAGTGGCTGAAGTTCTGCGCGTACGTCGCCTGGCGCCCCAGGTCGGGCAGGTGCAGCGACATCGTGATGTGACCGATGACGCCGCCGTCGTGGCCCCAGAGCGGCCCGCACGGCGTGGCGACCGAGTACACACCGAGCCCGTAGCCGCCGGCCTCGGGCGCGGCCGGGTCGAACGGCACCGTGGTGCGCATCTGCGTGAGCAGCGCCGGTGACAACACCCTGCCGCCGAACAGCGCCCGGTAGAAGTCGTTCAGGTCTTCGGTGGTGGAGATCAGCTCACCGGCCATCCCAGCCCACGACATGTTGAACGTGCTGACGTCGCGGACGCCGAACGACGCGAAGTACGCCCCGGCGTGCGGGCCGCGGATCGTCGGGTCCGTGCCCGGGAAGTACGTGTCGGTGAGCCGCAGTGGCCGCAGGATGCGCCGGGTGATCTCGGCGGCTGGGTCGTTGCCGGTGAGCCGCTGGATGATCAGCCCGGCGAGGATGTAGTTGCTGTTGGAGTACGAGTACGCGGCGCCGGGCTCGTTGGTGCGCGGCATGGCCAGTGCGATCGCGACGAGCTCCTCAGGCGCGTACGTGGTGGTCCGCGCGCTCTCCACCGCGGCCAGCGAGTTGAACAGCTCGTTGGTGTAGTTACCGATGCCGCTGGTGTGGTTGAGCAGCATCCGCACGGTGACCCGCTGGCCGACCTCGCCGGTCACCAGGTCGGGCAGGAGAGTGCCGACCGGGTCGTCGAGCCCGAGGCGGCGTTCGCCGACGAGCTGCAGGATCGTCGTCGCCACGAACGTCTTGGTGATGCTGCCGACCCGGTGGCGCATGTGCGGGCGGGTCGGTGCGGCGTTGGTCAGGTTGGCGATACCAGTGGCGCCGGTCCAGGTGCGGCCGCCGTCGCGCACCTCGGCGAACGCGCCGGGCGCGCCGGCGGCGTGCACGGCGGCCAGCGCCCGGCGCAGCGCGCGGTTGTCGGTGTCCGCCGACGCGGACGCGGGCAGGGCCGTCGCAGCCACGGCGAGGGCTAATGCTGTCGCGGCTGTCCGGAGTACTCGGGGAAAGTTCGACATGCTTCGCATCGTCGAACGCCGATCGGCCCGGCGCATCACCCCCAGGCGGGATTGTCGGGTCCGTCGTGAGAGCTACCCGGACGTCGTCTTTGACCCCAGCACCGCGAACGCCCACGATGTGTGCTGTGGTGCGATCTTCTTCCGAACGGCCGGACCGGCGACGAGGCGGTTCGCCGCCCAGCATCCGCGATGTGGCGGCCGCCGCGGGGGTGTCCTACCAGACGGTCTCCCGGGTGCTCAACGACTCGCCGAACGTCAGCCCCGAGACGCGGCGGCAGGTGCTCGACGTCATCGGCCGGCTGGAGTACCGGCCGAACAGGGCGGCGCGGGCGCTGGGTCTGGGGCGGGCGAACGCGGTCACGGTGGTGACCGCCGACACGACGCTCTACGGATACGCGTCGACGCTGCAGGGCATCGAGGAGGCCGCCCGGCTCAGGGGGCTGGCGGTGGGCGTGCGGGTGGTCGAGTCGGACCGGCCGGACGACGTGCGGCACGCGGTCGAGTACGTGACCGACCCGAGCGCGGGCAGCGTGATCGTGGTGGCGTTCGACTCGGCCGGTGCCGGGGTGCTCCGGGCGCTGCCGGCGGACCTGCCGGCGGTGGCCGCGACCGAAGCGGGCGGGCTCGCAGATTCGGCACGCATGATGATCTTTCTGGACGAGCGCCAAGCGGCCGCGGACGCGACCCGGCACCTGCTCGAACTGGGGCACCGCACCGTGCACCACGTCGCGATCCCGTCCGAGACCGGCACCAGCGCGCGGCAGGCCGGCTGGCGGGACGTGCTCGAAGCCGCCGGGGCGGTGGTGCCGGCGGTGGTGCCGGGCGGCTGGGACCCTCGCTCGGCCTACCTGGCAGGGCAGCGGCTGGCCGCAGATCCGCAGGTCACGGCGATCCTGTGCGGCAACGACGACACCGCGCTCGCGGTGCGCCGGGCGCTGTACGAGGCGGGCCGCGACGTGCCGGGCGAGGTGAGCGTGGTGGGCTTCGACGACGTGCCCGGCGCCGCGTACTGGACGCCTGCCCTCACCACGGTGCGGATGGACTTCGTGGCCCTGGGACGGGCGTGCCTGGTCGCGGTGACAGGGGAGTCCTGGTCCGCGTCGGACCTCGCGCCGCCCCGGCTGGTGGTGCGCGAGTCGACCGCGCCGCCGCCAGACATCCGCCGGTAACGAAACGGTAACGAGCCCTTCCCGTCCACCTATGTGATCGCTCACACTCCTTCACAGGAAACGGCATGTGACCGGTCACATCGATGGAGGTACAGGGCAAGCATGGACACCGTCACCAGCCTCGTGTGGGGTCACTCGGCGCTCAAGCTCGTCGTCGACGTGTCCCCCGACGGCCCGGTGGCCGTGCGGACTCTGACGGCCGGCGGCGGCCAGCACCGGGCTCGCCAGCAGTGGGCCCGCGCGACCCAGCCGCTCGTCGAGGTGCTGGTCCCGGGCGAGGGCCGGGGCCGGGCCTCGCACCGCTTCTCCGAGACCGCCATCGGCCGCCGCCTGGTGTACGCCGGCAGCGCGCAGACCCACGACGGCCGGTGGCGGGAGCTGCGCATCGACCTGCGCGACGAGCGGACCGGCCTCACGGCCGAGGCCGTATTCCGGTCCGCCGAGGGCGTCAGCGCCGTCCAGGTGCGCACGCGTGTCACGAACGAGGGCGGCACGCCGGTGCTGCTGCTCGGTGTGACGTCGTTCGCCGCCGGCCTGATCGGGTACCCGGTGGACGAACTCGACCTGGTACGCGGCGACAGCGAGTGGCTCGGCGAGGGCCGGTGGACGAGGCGGCCGCTGCGCGACGGCGTGCCCGATCTCAACCTGCCCCTGCACGGCCAGGACGGGCGCGGCCGGCTCGCCGTGGTCAGCAAGGGCACCTGGTCCACCGGAGTGCACCTACCCACCGGCGGTCTCGTGCACCGCGGGGACGGGCCAGCCTGGATGTGGCAGGTCGAGCACAACGGCGCCTGGCGGTGGGAGGTGGGGGAGCGGCGCGACGGCGCCTACGTTTCGTTGCTCGGCCCCACCGACCTCGACCACCAGTGGCAGCACCGCCTCGCGCCGGGCGAGAGCTTCACGACGGTACCCGCGTCGGTGGCCGTCTCCGACGGGCTCGACGGCGCGGTCGCGGCGCTGACCGCCCACCGCCGCGCGCTGGTGCGCCCGCACCGTGACCGGACCGCGCTGCCCGTGGTTTTCAACGACTACATGAACACGCTCATGGGCGACCCGACGACGGCGAAGCTGCTGCCGCTGATCGACGCCGCGGCGGACGCCGGCGCGGAGGTGTTCGTCATCGACGCCGGCTGGTACGACAACGGCGCCCACTGGTGGGACAGCGTCGGCGAGTGGCAGCCGTCGCAGACCCGCTTCCCGCGCGGGATCGAGGAGGTGCTGACCCACATCCGTGAACGCGGCATGGTGCCCGGCCTGTGGCTGGAGCCCGAGGTGGTCGGCGTACGCAGCCCGATGGCCGACAAGTTGCCGGAAGAGGCGTTCCTGTCGCGGGGCGGGGTGCGGTTGGTCGAGCACGACCGGTACCACCTCGACCTGCGCCACCCGCGCGCGGTGGCCCACCTGGACGAGGTGGTCGACCGGCTGGTCGAGCAGCTCGGCGTCGGCTACTTCAAGCTCGACTACAACATCGACCCGGGGGCCGGCACCGACCTGCTGGCCGACAGCGCCGGCGACGGCCTGCTCGAACACAACCGGGCCCATCTGGCATGGCTGGATCGTCTACTCGACCGGCACCCGGACGTGACCCTGGAGAACTGCGCCTCCGGTGCCATGCGCATGGACTACGCGATGCTGTCGCGGCTGCAGCTCCAGTCCACAAGCGACCAGCAGGACTTCCTGCGTTACCCGCCGGTCGCCGCCGCCGCCCCGATGTCCGTGCTGCCTGAGCAGTCAGCCAGCTGGGCGTACCCGCAGCCGGACATGTCCGAAGAGCAGCTCGCGTACAGCATGGTCACCGGCCTGCTCGGCCGGCTGTACCTGTCCGGTCGCCTGGACCGCATGGACGACACACAACTGGAGTCCGTGCGCGCAGGCGTGCGCGCCTACAAGGAGCTGCGCGCCGACCTGGCGGCGACGGTGCCGCTGTGGCCGCTCGGCCTGCCCGGCTGGGACGACCCGTGGCTGAGCCTGGCGCTGCGCGCCGGCGAGACCACCTACCTGGCGTTGTGGCGGCGCGGGGGCGCCACAACGCCTGCGAAGAACGCAGCGCCCCCGACCCTGTCCCTGCCGCACCTTTCGGGCCGGGACGTCGACATCGAAGTCCACTACCCGCGGGAGCTGCCCGCCTGGAGCCTCACCTGGACTCCGGAAAGCGGCTCGCTGACCGTGACACCCACCGGCGCGGAGCCCGCTGCCGCGCGCGTTTTCCGGATTGTTCCCCGACCCGCAGAAGGACCAACGCGATGAAGAGATGGATCAGCCTCGCCTGTGCGGCGGCGCTCACGCTCGGTCTCGCGGCGTGCAGCGACCCCGCCGCGGAGACCTCTTCCGACACCCCCGCCACCTGGGCCGACCCGACCGCGAAGCTCGACGGCGTCAAGCTGACGATCTGGGCGGCGCAGAACAGCAACACCGTGCCGAGCAAGGTGATCGCCGGGTTCCAGCAGGCGACCGGCGCCCAGGTCGAGGTCGTCACCATCCCAGACCCGTACGAGCAGGGCATCCAGACGAAGGTGGCCACCGGCGACAAGCCCGACCTGGCGTTCTGGCAGCCGACCGCGTCGATGCTGACCGCCATCAACGCCAAGACGAACCTCCAGACGCTCGACGAAGCGCCGTGGCTGTCGAAGCTGTCGCCGGACCTGAAGGACATCACCGGGATCCTGGACGGCACCCGATACGCCGCGCTGATCACCAGCCCGGCCGTCGAGGGCGTCTACTACAACAAGGAGGTCTTCGCCGCCAACGGCATCACGGCGACACCGAAGAACTTCGACGAGATGGTCCAGGTTGGACGCCAGCTCAAGGGCAAGGGCGTGACGCCGTTCTACGAGATGGCCGCCGACCGCTGGGGCACCCAGTGGTGGATCCAGGTCATGCTCGCCGACGCCGCGAAGGCCGGGCTCTGGGAGAGGGTCAACTCCGGTGAGGAGAAGTTCACCGACCCGACCATCCTCGACGCGATCAAGAAGTACAAGGCGCTGATCGACGAAGGGCTGTTCAACTCCAACATCAAGACGGCCAAGTTCGAGGACCAGGGCGCGGCGCTGCTCGCCGGCCAGACCGCCATGGTGGTACAGGTCAACTCGTTCTTCGGCCAGCTCCAGGCCAAGGCCGACACCGCCACCCTCGACTCCAAGATCGGCTTCTTTCCGATCTCGCCGTCCGGCAACGTCGGCACGTTCATCCCGGACCAGAGCAACGCTCTGGTCGCGTTCAAGACCGGCGACGCGAAGCGCGAGGCCGCGGCGCGCCAGCTGATGGCGTACTGGATGGGCCCCGGCTACGCCGACTTCATCGCCGACCGCAACACCGTCTCGCTCCAGACCGCCGTTCCGAACCCGCCGAGCGTGCCGAAGGCGCTGCTGGACGTGCACGCCTCGCTGCCGACCGCGGTGGGCTCGATGCAGGCGCTCGCGGTCGCCAACCCCGACCTGTACATCAACCTGGCCGACATGATCACCGGCACTATGACGCCGGAGCAGGTGGCCACGGCGACCCAGGACCAGTTCAACCAGCTCGCCAAGGCGGCCGGGGCACCCGGATTCTGACATGTCCACAGTAGAGACCACGCCGGCACTGGACCGGTCCGGACCGCCGACCCCGTCGGCGGCCCGGACCGGGCGCCGCCCGACCGGCAGGATCAACCGCCAGACCCACCCGATGTGGTTTCTGGGACCGGCGCTGGCGATCCTGCTGGTGTTCTTCTTCCTGCCGACGCTGTTCAACTTCATCTACGCCTTCACCGACTGGTCCGGCTTCAAGGCCGAGATCAACCCGGTGGGCTTGGAGAACTTCGAGGATCTGGCGTCGAGCGGCACGCTGTGGCGGGCGCTGCGCATCACCGTCGTGTACGCGGTGCTGGTGGCGGTCTTCCAGAACCTGTTCGGGTTCGGTCTCGCCGTGCTGCTGGAGCGGGACACCCGGCTCAACCGGATCGCGCGGGTCTTCTTCCTCATCCCCGTGTTGATGTCGGCGCTCGCGGTCGGATACATCTTCCAGGCGCTGCTCAAGCCGGAGGGCAGCCTCAACCAGCTCGTCGAGGCGGTCGCCGGGCACCCGTTCACGTACGCCTGGCTGGGCGACACGACCTGGACGATCGTGGTGGTCGCGGTCATCCACGCGTGGAAGTGGATGGGCCTGTCGATGCTGATCTACCTGGCGGGCCTCAAGACGATCCCGGAAGACATCATCGAGGCGGCCCGCATCGACGGCGCCTCGCGGTGGCGCACGTTCTGGAAGATCCGGTCGCCGCTGCTGGCGCCGGCGGTCACGTTCAACGTCGCCACCGCGCTGCTGGGCTCGATGAACGGATTCGACGTCGTGCAGGCCACCACCGGCGGCGGTCCGGCCCGCACCACGGAGATCCTGAACATCTTCATCTACCGCACCTTCGGCCAAGGGCTGTTCGCCCAGGCCACCACGATGAGCCTGGTGCTGTTCCTGCTGGTCGCGCTGATGGCGTTCCCAGTGATCTACGTGCTGCGCAGGCGGGAGGCGGTGCTGTGAACAGCGATGCCCAGATCTGGCGGCGGCTGCAACCGGTCGTCGCGATCCTCCTGGTGGCCAGCATCATCGGGATTCCACTGTGGCTCGTCGTGGTGACCGCCGGAAAGTCGCGGGGCGAGGCCCTGAGCCCCAACCTGTCGCTGCCGTCCGAGTGGCACCTGTGGGACAACTTCCACCAGGTGTGGACGGAGGGCGAGGTGCCCGCCGCGTTCTTCGGCAGCCTGCTCGTCGTCGTGCCCACCGTGTTCGGGGTGCTGGCCTTCGGCAGCCTGGCGTCGTGGGTGCTGGCCCGGCGCGCCACCCGCCTCAGCGCGGTGCTGTACGCCCTGGGCATCAGCGGAATCGTGCTGCCGCCGGCGGTGGTCACCGTGGTGCTCCTGCTGCGCCAGCTCGGCCTGGCGGGCACCGCGATCGGGATGATCGGCGTCTACATGGGAATCTACATGTCGACGGTCATCTTCTTCGTCACCGGCTTCGTCCGGACGATCCCGGAGTCGCTGGAGGAGGCCGCGCAGATCGATGGCGCCGGCCCGCTGACCGTGTTTCGCAAGGTGGTACTGCCGATGCTGCGGCCGGTGCTCGCAACCGCCACCATCCTCATCTGCCTGTACGTGTGGAACGACGTGTTCTACGCGTTCTTCGTCATCGGCGGGCGGATCGACACCCTGCCGCTGAACCTGTTCCGGGTCGCGAGCGCCGGCCTGTACCTCAACAACTGGCACCTCATCTTCGCCTACGTGATCCTGATGAGCCTCCCGCTGATCGCCGTGTTCGCGGTCGCCCAGCGCAAGATCATCTCTGGTATCACGAGCGGCGCTGTGAAGTAGTAGGGAGACTTGATGCACCGGATTGCCAAGCTGACGGCGACCTGCGCCGTCATCATGCTCGTGGGAGGCACGTTATCCATGCCGGCGGCCGCTGATGAGACCACCGACGTGTTGAGCGTCGACTTCGGGCAGACCACCGGAGACTTCCGGGGCGGCGCGACGGGCACCCTCTACGGGTTCGGCGACGACGGAGCCCCCACCCAGGCGCTCATCAACGGCGCCCACATCACCAACACCTCCCAGAAGGCGCCGTACGGCACGCAGCACCCCAGCGGCGACTCGCTCAAAGTGGAAGACGGCTTCTTCGCCAAGCACGGCAAGGACATGTACATCTACGTCCAGGACTACTACCCGGACTGGTCGTACAACGGTGGCAGGCGCCCCGGCGACGACCGCACGTACAACCAGGCCGACGGCACCTACACGTCGACGCCCAACGGGATCTGGGACTACCTGGAGGTCGTCGAGTTCGTCACCGAGGCGGTCGCCACCCGCTCGTCCCGGCCCACCGACTACGTGTTCATCCCGTTCAACGAGCCGGACGGCGGCAACTGGTACAACAACTGGAGCACGCTGAAGGACACGTTCCTCGCCGACTGGAAGGCCACGTACGACAAGATCCAGGAGGTGTACGCGCGGCACGGCCTCGGCCACGCGCGCATCGGCGGCCCCGGCGACACCCGCTGGCAGCCGGGCCGCTCCGCAGACATCCTCACGTACGCCAAGGCCAACAACGTGCTGCCCGACGTGTTCATCTGGCACGAGCTGGGCATCGACAACCTGAGCACGTTCCGCGCCAACTACGCCGCGTACCGCCAGCTCGAAAGGGACCTTGGGATCGGCCCGATCCACGTCAACGTCACCGAGTTCGGGATGCTACGCGACATGGGCACCCCCGGGCAGCTCATCCAGTGGCTGTCCATCATGGAAGACCTGAAGATCGACGGGCAGACCGCCTACTGGAACTACGCCGGCAACTTCAACGACAACAGCGCCCGCGCCAACGCCGCCAACGCCGGCTGGTGGATGTACAAGTGGTACGGCGACCTGGAAGGCAGCAAGACCGTCGCGGTCACGCCGCCGGCGCTCAACAGCGTCGACACCCTCCAGGGCATCGGGGCGATCGACACCCGCAACAAGCGCGCCACCGTCCTGTACGGCGGCGGCAGCAAGCCGGTGTCGCTGAAGCTGTCCGGCCTCCCGCGCTGGGTCTTCGATGACGTCGTCGACATCGAGGTCCGCGAGATCACCATCTCCGGGGCGGAGGGCGTCTCCGGAGCGCCGCGCGTCGTCAAGGCGCTCGACGGGGTGGCCCTCACCAAGCGGTCGATCACCCTCGACGTGCCCACCTACGACCGGTACGCCGCGTACCAGGTGCTCGTCACGCCCTCGCAGGACCGTGCCGTCACGGCCGGTCCGGTATGGACGTCCAGCGTCGAGGCGGAGAACACCGCGCTCACCGACGCCACCGTGTACTTCCAGGACCCACTGGCGGGAGGCGGCTGGAAGTTCCTCGCCTCGGGCAGCCACGATGTCGGCTCGTTCAACAAGCCCACGTCGAAGGCCGACTGGACCGTCACCGTGCCGCGCGACGGCCGGTACCGCTTCCAGGTGATCGGCGGGACGCCCGGCACCCCGGGACGGCACGCGCTCTTCGTCGACGGCGCCAACCCGACGATCATCCAGTACACCGCCGACCTTGCCCTCACGTCGTACCAGAAGTGGCAGTACCGGGGCAGCGTCGAGGTCACCATCCCGCTGACCGCCGGCCAGCACACCGTGTCGCTGCGGTCCAGCCTGGACGGTGCGACATTGCTGCCGAACTCCGACATCACCCTCGACAAGTTCCTGCTCACCGACGTCACCGACGGCGAGCCCACCGTGTACCCCGCTTCCACCCTGCGGTACACCGGCGGCGCCCGCGTCACCTATGACGTGCCGGCCGCCCGCGGGTACGCCTCGATCCAGGGCAGGAAGGACCGCGCCGACGCGTACGTGCAGGCGTGGGAGTCCGGCTACCACGACCTGGCGCTGGACTACCGCAGCGTCGCCGCCACCGACGCCACGGTGTCGGTCAACGGCCGGGAGGTCGCCACGTTCAAGCCGCGGCGGGCGGGTGCCTGGCGCTCCACCGTGCGCGCCCACCTGAGCCAGGGCATCAACGAGGTCGAGGTGCGCTCGAAGAACGGCATCCTGCTTCAGCAGCTCACGACGACCCGCACCCCGGACGCCGACAGCGCCGCGGTCACCATCCAGGCGGAAGACACCATCCGGCACGGCGCGGCGGCGGTCACCACGTACGCCGATGGCTCCGGCAGCAACGCGTCCGGTCTCAAGGGGCTCGGATCCGTCGGCAACGGTGCCGCGAACACCTTCGAGGTGCCGCGCGCGGCCGGCTACGACAAGCCGGGCGACTACGACATCGCCGTCACGTACGCCAACGCGGAGCTCAGCGGCCGGCACGACTACAACCCACAGGTCGTCGACCGCCGGCTCGACGTGACGGAGACGGGTGGCGGTAGCGGATACGCCTACTTCCGGTACACGTACGCGTGGAACAGCTTCCTGGAGCGCACCATCCCGGTGACGCTGACCACTTCGGACGGTTCGCTGGTCTTCGGCAACCCGTCCGGATGGGCCCCGGACATCGACAAGCTGGTGATCGCCCCGGCGGTCGTCGGCACCCCGACCACGGTCCCCGCTTCCTGACTCCGGCCTGACGACGCGGCCGGCCATTGTGGACGGCCGCGTCGTCTTTCAGGTTCAAGATTGCCTCAAGAGTCGCTTCCGCGAGCGTTCGTCGTGCGGCGCCGGGACGAGAATTCATCGGCCGGGCCCGCTCTGTTGAGGAGACGTCGTGAGACTCGCAACCCGTTTGGGAACCGTACTCGCCGCCGCCACGCTTGTCGTCGGCGGCCTTCCAGCCACGTCCGCCTCGTGCGCCCGCGACGGCGCGAGCGCGCCGAACTGGGACTGCACATCGTGGTCCTCCTGGATCAGCATCAGCACCGGCGAATACACCTGAGCCAAGCCGCTACGCGTACCAGGCGCGGCGGGCCATCCGGCCCGCCGCGCCTTCGGCTGCGTGCACTTGTGTTTTGGGTGGACAGATGTTGGACTGTGGCTAGCACTCGCCCTGTGTGAGTGCCAACCGAATGGGATGAGCCCCCGGAGGGGGACCGTTTGTCGCGGTCATCGCAGGTCGGTCCGATCAGTGCCGCGTTCGGCACTACGAAAAAAGGACGACGCAGATGGCCAAGTTGATCGTATTTGGCGACGAGGCCCGCCGTGGCCTGGAACGCGGCATGAGCATCGTGGCCGACACGGTGAAGGTGACGCTGGGCCCGAAGGGCCGCAACGTCGTGCTGGATGCCAAGTGGGGTGCGCCCACGATCACCAACGACGGTGTCAGCATCGCCAAGGATATCGAACTCGACGACCCGTACGAGAAGCTCGGCGCCGAACTGGTCAAGGAAGTCGCCAAGAAGACCGACGACGTTGCCGGCGACGGCACCACCACCGCCACCGTCCTGGCGCAGGCGCTCGTGCGGCAGGGGCTGCGCAACGTCGGCGCCGGCGCCAACCCGATCGCGCTCAAGCGCGGCATCGAAGCCGCCGTGGCCGCCGTGGTCGAGGCGCTGAGAAGCCAGGCCCGGGACGTGGAGACGAGGGAGCAGATCGCAGCCACCGCGTCGATCTCCGCCGCCGATCCGATGGTCGGCGAGGTCGTCGCCGAGGCGATGGACAAGGTCGGTGAGGAAGGCGTCATCACCGTCGAGGAGAGCAACACCTTCGGCCTCGAACTCGAACTGACCGAGGGCATGCGCTTCGACAAGGGCTACATCTCGCCGTACTTCGTCACCGACACGGAGCGGATGGAGGCCGTTCTCGACGACCCGTACCTGCTGATCGTCGAGAACAGGATCTCGAACCTGAACGACCTGCTGCCCATCCTGGAGAAGGTCATGCAGGCGGGCAAGCCGCTGGTGATCATCGCCGAGGACGTCGAAGGTGACGCCCTCGCGGCCCTGGTCGTCAACAAGGTCCGTGGCACGTTCTCGTCGCTGGCTGTCAAGGCACCTGGCTTCGGAGATCGACGTACGGCGATGCTGGCCGACCTCGCGACCCTCACGGGCGCCCAGGTCGTCACCGAGGCCATGGGCCTCACCCTGGACAAGGCCGGACTCGACGTGCTGGGCCGGGCCGGCAGGGTCATCGTCACCAGGGACGAGACGACCATCGTCGACGGGGCCGGTAACGCCGAGCAGATCGCCGGCCGGGTCGCCCAACTCCGCGCCGAGATCGACAACAGCGACTCCGACTACGACCGGGAGAAGCTCCAGGAGCGGCTGGCCAAGCTGGCCGGCGGTGTCGCGGTGATCAAGGTCGGCGCGGCCACCGAGGTCGAGCTCAAGGAACGCAAGCACCGCATCGAAGACGCCGTACGCAACGCCAAGGCCGCCATCGAAGAGGGTTTGCTACCCGGTGGCGGAGTGGCACTAGCTAACGCCGCGGCCAGCGCCTTCGACAAGCTCGACCTGACCGGCGACGAGGCCACCGGCGCGAACATCGTGCGGGTCGCGCTCACCGCGCCACTGCGGCAGATCGCCGTCAACGCCGGCCTCGAAGGCGGCGTCGTCGCCGACAAGGTCAACTCACTCCCGGTGGGTCACGGCCTGGACGCCGCCACAGGCGAGTACGTCGACATGATCAAAGCGGGCATCGTCGAACCGGCCAAGGTCACCCGCTCCGCGCTGCAGAACGCCGCCTCGATCGCCGCACTGTTCCTGACCACCGAGGTACTCGTCGCAGACGAGGCGGCGGCGGAGTAGCCCGGCGAGTCAAGCGTGCCCGTTGGTACCGCTTGGCGTCGAAGCCAAGCGGCACGGTCACATGGGGAAAACTGAGCTGGGTGATTGGGCTGACCGCCGCGCCGGCCCCGCGGGCCGGCGCGAGACGGAGCGTGTGCCAACCCGCGCAGCCCCCGGTAACCAGGGTTTAGAACCCGCCGGAACCGTAGCGGCCGCCTTCGGTCTCCCAGGCGTCTTCGGCTGCGCCGCCGACCGGGCGTGGGGTTGGTGTGCTGACGGCCAGGAGGATGTGTTGGGCGTGGATCTGGTTGTTGGTGGTGGCGGCCAGCACCATCGCCGCATCGGCGGTGCCGGTGGCGGTGTGGGGTGGGATGACGAGCAGGTCGACGCGGTCGTTGTTGACGCAGATCGCGGTCAACAGGCTGGTGGGTTGGCTGATGAAGTAGCCCAGCCGCAGGACGCGGCCATCCACGCCGAGGCGGTGCGGGTGGCTGTCCCAGCCGGCGGTGGCGAGAACGAGGCGGGTAACGGGGCTCCGGAGCCCGTCGATGGCCAGGATCAGGCCGGGCAGCTCCGCGACCGGGTCGGTCGAGCGGGGCCACCACGCGCCGTCCAGCAAGGTGCGGCGCGAGCCCGTGGACTCCATCCGCAGCCTCGGGGTCGACGGCGGCGTCAGGGAGACGATCGTCATGCGTTCGGCGGCGGTCGTGAGTTTCATGGTGTGCTCCTGCCGCCCGTCGCCGGTCTGGACCGGCGACGGGCTGGTTGGGGGTGCGGTTGCCTGGGGGTGCGCCGAATGTCCGGGGCGCCGGTTACTGGCGCTGACGGCGGGACAGGCGGCGCAGCTGGGTGATGCGGGCGGCGCCGATCACCATGGTCAGGAGCGCTGCGCCGACGGCGGCGACCAGCAGGGCCAGCGCCAGCGGCAGGCTGCCGTGCATCCACAGGAAGCTGACCTCGACGCTGGCCGTGTTCTGGAGCATGAAAACGATCAGCACCACGAACAGCAGCGCGGCGATACAGATACCGAACCATGCCGTGCTGGTGCGCGTGCGCGGCACGCGACCCGCCGGCGATGTAGCTATGGGGGCGGGGCGGGCCGGAGCGGTCGGCTCAGCGGTCGCGTTTCGGGCGCGGTCCAGATCGTTGGACATGACATCCCCTAACGGGGAAAGGCCGGTGTGGCGGGCACCTCAAGGTGGGATGTCGTCGAGTCCGGAATACCTTCATCGTACACCCGTTCGGTCCGATTGACCGATCATCAGCCGTGGTGCCCGTCGACCAGTCACCCGGTGTCCGGTAGCGACGACGCGGCGGCGATGTCGGCCTCAGCTGGGCGTCTCCGTCACCGGGTCACCGCCGCGGCCCACGACTTTGAGATGTCGCAGGGCCTGACGGTAGGAGTCGAGCAGGCTGGTCTGTGCGTACGGCAGGTTGTGGCTGTCGCAGAACGCGCGGACGATGGGCTGCGCGCGGCGCAGCGACGGGCGGGGCATGCTCGGAAACAGGTGGTGCTCGATCTGGTAGTTGAGGCCACCGAGGAGCAGATCGGTGAAGCGCCCCCCATGCACGTTGCGGGATGTCAGGACCTGCCGGCGCAGGAAGTCGCTGTCGTCGGCCCTGGACAGGATCGGCATGCCCTTGTGGTTCGGTGCGAACACCGACCCGAGGTAGAGGCCGAGAAGTCCCTGGTGCACCGCGACGAAGGCCAGGGCCTGAAGGGGCGAGAGCACCAGGAGCACGACGGTCAGGTAGGCCGCGATGTGCAGGCCGAACAGCAGCGTCTCGGGTACCCGGCGGCGGTAGTCGGGTCGGGCCAGCGCCTTCCCGCTGGACACCCGCAGGTCGACCGCCAGCAGCATGAGCATCGGGAAGAACAGGGCGCCCTGGTGGCGGGCGAGGAAGCGGCCCAGCCCTCGCCGGCCGCGCACCTGCGAGCTGGTGTAGGCGAGGTTGTTGCCGCCGATGTCGGGGTCGAGCCCTTCCTGGTTGGGATGGGCGTGGTGGCGGTGATGCTTGTCCACCCACCAGCCGAACGCGAGGCCGATGGTCAGGTTGCCGGTAATGATCCCGATCAGATGGTTGGCACGCCTGGACCGGAAAATCTGGCGATGCCCGGCGTCATGGGTGAGGAAACCGAACTGAGCGAACGCGACGGCCAGGCAGGCGGCGGTGGCCAGCTGCCACCATGAGTCGCCGAGCAGTACGAAGAACGTCCATGCCCCGACCAGCAGTACGGCGCTGGCGACGGTCTTCGCGGTGTAGTAGACGGGGCGCCGGTCCAGCAGGCCGGCTCGCCGTATCTCGGCCAGCAGGGCGGCGTAGTCGCTGCGTGGACGTACTCGTGTGACGGCGGTATCGATGGCGCTCACGGAACCCTCCCCGGCGATCGACGTACTGACACGTCGCCGGGGTCTGGAGCAACTAAGCCCCACTTTACCCCGGATCACCGTGGCTACACCGGCGTGTGATCAGCGGCTGGCGTCGGCGCCGATGTCGATGCCGGGTTCGACGCCGAGCATCCGTAGCAGGGAGCTGTGCTTGCGCGTGTCGACGACTCGGGGGAGCGCGCGGTCGACCCAGTCTGCCCTGTCATGCATCCCTCTGGACCGCAGGACCGCGATGATCTCGGACTTGTTGACATGCATCGTTGTCGTCCTGACTACTTTTCCCGGGCCGTCTCATGGGCATATACGGCCATGGACGAAAGGCGCGGGCCGCCGAATGTGGTCGCCATCGCGACATCCGAGGCGTCGCGGCCCCGCCCTATGACTATCCGGCCCTTGCGCGGACGGTTGTTGCGTGGATCGAACGTCCACCATCGGTCGCCGAGCCACACCTCCATCCACGCGGCGAAATCCATCGGTGCTGTGTCCGGCTCGACGTCCAGGTCCGGCAGGTACCCGAACACGTACCGGGCGGGGATGTTCAACGCCCGGCAGAACGAGATCGCCAGGTGGGTGAAGTCGCGGCAGACCCCGAAGCCGGAAGCGTTGACGTCGGCGGAGGTCGACTGGGCCGTGCTGCTGCCGTAACGGAACTCAAGATGGCCGTTGACGTGGTCACAGATCGCCTGGACGCGCCCGTAACCGGGCGGCAGCGAACCGAACCGCGTCCACGCCTCGTCGCCGAGCATGTCGGGCAGGCAATATCGGCTCGGGAGCGTGTAGATCAGCGTGTCGTCCGGCAGGTCCTGCGGGGGCAGTTCCGGCGCGTAGTGGTCGATCTCCTCGGTCGTGTCCGGCACCGACGCGGTCGCCTCGTACCGCAGGGTCGACCTGCCGGCTGGGAGCACCAGTCGCAGGCACGGGTTGCCGTACAGGTCGGTGTAGCTGCGCGCTGGCGTGTCGGGCGCGATGGACCAGTGCTGGCCGGTGATGATGGCGCCTTCGCCGTGCCGCGGCTGTACCTGGAACACGGTCGGCGTCGCCACGTCCGCCGTGTACACGAACTCGCACCCCACCCGCACCTGTCGGCCCGGCATGTCTCCATGTTCCCGCATATCGCGGTTCCGGGCGATTCGAGGGGGCGGAGACTGGCTCATCGCCTCGATGAGCGAGGTGAGCGAGGCGCTGGCGAACTCCACCCGGGCGTCGCTGGCTCCGTACGGCAGCCACAGCGTGCCATCGTGCAGCAGGCCGCCGCAGGAGTAGACGACGTTGGGTACGTATCCGTCGCGTTCGGTCTCGTCGGGGGCCAGGAGCGGGCCGGGCAACTCGGCGATGACGCGGTGCGGCTCGTCGAGGTCGAGCAGCAAGGCACCGATGGCGTACCGGCGCATCGGACCGACCCCGTGGGTGAGCACGAGCCAGCCGGCGTCGGTTTCGATGGGAGACCCGCAGTTACCGACCTGGATCAGTTCCCAGCCGCGGTGCGGCGCGTGCAGCGGCACCGGTGACTGCCACCGGTTCGCGTCGTCGAGGGCGGTCAGGCCAAGGGTCTCGCCGTCGGTGCGGCACAACGCGAGCTGGCGGCCTCCGACTGTGCGTGGAAACAGAGCTATGCCCTTGTTGCGTGCGGCGGGCCCGCGCATGGGGGTCATCTGGAAATGGCGCAGGTCGTCACTGGTGAGCATGCGGGGCGCGATGCGGTGCCCGTCGTAGGCGGTATAGGTGGCGTGGTAGGTCGATACCCCTTCGTCGTTGGTGAATCTGACGAAGCGCGCGTCCTCCATCCCGTTGCTCTCGGCGGGTATGGCCGGCCAGATGACTCGTTGATGGAGTGGGACGCCAGCGGGGAAGGTCATGGCGTAGCTGGCGGCGACGGTGCGGCGCAGTTGCTCCAGCGTGTTCTGGGTACTGGTGCGGGTGAGCAGGTCAGCGGGGAGGCGCGCCAACGCCCGTTCGAGGTCCGCGTCGTCGAAGCGTTCGGGCAGGGTTCCCAGGACGGTAGCGGAGACCTCGTTGTCACACGCCGCCTCGGCGAGTCCCGCGGCGAGCAGGTCGCGCCGGTAGTGGGTGCTGACGTGGTGGCCGGTGACCAGCGGCCCGGACCGGTCGGCCACGGCGAGGCGACTGCCGGGTCCGAGCACGGCGGTGGCGAAGCCGATCGACGACAGGTGTCCCTCGCCGATCTGGCGCAGGCTGACCGCCACCCGAAGCTGGCCGTTGTCCAGATCGGACTGATCGGGGTGTGCGACCACGGAAGGGTTGCACAGTGCGGCGCCTTCCACGGAGTACTCGTGGGTGAAGTAGGCGCCGACGATCAGGCGGGCCGCGGGCGACAGGTCGCTGGTCTGGGCGACCCGGTGGTGGACGAGGTC
Source organism: Micromonospora sp. CPCC 206061 (assembly GCF_036906915.1). Classification (NCBI taxonomy): domain Bacteria; kingdom Bacillati; phylum Actinomycetota; class Actinomycetes; order Micromonosporales; family Micromonosporaceae; genus Micromonospora; species Micromonospora sp. CPCC 206061. The sequence continues at coordinate 18,788 of NZ_JBAKHX010000046.1, forward strand.
GTAGTGGTGCCGGAAGGTCGACTCGAGGTCGTGGTGCCGGTCGCCGAAGCGCTTCAGAGTCTCGTCCAGCAGCTGGCTCGTCTCGTCGTCCCCGAGCCGGGCGATGCGTTCGATGAGTGCGCTGGTGCGGGTGCGCACCGGCGCGGCGTCCTCACCGGGCACGAAGAGCCTGACGATGACTCGTCGCGGGTCGGGGGACAGCGCGGCGTCCAGGCGGGTGGCCAGTTCCGGCGTCGCGTGGGTCATGACAGCCCCCGGGCGTGTTGCAGGGTGGAGACGAGGGCGAGGGTCGACTCGGCGCCCTGGTTGAGGTTGGGTCCGTACGGCGTCAGGCCGTCGTATCCGCCGCCCGTGGCGGGATCCCACATGGCGGTGCCGGCATCGTTGTCGCCGAGGAACCACGCGACACACTCTCGTACGCCGGTGTGCCAGGTGTCGTCGCCGGTGACGTCCGCCGCGGTGGCGCTGGCGTCGGCGAGGGCCGCGACCTCGATCGGTTGCTGGTCGAACAGGGCACGTGCGGCGTGGCGCTGCCAGCCGCTGGCGGGGATGACGGACAGGTGGCCATGGACGCGCTGAATGTCGCGCAGCCAGGTCAGCATCCGCAGACCGCGGGCGAGCAGCCGCTCGTCGCCGGCGTGGTGGCCGGCGGCGATCACGACCTCGGGCAGGGCGGCGTTGGCGTACGCCAAATGCTGTTGTGGCCATGGCCAGTTCGCGCTCTGTCCGGGCAAGCCCACGGCGGTGGCCGCGTCGGCCAGCAGGGCGGTCGCGGCTGGGTCGTTCGGGTGGCAGCGGAGGACCTCGGCGGCGCCGAGGCCGGCGAAGGCCATCGCGCGCGGCGAGGGCGACCGCCGGGTGGCGCCGAGGCCGAACATGACCAGTGCCTCATCGCGGACCCACCGTGCGGGGCTGCGCGCGGCGGCGGTGCCCAGACCCCACAGCGCCCGCCCCCACCAGTCGCCGAGGCCGGGCTCGTCGGTCCAGCGGCGATCATGGGCGAGCCGGTTGTGGAAGGCGCCGCTGCCGTCCTGAGCGTGGCTCAGGAAGGTGAGGTAGCACTCCGCGAGTCGCAGCACGGTGGCGGGTGGGTCGGGTTCGCGGCTGGCGACGACGAGGCCACGGGCGACGTCGTCGGTGCAGTAGCCGTGCTGGCGGCGTGCGATGGCGTGCCGCGCGTGCTCGAACATGCCGGTGTCGTCGGTCAACCGCGCCAGGTGCGCGAAGCTCGGGTCGGGAGCGGCGATGCCGATGGTCGGTGTGGCGACACTGGGTGCGGTCATGCCGATGCCGCGGCTACGGCGGGCGGCGCGGCGGCGGCGACCTGCCTGGCGAGCGCGGCGTAGCGTGCCGCCACGGCCGGCCACAACAACGTCGGTGTCAGCTGGCGGGTGCGGCTGGCGAGGCTGGCCGCGAGGCCGGGTTCGCACAGGATCCGCCGGATGGCCGCGGCCAGTGCCGCGGGATCCTGGTGGGGGACGAGCAGGCCAGGGCCGTCTGTGAGCAGCTCAACGGCGTGGGGAAAGGGTGTGGCGATGACCGGAACCCCGGCGGCTACCGACTCGACGAGGGCGCCGGAGGTGACCTGCTCACGGGAGTCGTAGGGCAGCACGACCACGTCGGCGGAGCGGATCAGCCGCCCGAGGGCGTCGACGTCGCGGTATACCGGCTGGTACTGGACCGTGTTCGAGATTCCCAGCAGCCCGCCGAGGCGATGCAGGCCCTCGCGGTAGGCCTCCCCCTCGTGCTCGAGCACCTTGGGGTGGGTCCTACCCGCGATGGTGTAGCTGGGTGTCGGCTTGAGGTCCCGGAGCCGAGCGACGGCGCGTAGCGCCCATTCGATTCCCTTGCCCGGCCCGAGCAGTCCCCAGGTGAGCAGGTGCGGGCGTTCGTGTGGCTCGGTGGGTGCCGAGGCGTGGTCGGCGGTGCCGTGCGGGATCACGGTGACCTTGGCGGCGTCGACGGCGTACGCGACGAGCAGACGGTCGCGGGCGGTGTCGGTCATGGTGACGACGGCGCTCGCCGCCGCCACGATCTGCTCCAGTACCTCCTTCTGCGCGACGGTGGGCTGGGCGAGCACGGTGTGCAGGACCACGATGCTGGGCACGGCCAGCTGCCGCAGCAGCGGCAGGACGTCGGCCCCATCGGGCCCGGGGTAAATGCCGTATTCGTGCTGGACGATGGCGACGTCGAAGTTGTTGAGCGCCGCGGCCGCATCCCACCAGCCGGCCGGGCTTCGCGCGGACCATGTGTGCACGACGTCCAGGTCGGATGGTCCGAGCCGTCCCGTGCGGGCCGCCTGGTCGTCGTCACCGCCAGCGGTGACGCGTACGACGCCTCCGGCCGCGCCGCCCGCGGTGAGGTGCGTCGCCAGCGAGGAGTTGAAGGTGGCCAGTCCACAGTGGGTCGGTGGATGCGTGCTGAGGAAACCGAACGTGCCGGCCATATGGTGCCTTCCGGTCATCGGGCCGCCGCGTCAGATGGCTGCGGGCCTCACGCGTGGAAGGACGCCCGCCGGTCAGCGTGTGGGACCGGCGGACGATGTCGCGGAACGGGTCAGAACGAGCCGGTCCTGGTGTCGCTGTATGTGGCGAGGCGCGCGCCGACGATGTGCCCAAAGTTGATCAGCAGGGTGGACGTCGCGTCGTCGCCGAGGCGCGACACGGTGAGCGCCCGGACGGCACGCTCGCGCATCCAGGCCGCCAGCGTCTCGGTGGTCACCGCATCGTCGTGCAGGCGAAGGACGAGTTCCTTGTCTCGACCGACGGTCAGCAGGTAGAGCAGCGAGGTCGGGACGTCAGTATTCAATCCACTCCACCTCATATTCACCGTGGCTCAGCTAGAGCCGGCCTTTTCCTGTTGTGACGGCTGGATCGACAGCTGGATGCCCGATTCGGTCTCCGCGAGGAGGAACCGTTCGTGATGGCCACCGCCGGGCATCATGGCCCCGTAGAGTTCCTCGTTGGTGATCTCGATCGAGCCGCCCGCTCTGGCGACAAGAACGACGAGAACAGCGCGCAGGTTCACGTCGCTGAGGTAGGCCATGTGCTGCTCCTCGGTGCATCGCCCTGGACAGCGGCTAACGGCCCCGTGGGCCCGACGGGACATCCGCTCTGGTGATCGGGCCGGTGTGCGGGCACCTCAGGATTGGGATGTCGTCGAATCCGGATGCCCCAACCGTACACCTGTTCCGGCGGGAACGGCGGCGGCCGGCGCTGGCGCTTTCTCGGGCGCGGGGTCATGGTGGATGGTATGACGCAGCAGAGCCGTAGGGCCGATCGGGAAATCCAGGCCGACGTGGCCGGCGAGCTGGAGGGCATGCCCGGTCTGGAAGCGGCTCACGTCGCCGTGGTGGTCAAGGCGGGCATGGTGACGCTGCACGGAGAGGTGGACGGCACCGTCGACCGCCAGGTGACGAAGCGAAGGGTTGGGCGGATTCCCGGCGTGCGTGCCGTCGCCGACGAGCTGGTGGTGCGCGATCGTGGTGTGCCCGGCGTCGACGACGCCGACATCGCCGATATCGCCAACCAGAGGCTCGAGTCGGCGGCCGACGTGCCCATGGGCGCGGTCCGGGCCGACGTCCGTGGTCAAGTGGTCACTCTGTCGGGCGACGTCGCCTTCGGGCACCAGCGCGACGCCGCGTCGCGGGCGGTCAGGAACATCCCCGGCGTCATCGGACTCACCAACGACATCCGAGTCGCGGACGCCACCCCCTCCGAGCGGGAGTCGTCGAAGTGAGCACGCGCGTGACAGCGGCCCGCGTTCGCGCCGGCCTAGCCTCCAGGCAGTGGCGGACGTGGATGGGCCGCCGGCACGAGGGGGTAGACGGATGTCATCGACGACGGCACGCCGGGCGGTGGGTGCTTACGCTGCCGGTGTACTGATAGCGGCCGCTGGTGCGGCACCCGCAGCCGCGGCGACCGAGGCGGCGCCGGCCTTCCCGCATACCTGGCGGGCGACCAGGCGGGGGAGCGGTTCGGGTTCGCGGTGAGCGAACTGTCCGATATCGACGGTGACGGCGCCCGGGAGGCCATCGTCGGCGCGCTGTTGCTGCGCGTCGACGGCGAAGCCGCGGGCGACCATGCCGCGGACCCTACCGCGCGGGCCCGGATCGCGAGAGGTCTCCCGGCTCCTCGAAGCACGCCAGCCACTTGGCGAGCAGCCCCTGGAGCTGGGCGGCCTCCTCGGCCGACAGGCAATCCAGCAGCCGGTGCTCGTTGCGTACGTGCGCCGCGAAAGCCTGGTCGATCAGCTCGCGGCCGGCGGCGGTGAGCGCGACCACGCGGCCCCGGCCGTCGGTCGTGCTGGGGCGGCGGGTGACCAGCCCGTCGTGCTCGAGCCGGTCGATGCGCTTGGTCATCGCGCCGGTGGTGACCATCGTGAAGGCGGCCAGCTCGCCGGGCGCCCGCTCGAACGGCTCGCCCGCGCGCCGCAGTGCCGCGAGCACATCGAAGTCGCCCTCACCTAGCCCGAAGCGCCGGTACACGACCAGCAGCTGCTCGGTCAGGTGGCCGCCGAGCCGGTGCAGCCGCCCGATCACGCCCAGCGGTGTCACGTCGAGGTCGGGCCGCTCCCGTGCCCATGCCCGCTGGATGCGTGTGACGTGATCGTCAGGGCCGATATCTTCCATGGAAGCTACTATACCTTCCATGGAAGGTAACTTCAGGTGGGTACTGGTAACCGCGTTCGCCCCGGTCACGTGGGGCGCCACCTACCTCGTCACCCACCGCTACCTGCCGCCCGACCACCCGATCTGGGGCGCCGCGATCCGGGCGCTCCCCGCCGGCCTGCTGCTCCTGCTCGTGCGCCGGCGGCTGCCGCGCGGCTCCTGGTGGTGGCGGTCCGCGGTGCTCGGCGCGCTCAACATGGGCGCGTTCTTCGCCCTCGTGTACCTGGCCGCGCAGACCCTGCCCACCAGCGTCGCCTCGACCATCATGGCGACCTCGCCGGTCGTCATGATGGCGTTCGCGTGGGCGGCGCTGTCCGAACGGCCGCGCGCGATCCGGGTACTCGCAGCCCTCATCGGCATCGCCGGTGTCGCCCTGATGCTGCTCGACGGCAGCGGCGCGATCTCGGCCACCGGCGTCCTCGCGTCCGTGGCGGCCATGACGATGTCGTCGTTCGGCTACGTGCTCGCCAAGAAATGGAGCGCGGACGTCGACGTCTTCTCGCTCACCGCCTGGCAGCTGATCGCCGGCGGGCTCGTCCTCGTGCCGGCGGCGCTCGCGGTGGAGGGCGCGCCGCCCGCCCTCGACGGACCCGCCGTGCTCGGATTCGGGTACGTCACCGTGGTGGCGACCGCCGTCGCGTTCGCGGCGTGGTTCACCGGCCTGCGGCACCTCGGCGCCGGCACGGTGGGCCTGGTCGGGCTGCTCAACCCGGTCACCGGCGTGCTGCTCGGCACCGCCGTCGCCGGCGAGCGCCTTGCCGCGCACCAGGTCGGCGGTCTCGTCCTGGTGCTCGGCGGCATCCTGCTCGGCCAGCCGGTCGTGGCGGAGCGCTGGAATAGGGCGCGCGCGGTGACCGCTCGCCGCGCTACCGTGGAGACATGAGGACGCACACCGCCGCGACCGCGCGAGCTGCCAGCTCGACGGTCGCCGCTGCCTGACCTCCTCGCAGACCACCCACCGGCGGCCGGAAACGGCTCGCCGGTGTTTTGTGTCCACATGCCGCACCGCGCGGGCCTTCCGGCCATCTCCACGGAAGGACCCGCCATGAACACCGAACAGACCATCCGCACCTTCGTCGAGTTCTTCGAAGAGCGCGGCCACCGCCGCGTCCTCGGCTCCTCGCTCATCCCGCCACCGGGCGATCCGGTGCTGTTCACCACGTCCGGCATGCATCCGCTCACGCCGTATCTGACCGGCCGCCCGCACCCGCTCGGCAGCCGCCTCGTCGACGTGCAGCGCTGCCTGCGCACCACCGACCTCGACGAGGTCGGAGATCGCACCCACCTGACCGTGTTCGAGATGCTCGGCTCCTGGTCGCTCGGCGACTACGACGGGCAGCAGAGCGTGCGATGGGGCTTCGAGCTGCTCCGCGACGGCTTCGGCCTCGATACCAGCCGGATGCACGTCACGGTGTTTGGTGGGGACGGGCAGGTCGGGCCGGACACGCGGTCGCTGGAGACCTGGCGCGAGCTCGGGCTGCCCGTCGAGCTGACCGGTGACGAGAACTGGTGGTCCAACGGCCCCACCGGCCCGTGCGGCCCGGACTCGGAGATCTTCGTGTGGACCGGTGACACGCCGCCGCGCGGCACTCCCACCACCGACGACCGTTGGGTCGAGGTGTGGAACCACGTGCAGATGCGGTACGACCGCCAAGAGGACGGGACGCTGCGGCCGCTTTCGCGGCCGGGCGTCGACACCGGGCTGGGGCTGGAGCGGCTGCTCGGCGTCCTACAGGGCAAGAATTCCGTGTACGAGGTGGACGTCTTCGAGCCGTGGACGTCTACCGTGCCCCGGCTGTGGCCCCTCGACGAGACCTCGACCAGGATCGTCCGCGACCACCTGCGTTCGTCCATTGTGGTCATCGGCGACGGCGTGCGCCCCTCGAACACGGGCCGCGGGTACGTGCTGCGCCGGCTGGTACGCCGCGTGCTCACCACGCTGTGGCGCGACGACCCCAGCCGCACACTGTCCGACCTGCCTGTCCAGCCGATCCGGCACACCATCGACCACTTCGGACTGTCCATCGGCGTCGAACCGGTACGCGAGGTGCTGCTCGGCGAGCAGGAGCGCTTCGGTGACCTCGTACGGCGCGGGCGGCGCGTGGTGTCCCGGCGGCTGTCGCGCGGCCCGCTCGGCGAGAGCGACTACCAGGACCTGCACGAGACCCACGGCCTGCCGAGAGAGCTCGTTCGCGCGCTGCTTACGCCGTAGCCCTGTTCACCGCGAGCCATTCCACCGCGAAGTCGACGAGCGGCCGCTGCCGCATCAGGCGGCACGCCGCGTCGCCCACCCGACCGGTGCGGGCGCTGCCGCTCTCCTCGAAGGCGGCGCCCAACCGCTCGAAGTCCTCCTCCTCGGTGGCGACGTCCTCCCACCGCGTCCAGGCCCGGCCACCGCCGGGCACGAGCACCGCCGAGCCCTCCCACCTGCGCGGCGGATCCGGCAGCCGGTACTCGGCCAGGTGCAGCGAGGTGTTGCCGTCGTGCCCGACGCCCAGCAGCAGTACGTCGCCGTCGAGCCGGTAGACGGCGCCGACGGGGGAGTGTTCCCCCAACATGTCGTCGAGGCGGTGCCCCGCCGTCACGGCCTGCGCCGCCGGGCCGACTGCCGCGAACGACACCTGCGGGTGGTCGCTGCGCCGCGCTCCCGGCCACGTGCGCACCGTCTCCGCGATCCGGCCCATCCACCGGCTCGGGGTGAGCGCCGGGTCGAATCCGGGCGTGTGCTCGCGGATCACCGTCCACCACGACTCCGGCACCGGCGGGTGCTGCCAGCCAGCCGGGTCGGTGTTGTCGGACGTGTGCGTCGGCGCGACCAGCGTGCCGTCGGGGCCGAGCGCGTCGAGCAGCGCCTGGACCACCGCGACCGGCCCACCGCAGACCCAGCCGAGCGACTTCAGCGAAGAGTGGACCAGCAGCACAGACCCGCGCCGCACCCCGAGCGAAGCCAGGTCGTCGGCGAGTGTGGCGCGGGTGTGCGGCAGGTCCGTATCGATCGTTCGACCCTACCGCCCGCCGAGCCAACTGTTCAGCCGGGTCAGCGCCGTCGCGGTGTACCTGCCCACGACGTCGGGATCGGCGGACCAGCCGGCCTCCCAGCCGCGCTCGTAGAGCACCATCACCACGTCACCGACGCGCACCACCGAGATGAGGCGGACGTCGTCGCCCCCGGTGGGGTTGCCGTCCGGGTCGACAGTGGGATAGCGCTTCTCGAACATGAACGAGTCGTCGCCGCGCTTCGTCGCCGACACCATCTTGTACCGGTCGTCGCCGTCCCTCGCGCAGCCGGCCACGACCGAGCGCAGCTGTGCCATGAATTCCTTGGCCGCACTCGCCTTGTACACGGTGATGGTCTCGTTGAACGTACCCTCCGGTGTCGAACCCTCCGTGGGATTGATGTAGTAGGTGACGTGCTTGCTTCGCCGCACCTGAATCTTGGCTTCGCTCTTGTAGGTCGCGCCACACAGTTCGGGTAGGTGCTCGTCGCCGAGCAGGCCGTCGATCATCCCGTCCTGCAGGAAGGCGCTGTCCGGAATGGAGCGCGGTATGGCGCGGCCGGTCGCGCTGGCGCTCGCCTGCGGGTCCACCACGCCGGACGCCGGCGCGGACGCGCTCGGCGAGGCGGCCTGTGTGGGTGGTGTGGCCGGTGGCGGTGTCGGCGACAGCGTCGCGGTGGGCGTGTCGCCGGGCGTCACCGGCGGTCCGGAGTCCGCGCGCAGCAGCCACTGCGTGCCGCCGGTCGCGCCGCCGACCGCGACCGCGGCGGCCGCGACCGCCGCCACGACCCGCATCCGGGTCCGACGGTCGGCGCGGGCGCGCACTTCGGTCGGTGGAGCCAGGTGTACGGTGTCCGCCTCGTCGGCGAGGGCACGGTACGCCCGGTCGAAGTCAGCCATCCCCGCTCCCTTCCCACGTCCCGTTGGCCGCTCCGGCGCCCGCCAGTACCTCGGCGAGCCCGGCCCGGCCGCGCGACAGCCACGACTTGACGGTGCCGACCGCCACGCCGGTCTCCGCGGCGATCTCGGCGACCGGCAGGTCGAACAGATAGCGCAGCGCGAGCGCCTGCCGCTGCGCCACCGGCAACTGCCGCAGGGCGCCCACCACCAGCACGGTGTCCTCGCTGGGTGGCCGCACGGGCTCCGGTGGACCGGCGCGCAGCAGGGTCGCGCGCCAGCGGTTGAGCCGCCGCCACCGGTCTGTGGCCAGCCGCGTCACGACCAGCCGCACCCACGCTTCGGGGCTGGGATGGGTGGCGACGGTCCGCCATCTCTGCCAGGCCCGGGTGTACGCCTCCTGCACGAGATCCTGTGACTCGGCGAGATCGCCGACGACCGCGTACCCGTACCGCATGAGCCGCACCGACGTGCTCCGGTAAAACTCGTCGAAGCTGTGTGTGTCCCGCATTCCCTCCCCGCTCTCACCGCGCCTGACATGGTTACGACCCGCTGGCCGTCCAGGTTGCAGTACGCCACGCCGCACGTAAGGTGCCGGTGAACCGCGGGTCAGGCCGGGGCGCCGCGCTTGACGCAATCATCCGGTTGCAATGGCGTGGTTAGCAACCGAATGATTGCTATACAGGGAAGCTCCGCGGGGAGGTGTCGCGCGAGGAGTGGCTCGCCGCCCGCAGGCAGCTTCTGGCGAAGGAGAAGGAGCTCACCCGGGCTCGTGACCGGGTAAACGCAGACGGCGAGCAGCGTCAGGCCAGACGGGCGTTGAACTCCCGGACACCGCGGGCGGCCGACAGCGACATTGGCACCGCGAAGCCCTGCGCAGCGTGCCGGCGAAGTGTGCCATCCATCCTCAGAGGACGCTCTTCTGGGCGGCGTCGCGGCGGCGCTGGGCGGAGGGCATGTGTGACTGCCAGAGCCACGAGTCGGCCTCCCAGTGGCGCTGGTCCGTCGTGTAGCGGACGACGGAGTACGCGCGGCTGCCGTCGTCGGGGCTGAGGTTGGGGTTGCGCGGCGCGCCCGCGTACGGGCCGGTGTCGGCGCGCGAGAACGCGTCGCCCACACCGCCGAAGAGCTTGTGCCGCCGCAGCCACGCCATTAGCCCCGACCGGCGTTCGGCCCCGCGCGGTTCGTCGCTCATGCCTTCACCGCCGCCGGGAGCGCCAGCGCCAGCAGGTCGGCGGTGACCGTGCCGGTGTCGACGCTGGGGTCGAGGACGCGGCGCAGGGCGAGCCCGCCGCCGAGCGCGCCGAGCACCACGACGAGGCGGGCGAGCGGCACCGCCGGCTGGATGCCGAGCCGCCCGCAGTGCTGTGTCAGCAGGGCGGTGAGCGCGTCGTCGAGGCGGCGTTGCAGATCCGCGAGAGGCTCGGCTTGCCGCGGGTGGCCGGTGACCGCGGCGAGATGCTCCGCGGCAGCCGCCGTCCACCGGGTGGCCTCGCCGTCGGAGACGATGGCGCTGGGGTCGAGCGCCGCGACCAGGTCGTCACGGCTGGTGGCCCGGTCGAGGGCGGCACCCAGCAGCTCCAGGTGCGTTCGCGCGCGGGCCTCCACGATGGACTGCCACAGCCCTTCCTTACCGCCGAAGTGCTTGTAAAGCGCGCCGCGCGTGTAACCCGCCTCGGAGGCGATCTCCTCGACCGTCGCGGCCAGGTAGCCGCGCCGCAGGAAGACCGACCGGCCGGCGACGAGCAGCCGCTCGTGCGTGAGTTCCTGCTGCTGGTGCCGCGTCAGCCGAGCCATCCGCCGCCTACTTTCAGAAACACTGTGTATCTGGATACACGATGTTACTGCATCGCTCGCTGATACGGATCGGTGATCTCGCGTAGGCGGGTGAGTGCCTCGCGTAGCTGGCGCATCCGCTGCTTGCCCAGGTGCGCCTCCCACTCGGCCTCGACCTCCGCGACCACCGCGGCCGCGAGCGGCACGGCCCGTGCCCCGCGCTCGGAGATGCGCACCAGCCTGGCGCGCGCGTCGGTGGGGTCGGGCGCGCGCTCCACGAAGCCGGCGCGCTCCAACTGGTCGACCAGGAAGCCCGCGGACTGCTTGGTGATCTGCGCCTGCTCGGCCAGGTCGGTCAGCCGGCTGCCGCCCGGCGCGATGCGCTGGAAGACCCGCGCCTGGGCCGGGGTGACGTCGCCAAAGCCCGCCTCGGCCATGGCCGCGAAGACGCGACTCTCCATCGCCCGATAGGGGATAAAGAGAAGTAAGCCCAGGTTGAGCGGGGTGTCGTCCACTGATGCTCCTTGACTTTAGTCAGAGTGGCTGATTAAAGTAGTCAGATAATCTTACCAAACTAAGGGCTAGTCATGGACAAGGATGAGAGCTGGCGCGTCATTGCTGAGCAGCGACTCAGCCTCGCCGACCTGCTGGAAAGCCTGACCGTCGACGAGTGGGAAGCACCCTCACTGTGCGACGGGTGGCGGGTGCGTGACGTCGCCGCCCACGTGGCCATGGCCTCGCAGCCGCCGGGCGTGTGGTTCATGATCAAGGAGGGCGTCCGCGCCCACGGCCGCTTCCACCGGCTCAACCACGACGTCGCCGTGCGCCACGCGGCCCGACCCACTGAGCGGCTCGTGGCGGAGCTGCGCGAGTTCGCGCCGTCGCGGGCGCTGCCCGCGGTCACGAACTACCGCAACGCCCTCTTCGACATCCTCGTACACGTGCAGGACATTGCCGTGCCGCTCGGCCGCGACCGGCCGATGCCGACCGGCGCGGCGCTGGCCGGCGCCACGCGCGTCTGGACGATGGGCTGGCCCTTCTGGGCGCGGCGCAGGCTGCGCGGCGTGCGGCTGGTCGCCACCGACACCGCCTGGTCGGCCGGCGAGGGCGCCGAGCTGCGCGGCCCGATCGACGCGCTGTTGCTGCTGCTCACGGGCCGCACGGCCGTCGCGCTGCCGCGCCTCGCAGGCCCGGGGGCTGTGCTGGTTGGCGCTCGCTCCGCTCGCGCGGGCCCTGGGGCCTAGGAGGCGTCGCCTTCCCTCGTCGCTGCGCTCCTCAGTCCAGACGACGCCGGCCCCAAGGCCGTGCTGGTTGGCGCTCGCTCCGCTCGTGCGGGCCCTGGGGCCTAGGAGGCCGCGGTGCCGTGCGGGGGGCGGGCGCGGATCGCCGCCACACGCCATTATGGAGCGGTGAGCTTCGGGGGACGGAAGGCGGCGGTCGCGCTGTGGGCGGTCTTCGCCGCGATAGCGGCGGTGTCCTGCGTGCTGGTGGCGCGGCGCGACACCAAGCTCTCCGACCTGCACATCTACTACGGCGCCATGCGGCACCTGCACGACGGGCGGCCGCTGTACGAGTTCGTGGCGGAAAACGGCGGCCCGTTCACCTACCCGCCCTTCGCCGCCGTCGTGCTCTGGCCGATCGCGCTGGTGCCCGAGGGCCTGCTGCAAGCGGCCTGGCTGGCGGCCACGATCGCGGCGATCGCGGCGATCGGCGTGCTCGTCGGCCGCGTGTGCGGCGGCGGGCGCCCGGTGGTGGTCGCGGCCGTCGCATGTGGACTGCTGCTGTCCGCGCCCGCCCAGAGCAACCTGCGCTTCGGCCAGGTCAGCGTGTTCATCGTGCTGCTGGCCCTGGTCGACGGCATCGGTCTGACACCGGCCCGGCACCGGGGCCTGTTCGTCGGGGTGGCGGCCGCCATCAAGCTCACCCCGCTGCTGTTCGTCGTCTACTTCCTCGTCGCCGGCCGGTATCGTGACGCGGCCCGGGCGGGCGGCGCGTTCGTCGCGTGTGCGGCGGTGGGCGCGCTGCTGCTGCCGTCGGAGAGCATGACGTTCTGGACCGGCACGATGGCCGACACGTCCCGCATCGGCAACCTGGCCTCGCTCGGCAACCAGTCCGTCCAGGGCGCGTTGCTGCGGCTCGGCCTGTCGCCGGAGGCCCTGCCGCTGGTATGGGCCGTGCTCGTCGCCGTCATCTGCGGCATCGCGCTGCTGCGCGCCCGCCAGATCGAGCACAGTGGACACGTGGCGCGCGCGGCCGTCCTGGTGGGCTGCGCGACCGTGGCCGCCTCACCGGTTTCCTGGACGCACCACCAGATCTGGCCGGTGCTCGCCGCGATGCTGCTGATCGCCACCCAGGGCACCGCCCGCCGGGTGGCGGGCGTCGCGCTGCTCACCGCGATGGTGGTCTCGCTCGGCGTGGTGCTGCGCGGGTTCGCGCTGACGCCCGGCATCCAGTTCGCGCTGGAGAACGCGCGCGCCGTCGGCACCGTCGGCGTCTGCGTGCTCGGCTTCGGCGGCGTCGCGGTGGCCGCCGCTACCCATCGCCAGGCCGCGCGCCGCGCGCGCCGCTGGGCGGTCGCCACCGCCGCCGCGACGGCGCTCGCCGTGGTCGCCGTGCAACCGCTGCCCGCGGCCGCCGACCCCACCTTCAAGGCGTACAGCTGGGAGCACACGAGCAATCCGCGATACTTCTACGTGTGCCACGAACGGGCCGGTTGCGCCGACTTCATCGGGCCCCGGGCGATCCGGTTCCTGGTGACGGCGGAGAAGACGAAGGTGCGCGTCAACGGCGTGGTCGACGCGCGGGTGGGCCGGCTGGAGTACCATTCGGCGCCCGGCGGGTCGCCGCGCGACATTCCACTGCTGGCCCTGTACCCGGAACACCGGGTCTTCTCGTTCCGCTCCGCCAGCCTGTCCCACGGCCGCCTGGTCGTGTACGACGTGAGCGGTCGCCCCCTGGTGACCTACACCAGCGAGCTCGCGCCCCCGTCCTAGGCCCTGTCCTGTCGATCATGGCCGGCCATGATCGACAGGACAGGGCCTAGCTAGGCGGGGTTGAGCAGGTCGGTGCCTTCCAGCAGCGACCACAGGCCGGCGCCGTCGGGGGCGGCAAGCCAGCGCTTGCCGGCCTCGTCGGACTCGACGGGTGCGCTGCCGGCATCCGACGGAAGCGAACCTGCCAGCACTGCCTGCGTTGGGGAGAGGTGCCGGATAGCGACCGCGGCCACGTGCTCCGGATGGCTCGCGGCGAAGGTCCGGTAGATCTCCGGGTCGTGCTGGCCGTCGTCGCCGACCAGCAGCCACCGCACCCACGGCAGCTCGCGGGCCAGCCGCTCCAGCGCTGCCAGCTTGTGCTGCTTGCCGCTGCGGAAGAACCGGTCCTTCTGCGGCCCCCAGTCGGTCAGCAGCAGCGGCCCCACCGGGTACAGGTGGCGGGACAGGAACCGGTTCAGGGCCGGCGCGACGTTCCAGGCGCCGGTGGACAGGTACAGCACCGGGGCGCCGGGGTGGGCGGTGACGAGCCGCTCGTACAGGACCGCCATACCGGGGACGGCGGCGCGGGCGTGCTCGTCGAGCACGAACGTGTTCCACCCCGCCAGCAGCGGCCGGGGGAGCCGGGTGACCATGACGGTGTCGTCGATGTCGGAGATCAGCCCGAACCGGACGGCCGGGTCGGCGATCCGCACCGGGGCCTCGATCTCGCCACCTCCGGGCGTGGAGAGCCGCACGCTGCGCCAGCCGGGCTCGAGGTCGGCGTCGACGGTCAGGTCGATGAACCCGCCCCGGTTCGCGTGCGCCTCATATCGCTTGCCGTCGATCTCCACCACGAACGGCGCGTCCTTCGCCGAGACCGTCGTGAAGCTGCGCCACCCGCGGACCTTGCCGGGGCGCTTGCGCGGCGCGCCGCCCGGGCGGGTCACCATGATCCGCCCCATCACCCGCACCCAGCCGGGCGCGCCGTAGCCGGTGTACGGCACGATCGTGCTCTGCCAGCCGCGCCGCCGCAGCCAGCGCTCGATCACGGCGTGCAGCGCGTCCTCGATGCGCGCCGCGCGGTGCAGCACGGGTGCCTCAGCTGGGGATTCCACCACGCCGCCAGCCTCGCACATCGCCTTCCAGGGTGGAGAGCCACCTGGTCAGTAGGGCTGCAAAGGCGGCGGGGCGTTCGAGGTGCAGGAAGTGGCCGGTGCCCGCCCACACCACCACGCGCGAGAGCGGATGCCCGCCGAGCGCGGCCTCCCACGCGGCCGGCTCCGCCAGCGACCGCAGGCACAGCACAGGGCAGGCACGGCGCCGCAGGTAGCGCTCGGCGGCAGGGCGGGCGCCGAACGCGCCCGGGTCGGTGTACATGCCGGCGTAGCACTTCGCGAGCACGTGTCCGGGGGTGGCGAGGAACTGCCGGCGCACGTCGGGCGGCAGGTCGCCGAGATGGCTCACTGCCGCGGCGCCGCCCTCCCGTACCGCCGACAGCCGCTCTTCGAACAGCCGCTCCTCGGCCGCGTCCGCGCCGTACGCCGGGTCGACGACGACCAGCGCGTCGACGGTGCCGGGGTGCTCGACCGCGAGCGCGGTGACGACCTGCGCGCCCATGGAGTGTCCAATCGCGACAACCGGACCCAGGCGCAGGTCGGTGGCCAGCTCCGCGAGGTCGGCGGCCAGGTCCGCCGGACGATACCCCTCATCGGGTACCGGTGAACGCCCGTGCCCGCGCAGGTCGACGGCCACCACCCGGTACCCGGGCAGCGGGATCGGGTCCCACACCCGCGAGTCGCCGCCCCAGCCGTGCACCAGCAGCAGAGGCTGGCCGGTGCCCGAGTCGCGGTAGTGCGGCCGCACGTCAGCCCGCCCGGTACGTCACGGCGTCGAACTCGGCCACCGCGCCCTCGCCGGCCAGGTCGTGCACCCACAGCCCCACGAACGCCCCGGTGAAGCCGAACGACCGCACCAGCCCATCGACGAACTCGTCGGCGTACTCGTCGGAGAGCACGGTCGCGTCCAGCTCGACGGGGACGGTCTGCCAGCCGCCGCCGGTGTCGCTGGCGAACCGCACGACCGGCCCGTCGAACTCGACCCGCAGCGCGACCCGCCCGGGCACCTCGTGGCTGACCCGGTGCGCGGTGCGGGCGCCCTTGTCGCTGACCACCAGCTCAAGCCCGTCGGTGGTCGCGCACAGGAAGTACCAGTTGCGGGAGTTGTAGTACCCGGTGACGCCGGCCGCCTGGTGCACCGAGCCGGGCCGGAACGCCATCGTGGCTTCCAACGCACACCGCAGGTCGGTCACGGGCCGCCCGACGAGGCTGGGAGTGCGGGTGCCGTACGGCGACTGTCCACCATGGATCCGAATGCGCCCGCCGTCGATGGTGAGCCAGTCGGGCGACGCCGGCCGGCGCAGTGTGCTCCACGGCTGATCCTGCGGTGGCCACGGGTGCGGCGGTAGATCGGGAGCCGGCACCTCGACCGCTGGCACACCACCGGCCACGCGCGGCCAGCCGTCGACCCATTCGACACGCTGGATCGCGGTCTCCCGGCCCAGCACGCACCGGCCCCGTTGGGTGTAGGGGCGGGCGGCCAGGTGCGCCATGTACCAGGAGCCGTCCTGGGCCCGCACGAGGCTGCCATGGCCCGCCTTCTGCAGCGCCAGGGTGTGATCGTGCCGGGCGGTCATCGTCGGCCCGTCGGGATCCGGCTCGTACGGCCCGAACAGGTCACGCGAGCGGGCGACGGTCACGCCGTGCTCGTACCCTGTGCCGCCCTCGGCCACCATCAGGTAGTACCAGCCGTCCACCCGGTACAGGTGCGGCCCTTCGACGAGCGGCACCGTGCCCTCGAAGATGGTGCGCGGCGCGCCCACCGGCTTGCCGTGCTCCAGCAGCTGGATATCGATGCCGGAGAACCCGTGCCCCGGCCGCGAGTCGAAGACCATGCCCAGCAGCCACGTCGAGCCGTCGTCGTGGAAGAGCGCCGCGTCGAAGCCCCGCCCCGGCAGCGGCAGCGGGTCCGACCACGGCCCGTCGATCGACGGCGCGGTGACGAGGTAGTTGCGCACGTCCTTGTAGCCGGACGCGTACGTGTCGACCACGCCGTACACGAGGTGGAAGAGCCCGTGCGCGTACGTCAGATCGGGCGCCCATACGCCGCCGGAGTCCGGCACGCCGGCCAGGTCGAGCAGCCGCCGGTCGGTGAGGATGCCGCCCAGCGGCCGCCAGTGCACCAGGTCTCGTGAGTGGTGCAACTGGACGCCCGGACACCATTCGAAGGTGGACGTGGCGATGTAGTAGTCCTCGCCCACCCGCAGGATCGAGGGATCCGGGTGGAACCCCGGGAGCACGGGGTTGCGAATCACGCGGTGTACTCCAGCTCGTGCGGTGCGACCCCGTGCGCGAACGGCAGCCCGGCCACGTACCGGCCGATCTCGTCGACCGCGCAGGCGCCGAGCCGGTGCAGCTCGTTGCCCAGCGCGCCGGCAATGTGCGGGGTCAGCACCGCGTTGGGCAGGTCGTACAGCGGCGAGTCGGCCGGCGGCACCTCCGGGTCGGTCACGTCGATGACCGCGTGAAGGCGGCCGGTGACCAGCTCGCGCACCAGCGCGTCCTGGTCGACCAGCGCGCCGCGCGCGGTGTTGATGAGCGTGGCCCCATCGCGCATGCTGGCCAGCCCGGCCCGGTCGATCATGTGCCGGGTGCTGGGCAGCGACGGCGCGTGCAGGGTCACGATGTCGTTGCCCCGCAACAGGTCGGGCAGGTCGACCAGGCGCACGCCCAGCCGCCTGGCCTCGTCCGTGTCCACGAGGGGATCGTAGAGGCTCACCTCGAAGTCGAACGGGCGCAACAGCTCGATGACCCGCCGCCCGATGCGCGACGCGCCGACCACGCCCACCGTTCGCCGGTACCCGCCGATGCCCGGGTACTCGGTCAGCGCGTCGATGCCCCCGCGCCGCGCCCGGTAGGCCGTCTCCAGCGCCCGCGCGCCCTTCGCGGCCAGGATGACGGCCGCGATCGTGTACTCGGCGACGGGCAGCGCGTTGGCCGCGGCGGCGCTGGAGACGACGACGCCGCGCGCCCAGCAGGCCTCGGTGACGTGCGCCTTGACCGACCCTCCGGTGTGGACGACCGCGGCGAGCCGGGGCGCGGCGTCGAGCACAGCGGCGGTGATGGGCGGGCACTCCCACCCGGTGATCAGGATCTCCGCGTCCGCCAGCGCGGCTGTACCTGCCGCGCTGGCGTCGAAGTCGTCCAGTACCAGGTCGGGTGCGACCGCCACCAGGCTGTGCAACCGGTTCCACAGTGGCCGGTCGAACAACCGTGGCGGCAGGTCGCGCCGCATAGCCAGCACCGCCTGGGGCCTATTGTCCCTTGAGGTACTCATTCGCCTGCTTCTCCATCTCGGCCTGCAGCTTGGCGATGCCGGCCTTGTCGAGCGCCTTCTTGAGCGCGTCGAGTCCCTTGTCGACGTCGACAGCCCCAACGAACAGCGGGTTCGCGTACTGAGTCATCGCCGCGACGACCTGAGCGTCCTCCCGCTTGACCGGCTCCGGGTCGGGAATGAAGCTGGCGAACGGGTCGACGGTGAAGTTGTCGTAGTCCTTCGCCCAGGTGAACCAGGCGTCCTCGGACTCCGTGATGTCCTTGATCTTCAGCTCGAGGTCGGCCCGCCAGCACAGCGCGAAGCCCGGGAACGTGTACTTCGTGACCTGCTCGAACTTGTCAGAGCCGACCGGCCGCCAGTCGGTGCCCTCGACCCCGTACGAGATGAGGTCGTGGTTCGCCTTGACGGACAGCCAGTCTTCCAGCTGCATGGCCTTCTCGTGGCTGCTGCCCTTCGCGTTGAGCACCACGAAATTGTCCGCCTGGAAGGTCTGGTAGGGCTTGGCGGACCTGCCACCGCGGAACGGGACGACGTTGGCCAGTCGCGCCCCCGGTACCGCCGCGGCAAGCGTAGCCACGGACTTGGACGACAGCCCGTCGGTGATGGCCCAGCGCGACGCGTACCGGCCGGCCTCGAACTGGCTGTTCACAGTCGACGTGTCGACGTTGAGCGCGTCCTTGTTGATGATGCCGTCCAGGTAGTAGCGCCGCACCGCGCGCAGCGCGTCAACCATGCCGGGGGCCTCCCAGAAGGGCACGGGGCGCGACGAGCCGGTCTGCTTGGCGTCCAGGGCCATGACGAACGGAAGGGAGTCGCCGGAGAACGCCTGGGCGCTGGGTTGCGGGTTGTCCCAGCTGTACGCGTTGAACAGGCCGACAGGCTGCCCGTTCGAGATCAGCAGGTCGGGCATGTTGGAGTTGACCGCCATCGGGATGACGTTCTTCTCCTTCTGCTTGACGGCGTACCAGAACCTCTCCAGCGTCGCGTAGTCGGCGATCTCGCCGAAGCCGTGCTTCTCCGCGAGGTCCTGCCGGATGTTGAAGTGCTGGATGCGGGCGGCGGCGTTGACCTGCGGGATGCCGTACAGCTTTCCCGACCACTTGTTCTGCTCGATGAGCTTGGGGTCCAGCGTCTTCGACAGGTTCGGGTACTTGCCGCCGGCCAGCAGATCGTCGACCGCGACGAGCGACTTGCTCGCGACGAGCTGGGTCATGCTGAGCCAGCGCGCCTGCAGCGCGGTGTCGAAGCTCTCGCCCGCGGTGAACTTGAGCAGCGTCTGGTTCTTGTAGTTGGCCCAGGCGGTGAACTGCGGGTTGATGGTGAAGCCCAGCTCGGCCTTGAGCTTGGCGTTGACGGCGGCGAGCACGGCGTCCCAGCCGGGCGGCACGTCGCCGGGCAGCAGCACGGTGAGCGAGTCGCCGGACCCGCTGTCGTCCTCGCCGCCGCCGCAGCCGGCGGCGCCGAGGAGGGCCGCGATGGACAGGCCGCCACCGGCGGCGAGCAGTCGGCGTCGGGAAATGGACATGGTGGCCTCCGGGAAGGGTTCGTTTCGAATGCGTGGGGAGACTCAGCCTTTGGTGGCGCCCAGCGTGATGCCTTTGACGAAGTAGCGCTGGGCGAACGGGTAGGCGAGCAGGATGGGGCCGATGGTGACGGCCGTCAGCGCGAGCCGAAGCTGGTAGACCGGCGGGGACTGCCCGGCGCTGGTGGGCAGCATCTGCGAGAACGACACGTTCTGGATCATGTTCTGCAGCAGCAGGGGAAGCGGGTACTTGTGGATGTCGGTGATGAACAGCAGCGCGGTGAACCACTCGTTCCAGTAGTGGACCGCGTAGAACAGGCCGACCACGGCGAGGATCGGCTTCGACAGTGGCAGGACGATCCGGAAGAAGATCCGCCACTCGCCGGCGCCGTCGATACGGGCCGACTCGAGGATCGCCTCGGGCAGCTGGCGGAACGCGCTGACCTGGATGAAGACCAGGAACGGCGCGACCAGCAGGGGCAGGATGACGGCGAAGTAGCTGTTCTGCAGGTGCAGGTACTGCGTGACGAGCAGGTACAGCGGCACGAGGCCACCGCTGAACAGCATCGGGAGGTAGGCGAACACCGCGATCGGCCGGCTGATGCCCGGCAGCCGGCGGGCGATCACCCAGGCGATGCCGGACGTGGCGGCGAGCGACAGCGCGGTGCCGACGACGGTGATGAAGATGCTCGCGAAGTAGGCCTCGAGTACCGTCGGCCCGGTGAAGATCATTTCGTACGCGGCCGTCGAGAACGGCTCGGGAAGCAGGCTGTATCCCGTGGTGGCCAGCTTCGACTCGGCGGTGAACGAGCCCGAGATGATCATCCAAAAGGGGACGACGCACAGCACCATGAAGAAGCCGACGCCGACGACGCTGACGATGGTGAACGGTTCGAGTCTCTTCTTCTTGGTCATCACAGGACGCTGCTCTCCTTGGCGTACCGGCGCTGGATCAGCACCGCGGCCGTGACGAGGATGAAGCCGACGACCGACTGGAAGAGCCCGACCGCCGCGGTGGTGCCGAAGTCGCCGAGCTGCCGCAGCGACCGGAAGACGTACGTGTCGATGACGTCGGTGGTGGGGAAGAGCGTGCCGTTGTCGCCGACGATCGCGTAGATGGTGCCGAAGTCGCCGTAGAAGATCCGGCCGACGCCGAGCACGAGCAGCACGGCCGCGGTCGGCCGCAGCAGCGGGATGGTGATGCGCCAGGCCATCTGCGCGCGGCTGGCGCCGTCGATCGCGCCGGCCTCGTAGACCTCCTCCGGGATCGAGGTGATGGCGGCGAGGAAGATGACGCTGAGGTAGCCGCCCATCTGCCACACCTTGACGACGGTGAGGATCCACGGCCACGGGCCCGGTTCGCTGTACCAGTCCACGGTCGGCAGGCCGAACCCCGCGAGGGCGTCGTTGACGGCGCCGCCCGAGCCGCCGACCCCGGCCAGCAGCACCTGAAGGATGATGCTGATGACGATCGGCGAGACGAAGTACGGGAAGAAGATCGTCGACTGGGCCACTCGCTTGAAGAACCGCCCGCGGATCTCGTTGAGCATCAGCGCCAGCGTGATGCCGGCCGCGAGGGTGGCGGCGAGGAAGAGCGTGTTGAGCAGCAGCGTGTTCAGCAGGATGCGGCCGGCTTCGCCGGAGGAGAAGAAGTAGCGGAAGTTGTCCAGCCCGTTCCACGGGCTGCCGAAGACCCCGTCCGCGACGTTGAACTCCTTGAACGCGACGACCAGGCCCACCATCGGCAGGTACGCGAACACGACGAAGAAGGCGACGGCGGGCAGCGCGAGCAGGCCCACCCAGAGGTTGCCGCGCAGCGGCTTGTGCCGCCGCGCCGGTGCGGCGGGCTTCGGCGTTGACGCCGCCCGCCGTACTTCCCTGGTCTGTAAGGCGCTCATCGTCCGATCCTGTGAGCTAGGCGATAGAAAACGTTCTCTTGGGTGCTCAGGAACCTAGCTCCGGCCGTCCGCTGGTGTCAAGAGTATGAACAGGGTGATGCGGTGGTGACAACGGACCTCTAAGGTGGAGAACGTTTTCATAACGCGACGGGAGTCTTCGTGAGCGACAGGCGCAGCGACCGGGTCACGGTCAAGGACGTGGCGGCCCGCGCGGGGGTGTCACCCGCGACGGTCTCCCGGGTGCTCACGGGTGACTACCCGGTCAACGCCACCACCCGCAGTCGCGTCCAGCGCGCCGTCCGCGAGCTCGACTACGTCGCCAACGCCCAGGCCCGCGCGCTCAAGGGCGCCGGCACCCGGCTGGTCGCGTTCGTCATGGAAGATGTCACCGGACCGTCGTTCGCGTACGTCGCCAAGGGCGTCGAACACCAGGCCACCGCCCACGGCCGGCTCTGCCTCATCTGCACCACCCACGGCGACCCCGCGCGCGAACTCGCCGTCGTCGAGGCCATGCGCGAGCAGCGCGCGGACGCGGTCATCCTGGTCGGTGGCGGGTTCCTCAACGACGAGTACCGCGAACGCATGATCCAGTTCGCGCATGCGCTCGACAAGGCCGGCTCCCGCCTCGTGCTGTGCGGCCGGCCCTCACTCGGCGCCGACGTGCCAACCACGATCGTGGAGTACGACAACGAGGGCGGGGCGTACGCGGTCACCAGCCACCTGCTGTCCCAGGGACACCGGCGGGTCGCGGCGGTCGGCTTCGCCCGGCTCGACCACACCACCAGCCGCGACCGGCTGCGCGGGTTCAACAGGGCGCACCAGGAGTACGGCGTCCCCGCCGACCAGGCGCTCATTCGACCCGGCACGTTCACCGAGGCCGACGGGTACACGGTCACCCGCGCGCTGCTGGCCGAGCGCACGGACGTCACCGGGATCTTCGCCGCCACCGACATGGTCGCCGCCGGCGTCTACCAGGCGCTGCGCGATGCCGGCCTCCGGGTGCCACGGGACGTGTCGGTGGTCGGGTACGACGACATCCCACTCGCGGCCAACCTGTACCCGCCGCTGACCACCGTGCGGGTGCCGACCGAGGAGTTGGGGCGCACCGCCGTGCGGCTCGCCCTCGACCCGGCGCAGAACCAGCAGGTCGTTCTCGGCACCCACGTGGTGGTGCGCGAGTCGGTGGCACCGGTCGTGGTCCGCGCCTAAGAAAGGGTCGCGTACCGGGCTTCGCGTTGGTGTTTGGCCAGGCCGTCATGCGGGAACTGCGCCGCGAGCCGCCGCTTCACCGCCACGTACTGAGCCGCGATGTCCTGGTCGACGCGCAGGTAGTCGCGGAACAACAGGGAAACTGTTCGGTGCGTCGAGGACTCTGCACTCCCAAACCAGCGGCCCGCGACGGGTCCGCTGGTGATCGTTCTCTACGATAACGTTGCTGGTCATGCTCGACGCCCGCGCCCTGAACCGCGCCCTCCTCGCACGCCAGATGCTGCTCAACCGCCACCAGGTGACGGCCGCCGACGCGATCGAACACCTGGTCGGCCTACAGGCGCAGGAGCCGCTCGAGCCGTACGTGGGACTGTGGAGCCGCGTGGCCGGGTTCGAGCCGCGCGAGCTCGTCGACCTGCTCGAAAGCCGGCGCGCCGTACGCACCCTCGTCATGCGCCGCACACTGCACCTGCTGACCGCCCGCGACTGTCTCGTGCTGCGCCCGCTGCTCGACTCGGTGGTGGTAGGGCGGATGTGGACGACGCTGCGCCGCGTGCTGCCCGGCGTCGACCTGGAAGAGCTGGCGAAGGCGGGCCGCCCGCACTTCGAGGAGCAGCCCCGCATGCTGTCGGAGGTGGGACGCGCGCTCGCCGACCGCTGGCCGGGCGTCACCCCGCGCAACCTCGGCGACGCGCTCAGCTCCGTGGTGCCGCTCGTGCAGGTGCCGCCGCGCGGCATCTGGGGCAGTCGCGGATCCGCCTACAACACGACGATCGAGGTGTGGCTGGGCCAGCCGCTTGTCGCCGCGACCCCGGAGGCGCTCGACGCGCTAGTGCTGCGGTACCTGGCCGCGTACGGGCCGGCGGCCAGCGCCGACATCCGCGCCTGGTCCGGCCTGGCCGGACTGCGCGAGTCGGTGCAGCGGCTCCGCCCGCAACTTCGCACGTTTCGCGACACCCGCGGCCGCGAACTGCTCGACGTCCTCGACGGCGCCCTGCCCGACCCGGAGACGCCCGCGCCGCCACGCTTCCTGCCCGCGTTCGACAACGCGGTGCTCGCGTTCGACGACCGCAGCCGCATCATCGACCAGGAACATCGCGGGCTGAGCGTGGCGGGCGCCCGCTTTCTGCTGGTCGACGGCCGGGTCGCGGGCACCTGGACCATCGCGTCCGAGACGCTCCAGATCACGCCGCTGCGCCCGCTGACCGCCGCTGAGCGCGACGCTGTGGTCGTCGAGGGCGAGGCGCTGCTCGCCTTCCACGACCTTCCCGGTGCCCGCGTCGACCTGGCTAGTTCCCCATGATGTTGTCGGCGTGCGCGACTCCCGCGACGACAACACCGGCGACCACGGTCGCCAGGGCGAGCGCGAAGCGCCACGCCTTACCCAAGAGTGTCTTCCCCCGCATGACAAGATCCTCCTGTATCGATAGTGGAATGCCCCGACCGTAACGCCGCGGCTACCGGCGCGGCAGCCCGATGGCCGCAACGGGCCACGATGTCGTACCGGGCGTGCAGAATGCGGGCATGTCCCCGAAGCACAGGCACACCGGCACCACACCATCGACTACATCGAGCTGACGGTCACCGACCTCGACGAGGCCAAACGGTTCTACGCCGAGGCGTTCGGCTGGGAGTTCAACGACTACGGGCCGGGCTACGCCGGCATTCGCGGTGCCGAAGACGAGGTCGGCGGCCTCCGCCTCGACAAGGAGGCGCGGCCAGGCGGCGGCCCGTTGGTGCTGCTCTACTCCACCGACCTCGACCAGTCCGTGGAGGCGGTGCGAAAGGCCGGCGGCGAGGTGGTCAACGGCCCATATGCCTTCCCGGGTGGCCGCCGCTTCCACTTCACCGACCCGAGCGGTAACGAGTTGGGCGCCTGGGCCGAGGCCTGAGATCACCGGAGCGGCGCGGGTTAGACAGCCACGCTCTCGACCCGAGAAACGCTGCCAGCAGGTATCGGGGCCGGAGTGTGCCATCTCCGCCCTATGTTCGTCGGTGGTAGAGGTTGCGGCGGGGTTTGCGTTCGGTGTCCACATAGTGCGGTGGGGTGAATTCGGGTCTGCCGTCTGCGCCGAGCCGGACTTCCCATTCGCGGCGGTGGATGAGTCGGTGGTGGTAGCCGCATAGCAGGACGCCGTTGTGTAGGGCGGTGGTTCCGCCGGTGGTCCAGGCGGTGATGTGGTGGGCGTCGCACCAGCGTGGTGGCCGGTCACAGCCGGGGAACGCGCACCCGCCGTCCCGGGCTCGCGCGAGCTGCAGCGGTGTGCGAAGGCTGTGTTTGGCGCGGTTGTCGGCGGCGCGGGCGCTGCGTTTGGCGTGGTTGTTGGCGGTGTGCGGGCGCTGTGCTGGCGTGGTCCGGTTGGCCGCAATTCCGGCGCGAAGCCTGTCGTCGATCAAGGCAGTTTGTATGGATCAAGGGCGAATGCACGTGGTTTTGAGATCGAATCACGTGCGTTTGCCCTTGATCGACGGGGAGAGGCCCTTGGTCGACGGCAAAGCGACGGCAAGGAGGCCCTTGGTCGACGGGCGTGCGCCGCAGCGGCGCGCGGGTGCTGGGCCGGGATCGGGTGTGTCGGGGGGAAATCCGTTTGGCGGGAGGGGTGCTGGAGGTGATGATCACGGGATGGGTTCTACTCATCCGGACGGCCGTGCCGGTATCGACGCTGCCCTGGTGAAGCGCCTCATCGCGGCGCAGTTCCCGCAGTGGAGCGACCTGCCGGTGACACCTGTCGAGGTCGACGGCTGGGACAACCGCACGTACCGCCTGGGTGACGATATGACGGTGCGCCTGCCCACCGCTGCCGGCTATGTGCCCGCCGTGGCCAAGGAGAACGAATGGTTGCCCCGGCTGGCGCCGTCGCTGCCGGTCGCCGTGCCGCCGGTCCTGGCCATGGGGGCGCCCGGCGAAGGATATCCGTTCCCATGGTCGGTGCGGGGCTGGCTGCCCGGCGAGCCGGCCGACCCGGAGCGGATCGACGACATGTCGGAGTTCGCGCTCTCGGTGGCCGAGTTCGTCCTTGCGCTGCAGCGTTGCGACGCCGCCGGCGGGCCGCCCGGTGGGGAGCACAGCTGGCACCGGGGCGCCTCGCCGGCCTACTACGACGACGAGACACGCCGGTGTCTGGTCGAGCTGGAGGGTCGCGTCGACACGGCGGCTGCCGCCGCCGTCTGGGACGCGGCGCTGGCCGCCGAGTGGCGCGGGGAGCCGGTGTGGTTCCACGGCGATATCGCCTCGGGAAACCTGCTGGTCGTCGACGGGAAGCTGGCAGCGGTTATCGACTTCGGCACCTCGGGCGTCGGCGACCCGGCGTGCGATCTGGTGATCGCGTGGACGATGTTCTCCGGCGACAGCCGGCGCGCGTTTCGCGAGGCGGTCGGCCAGGACGAGGGCGCGTGGGCGCGGGCGCGCGGCTGGGCGCTTTGGAAGGCCATGCTGGTCCTGTCCGGGACCAGGGATCCGCACCAGGGCGCCGTCAACCAGCGGGTCATCGGCGAGGTCCTGGCAGACCACCACCAGTTCGCGTAGGCAACCTGCGCTCAGCGACTGGAAGAGTTCAGCGGGGCGGGCCGGCCTCCACGCGGGACAGCAGATCCGCGTGCGGTGCTCGCCGGCCGTGGATGTGCTCCAGCCACCACGTGACGCCGGCCGCCTCGTACCGCCCGAACACCGCGTCGTCCGGCCCGGCGGACACTCCCGTCAGCGCCACGTCGAACGGCGCGTCACGTCCGATGTGGACGATTCCGGCGGCCAGGCGCTCGGGCGGCACGGCCATCTCGCCGGCTTCGTTGTCGCCGCCGACGATCCAGCCGTCCCAGCGCCTCGCCCGGCGCCGCGCCGCCTTGCCGTGCCCGCCGATCCAGATCGGCGGGCGTGGGCGCTGCAGCGGCAGCGGCGCGAGTGTCACGCCGTCGACGCTGTAGTGCTCGCCCGCGTGGCTGACCGGCTGCCCTGTCCACAGTGCTGAGACGACGTCGAGGGCCTCGTCGAGCATTGTCGCCCGCACCCGCGGCTCGCCCGGCTCGCCGAACGCGGTGAACTCGGCCGGCACGCCGCCCGCCCCGGCGCCGAGGACCATCCGGCCGCCGCTGAGGCGGTCGAGCGTCGCCACGGCGTTGGCCACGACCGCCGGGCGGCGTCGCGGCAGCGGGGTGACAGCGGTGCCGATGCGGACGCGCGTCGTCGCCTGGGCCACCGCGGCGAGTATCACCCACGGGTCGGCCGACGGTACGCCCCAGGCGAACGCGAGGTGGTCCCAGACGAACACCGCTTCCCAACCGGCGGCCTCCGCCGCCTGGGCGAGCTCTACGACCCGGGCCGGCTCGGCGAATTCGCCGAGCGTGCAGACGTCGATGCCGTACCGCATCAGCGTGGCCGCGTGCGCGGGAGGGCGCTGTCGCGCACGACCAGGTGACCGCTCATGGTCAGGTGCGCCGGCTCGGTGCCCTCGCGCACCGCGAGGCGGATCGCCTCGGCGCCCGCGTCCGCCAGCGGCAGCGCTACCGTGGTGAGCCGCGGCATCACGTCGACGGCGAGTTGGATGTCGTCGAAACCGGTGACCGACACGTCGGCGGGCACCGAGACGCCCGCCGCGCGCAGCGCGGACATCGCACCGACGGCGATGAGGTCGTTGGCGGCCAGGACGGCGTCGACATCCGTGAAGCCACCGAGCGACCCGCGTATCGCCTCGGAGCCGCCCCGGCGGCTCACCTCGCAGTGGACGACCCGGATGCTGTCCGGGGCGACCCCGCCGGCGCGTAGCCCTTCGATGAAACCGGTGGCACGTGTGGTGACGTTCGCGCGGGCCACGTCGCCGGCCAGAATCACCACTTCGCGATGCCCGGTCTCGGCCACGTACGCGCCGAGCGCCCGTGCGGCAGCGTGGTTGTCGAAGCTGATGGAGTCGAACGGCATGTCGGTGTCGCCGACTATCACCACCCGGCCGCCGTCGCGCTCGTACGCGCGTAGCTCGCCGAGCAGCCGCCCGCCGACGAGGTCGGCGTCGAGGCGGCTGGATGTGAGCACGATCGCGCGGGGGCGCAGCGCACGCAGCCGGCGTACCGTTTCCAGCTGCCGGTCGGGCGTGCCGCCGGTCGACGACACGGTGACGAAAGCGCCCGCGGTGCGGGCCTCGCGCTCCATCGCGGCGACGACCATCCCGATGGATGGGGTGGTGAGGTCGTCGACGATCAGCGTGATCGAGTCGCTCGCGCGCCGCATCGCGCGTGCGGAGGCGTCGGCCGTGTACCGCAGCGTGGCGGCCGCCGCGAGCACCCGCTCCTGGTACTCGGGAGCGACCGTGCGGGAGCTGCCACCGAGCACGCGGGACGCGGTCGAGACGGACACGCCCGCAGCGGCCGCCACGTCGTGCAAGGTGACGGTGGGTCGCGCGGCGTGGGGCACGGCCCGAGAATACTGCACACTCAGGCCGTCACCGTCACCACCAAAGGGTCACTCTTAGTCGCGCCGGCGGCGTTGCGCAGCTCCACCACGTACGTGTGGGTGCCGATCGCCCGGCCGGTGAGCACCGTGCTGGCGCGCTGTGCCTGCGGTGTGGCGGCGGTGAGCTGTTGGGTGTCGACGAGCACGCCGTCCTCGAACAGCCGGTACTCCGTGGCGTTCGTACCCCACCACATGTTCATCCGCACGGTGTGGTCGCCGTCGCCGTCCCAGTTGTCGGAGCTGAGCACCGGCTTTCCGGGGTTGGCGTCGGTGACTTCGACGGTGACCGACGCGGTGGCGGTGACCCCGGCCTGGTTGAGCAGTTCGCCCGTGTACACATACCTGCCGTTGGGGCGGCCGCTCAGCGAAACGGTGGCCTTCTGCGCCGACGGTGTGTTCGGCGTCAGCTCGCGCCGGGCGATCTCGACGTCGTTCTCGTACAGCACGAAGACGCTCGCGTTGACGCCCCACCACAGGTTCATCGTCACGTCGTGCGCCCCGTCGCGCAGGCCGTGCTTCCAGCCGTTGGTGGTCGACAGCGTGCCCGGGCCGGGCACGTTCGTCGCGCCGTCCTGGGGGAGCTGTGCCGTCGACCGGGTCACCGCGACGGCGTATCGAGCCGCCGCCGTGCCGTCCTCGGAGGACACCTCCACGACCACCTCGGTGTCGCCCACTGCCAGGGGTATCGCGGCCGACGCCGTGCCGCTCGGCACCGATTGCTCCCGCACGGTGATGCCGGAGCGCGGGTTGAGGGCGGTCGGCGCGAGCGTGAGCAGTCTCGTCTCGTAGGGCACCAGGAGGGTGTACCGGAGCGTGTCCGGGTCGAACGCCGGGTCGAGGGTGCCGGCGCTCGTATCCAGCGCGGTCAGCGAGGCGTCGGCGGCCAGCGACCGCCGCTGGATCGCCAGCGTGTACGCCGCCTCGGTGCCGTCCTCGGCCACCACGACGACGCGCACGTCCTTTCCGGACTGTCCGAGCGCGACGCGCTGGCTCGCCTGTGCCCCGGCGAATGTCGCGCCGTCGACGCTGACCGACCGCGCGAACGGGCTTCGCGCCACGGCGGTCACCTCGACCTCGCCGACCCGCGCCGGCACCTCCAGCCTGTAGCCGCCGTCCGGCCGGGCAACCGGCGCGCCGTGGTCGGTCTGGAGTGTGGCGAGGGCCGCGTCGCCGGGCAGCAGCCCCACGCCCTGCGACACCCGGACGTCGTCCACGTGCACGCTGCCGTAGTTGCTGCTGTTGGCGTAGTAGTCCACCTGCGCGACGCCGTCCATCGCCGTCCGGAACGCGGCGTCGCCTGCGACCCGGCGCCCGTCGAGGTAGAGGTCGAAGCGCTGGTTCACCGTGTCGATGACGACAGCCACGTGGTACCAGCGGCCGAGCTCGTAGGCACCGATGGTCTGTGTCGTGGTGCCGGTGTACGCCAGGACGGTGTTCTTCGTGAACGCGACGCTGATCGCGTTCTGCCCGTTGGTGCCGCGGATGTATGGCACGCTCCACCAGTGGTTGCCGGAGACGTACGCCTGGTCGATCATCACGTTCGCCTCGACCGTGACGATGCCCACCAGCGGAGGCGCGAAGGTCCGCGCGACACTGGTGTTGCCGGTGTTGGCCGTGCGAGTGAGCTTGGCGCTCTTGTCCGTGGCGCTCGGCGCCTCCACCACGTCGACCCGGCCGCCCGCGCCGCTGACCGTCAGGCCGTCCGTGCCGGTGGGCAGGGTGCCCGTGGCGAGGTCGTCGAAGTCGTGCACCGCCTTGTACTCCGGCACAGGCCGGGTCAGCAGCAGCGCGCCCACCACGGTCGTGGTGGCCGGGGCGACGTCCACGCCGGACCTCGTCGCGGTCGCGTATCCGCCGGAGCTGGCCCGCACCGTGTAGCCGTCACCCACGGGCACCCCGTCGGCGTGGAACTCGCCGTTGTCGCCCGTGGTCGCGGCGCCGATGGCCTGGTCGCCGTCGAGCACGGTGACCTCCGCGCCCGGGAGGGGGTTCGCCGCCTGGTCGAGCACCCGCCCGGCGACCGCGCCGACCACGCTGGTCGACACCAGCGTCAGGTTGACGGTGGTGGTGTTGCCGGGCCGCACGTCCACGGTGGACGTGGCGGTTTCGTACCCGTTGCGCGCCGCCGTCAGCTCCAGCCCGTCCGCGAACGCGACGTCGCGCACCGCGAACCGGCCGTCCGCGCCCGTGCTGGCGCTCTTGCCGCCGACCGTCACGAGCGCACCGGAGATGGGCACGCCGGCCGGGTTCCGCACGCTGCCGTTGACCGACTCGGTGACCGCACCGTCCGGCGTGGTGTACTCGAACGCGCCCAGGTCCGGCGCGCCGTTGTAGAGCGCGGTGCCGGCGTAGTCCCGGCCGCCGTTGCCGTCCACGGCGGTGCCGGTGTTGACGGCGGGTGACCCGGAGCGCACCCGGAGCCCGTGGGCGGACTGGAGTTGTGGGCCGGTCGAAGGCGTCCCGTATGGACCGTCCACCGTGGGCGCGGCGAACAGCGGGTCGCCGAGCACCGCCGTGGTGTCGCCTGGCGGCACCGACAGCGCCGCGCCGCCGTACAGGTTGCCGCTGTACCGGATCGTCGGGCTGGTGGTCAGCGTGGCGCCTGCGCGGGTGGAGTAGATGAGGTTGTTGCTGATGTCGTATCCGGCTTGGAGCGAGCTGCCGTACCCGTAGATGAGGTAGTTGCTGCGGTCGTTGTAGATGGTGTTGTTGTAGACGTTCGCCCGGGCGGCCCGATCGGAGTGCAGGTAGATCTGGTAGCGGGTGTTGCCCCGGATCACGTTGTAGCGCACCACCACGTCGCCGAACACGAACTGGCACAGCAGCACGCCGTCGCCGTTGCCGTGCAGGTAGTTGTACTGCACGACCTGGCGGGTCGTGCCCTTGTCCGGGTCGATGCCGTTGGAGTCGGCGCCGCCGGCCTTCTGCTCGGTGTCGTACACCTCGTTGAACTGGATCGTCACGTCGTCGGCGAAGTACGTCTCGATGCCTGACGTGCCGGTGCGCTGGACCACGTTGCGCTCCACTACCGCGCCCCGCACGTTCGTGATGTACATGCCGTTGCAGCCGTACGCCGTGCCCGCCTGGGTGACGTAGTTGCCGCGGATGGTGATGTTGGTGTGTGGAGTGAACTTCGGATCGGTCGGGTTGACCCGGGTGCCCCAGCCGGTCGCCGTGGCGATCGTCTCGCCGGCCGCGTTCTTACCGTCCCCTGTGTACTGCTTGATCACGATGCCGGCGAACGACGTGTTGACGACGGTGGAGTTCTGGATGACCACGTCGTTGAGCACGGTAGCGGTCGCGGGCGGGGCGTGGATGTCGGGCACCGTCGTGTCGAAGACGATGCCACCGGTTTTCTTCGAGCCGTCCCAGCCGGTCTGGAAGTGGATGCCGGGGGCGTTGTTCTCGACGCTGCCGCTGATCCAGTTCACCTCGCCGGTCACGTCGTGCACGTCGACCGCGTCGACGACGAACCCGTCCAGGATCTGGCTGTTGTCACCGCTGACGTGGATGCCGCGCAGGTCCCGCAGGTTCTCGCCCGGTGCGCCGGTCGCGGGGACGGCGTTGGTGACTTCCAGGTTGCGGATGGTCCAGTACTCCTGGTTGAAGAGCCGGACCGCGTCGCCGACCGTGCCGTCGCCGTCGATGCGCGGCTTGCCGCCCTCGCCGTACCTGTCGACGGTGACCGGCGCTCCGGCGGCGCCGGACCCCTTCGGCCAGAGCTGGCCGCGCCAGCGGTCGCCGGAGCGCAGCAGGACGCGGTCGCCGGGCCCGAACGTGGTCGCGTTGATCTTGTCGAGGCTTCGCCACGCGTGCGTCTCGTCGAGGCCGGAGGCCGTGTCGTCGCCGGCGGCGCTGACGTAGTAGGTCGTGCCGGCGGCCGCGGCCGCGGCCGGGGCCCCCGGCATGACAGCGAGCGACGCTGTCGCGAGCGTGATGGCGGCCGCGGCGGCGGCCCGGAGTCGGAGGGACGGCATGCCGGGGCTCCTACCTTCGTGGGAAAACGCATTCCAACACATTGGGCTGGGAAAGCTCAAGGGGCCGCGCGTCCCGGCTAACCATGACGGCACAATGTCGGCATGCAGGACGGACCAAAGGCGACCCTTAGGGACGTCGCCCGCGCGGCGGGCGTCTCCGCGGCCACCGCGTCACGCGCGCTCAACGGCAGCGCGCGGAACGTCCGGCAAGAGAACATCGCCCGGGTACTGGAGGCCGCGGCGGCTCTGAACTACGAGCCGCACCTGTCGGCGCAGGCCATCGCCCGCGGCTCCACGAGCACCGTGGCGCTGGTCGTCAGCGGCGTCGACGACCCGTACTTCTCGTCGATCGCGGCCGGCGTGGCGGCCGGCGCCGAAGCGGCCGACCTCACCGTGACCATGGCCGTCTCCGACCGCTCGCCCGAACGCGAGCTGCAGATCGTCCGCACGCTGCGGGGTCACCGCCCGCGAGCGATCATCCTCACCGGCAGCCGCATCGAGGGTGCCGACACCCGCGACGCGCTGATCGAGGAGCTGACCGCCTACCGGACGGCGGGCGGCAGCGTCGTCATGATCAGCCAGCCCGACCTGCCGTTCCCGACCGTCGCGATCGACAACGCGGGCGGGGCGCGGCGGCTCGCCCAGGCGCTGGTCGGGCGCGGGTACCGCCGGTTCGCGGTGATCTGCGCGGCAGACCGCATCCGCACCTCCCGCGACCGGTGCCAGGCCTTCGTGACCGGCGTGCGCGAGGCCGGCCTGCGCGAGCCGCTCGTGGCGGAGGCCGAGTTCACGCGCGCGGGTGGCTACGCCGCGGCCCGCGTCCTGATCGCGCGCGGCGCGCTGGCGGGCGAAGACCCGATTGAGGTGGTCTTCGCGGTCAACGACGTGATGGCGATCGGTGCTATGACCGCGTTCCGGGACGCGGGGCTGGCGCCCGGGGGTGGCGTGGCGGTCGCCGGTTTCGACGACATCGCGGCTGCGCTGGATGTTGTGCCCGCGCTGACCTCGGTGTCCGTGCCGCTGCGGGCAGTGGGCGAGTACGCGATCGAGCTGGCGCTGTCGGAGGCCGACCCGACCCGCGTGGTCCCGGTCGCGACCACGATCGCCTTGCGGGAGAGCACGCCGCCGCTACGCTGAGTGCCTTCGGGGCGGCGTGGGGGGTTGACGTGGTCGGGGGCAGCGGGCAAACTGCGGAATACGTTTTCCCATCCCAAGATCATGTAGGCAGGAGGTCGCCATCCCATGAGCGCTCTCGGCGAGCTTCAGCGGCTCCGAAAGGAGGGTGGGGCGCCGCGGAAGCGGGACAACAAGGCCGCTTTCGTGTTCCTGCTGCCATGGTTCGCCGGGCTGGTCCTCATCACCGCCGGCCCGATCGTGGCGTCGCTGTTCCTGGGCTTCACGGACTACAACCTGATCCAGCCGCCCGAGTTCAACGGCGTCGACAACTGGACGCGGATGCTCGGCGACGAGCGCCTGCACAAGGCGCTCGCCGTGACGTTCACGTACGTCGGGGTGTCCGTGCCGCTGCAACTGGCCTGCGCGCTGGGGCTGGCGCTGCTGCTCGACCGGGGGTTGCGGGGCCTCCCGTTCTACCGGTCGGCGTTCTACCTGCCGTCGTTGCTCGGGTCGAGCGTCGCGATCGCGGTGCTGTGGCGGCAGATCTTCGGCGCTGACGGACTGGTCAATCGAGTACTGGAAATGGTCGGCATCGAGGGCCGCGGGTGGATATCGGACCCGAGCACCGCGCTGTCGACGCTCATCGTGCTGAACGTGTGGACGTTCGGCGCGCCGATGATCATCTTCCTCGCCGGCCTGCGCCAGATCCCCACCATGTACTACGAGGCGGCGGCCACCGACGGCGCCAGCCGGTGGACGCAGTTCTGGCGCATCACGCTCCCGCTGCTGTCACCGATCATCTTCTTCAACCTGGTGCTGCAGATCATCCACGCGTTCCAGTCGTTCACGCAGGCGTTCGTGGTGTCCGGCGGAAGCGGCGGGCCCAGCGACTCCACCCTCTTCTACACGCTGTACCTGTATCAGCGCGGGTTCAACAACTTCGACATGGGCTACGCGTCCGCGCTCGCGTGGCTGCTGCTCGTCATCATCGCCGCTTTCACCGCGGTCAACTTCTGGGCCGCCAAGTACTGGGTCTTCTACGATGACTAATCTTCTACGCTCGGCCGTGAAGCACATCGGCCTCACCCTGCTCGCACTGGTCATGTTGTATCCGGTGCTGTGGATGGTGGTCAGCTCGCTGCGGCCCAACAACGAGATCTTCCGCCGGCCGGGGCTCGTGCTCGACACCTTCCACACGGCGAACTACACGGGCGGCTGGGACGCGCTCACCTCGCCGTTCGGGCACTACATGCTCAACTCGTCGATCGTCGTGCTGGGCTGCATCATCGGCAACCTGGTGTCGTGCTCGATGGCGGCGTACGCGTTCGCGCGCCTGGAGTTCACGGGCAAGCGGCTGTGGTTCGCTATCATGCTCGGCACGATCATGCTGCCGATCCACGTCATCATCGTGCCGCAGTACATCCTGTTCTCACAGCTTGACTGGATCAACACGTTTCTGCCGCTGGTGGTGCCGAAGATGCTCGCCACCGACGCCTTCTTCGTCTTTCTCATGGTGCAGTTCATCCGCGGGCTGCCACGCGAGCTGGACGAGGCGGCGCGCATCGACGGCTGCGGCCACGGTCGCATCTTCCTGCGGATCGTGCTGCCGCTGATGATGCCGGCGCTCGCCACCACCGCCATCTTCACGTTCATCTGGACCTGGAACGACTTCTTCAGCCAGCTCATCTACCTGACGGATCCGGAGATGTACACGGTGCCCGTCGCGCTGCGATCGTTCGTCGACTCGACGGTCGCCACGTCCTGGGGATCGATGTTCGCCATGAGTGTGCTTTCTCTGGCTCCGGTCTTCCTGGCCTTCCTCATCGGCCAGCGCTATCTCATCAAGGGAATCGCCACCACTGGAGGCAAATAATGAAAAGAACAGGTGCCGCGATTGTTGCTGCCGCGCTCACGCTCGGGCTCGCCGCGTGTGGGGGCGGATCCGACGCCAGCCAGGAGCTCTCCGACGATCCGGTGACGCTCCGCTTCACCTGGTGGGGCTCGGACGAGCGGCACAAGCGCACCCAGCAGGTCATCGACATCTTCCAGAAGGCCCACCCGAACATCACCGTCAAGGGTGAGTTCAAGGAGTGGAACGGCTACTGGGACAGCCTTGCCACCACCGTCGCCGCCAACGACGCGCCCGACATCATCCAGATGGACGAGCTGTATCTGGCCTCGTACGCCGAGCGCGGCGCGCTGCTCGACCTCGGCACCGCCACGAAGCACCTGAACACCGCGGACTTCGACAAGGAAGCGCTCGCCACCGGAGTCGTGGACGGCAAGCAGTACGCGCTGCCGGTCGGGCTGTCCGCGTACTCCATTGTGGTCAACACCGACCTGCTGGCGCAGTACGGCGTCACCGCGCCTGACGACAGCACCTGGTCGTGGGACGACCTGAAGACGGTCGGCGCGCAGGTGTCAAAGGCTAGCGGCGGCAAGGTGACCGGCGTGCAGTCGTGGGGCTTCGACGCGGGCGGCGTCAACATCTGGGCACGCCAGGCGGGCGCCTCGCTGTACGACGAGAAGGGCAACGTCAGCATCCCGCCGGCTGTGCTCGCCAGCTACTGGGCCTACCTCGCCGACCTGGCCAAGACGGGAGTCGCGCCGCCGCCGTCCGTGACCATCGAGCGCGCCAGCGCCGCCCTCGACCAGTCCGGCACCGCCACCAACACGTCGGCGTTCGGCACCTGGTGGAACACCCAGCTCACCTCGCTGACGGCGGCCAGCGGCAAGAACCTCAAGCTGCTGAAGCTGCCCGGCGAGTCGCAGGGCAAGGGGAAGGGCGCGTACTACAAGCCTTCCATGTTCTGGTCCGTCTCGTCGCGGTCGAAGCACCCAGCCGAGGCGGCGCTGTTCGTCGACTTCCTCGCGAACAACCAGGACGCCGCCAACGTGCTGCTGACCGACCGGGGTGTGCCCGCAAACACAAAGATCCGTACGGCGATCACCGGCCAGTTGAAGGAGACTGACAAGGCGGCGGCCGCCTACCTCGACGCCATCACGGTGGGCGAGGCGCCGCGGGTGACCCCGAACGGCGCGAGCAACATCGAGGCCATCCTCAAGCGCCACACCGAGCAGGTGCTGTTCGGCCGGGCGACGCCGGAGCAGGCAGCCGCGTCGTTCATCAAGGAACTTCAGTCCGAAATAGACGCAGCCTGAGGGAAGTAACCACAGCATGTCGCAACGCAGTTACCGTACGGCGATCGTCGGCACCGGAGCGATCGCGACCGCGCACGCACGCGCGGTGCGCGCCGCGAACGGCCGGGCGGACCTCGTGGCGGCGGTCGACATCGACGTCGACCGGGCCCGCGGGTTCGCCGAGACCTGGGGCGTGCCGCGCTCCTTCGCGAGCCTGTCCGAGCTGCTGCTGGAGGAGAAGGTCGACGTCGTGCACGTCTGCACGCCTCCCCAGCAACACGCCCGGCTGGCGATCGAGTGCCTGGCCGCCGGGGTGACCGCGGTCGTGGAGAAGCCGCCCACGCTCTCCCTGGCCGAGCTGGACGAGATGGTCGCCGCGGAAGGCCGCTCGCCGGCCCATGTGGCGACCATCTTCCAGCACCGCTTCGGCTCCGGCGCGGTCCGGCTGCGGCGGATGGCCGCCGAGGGCGAGCTTGGCCGGCCGCTGCTGGCCACGTGCGACACGCAGTGGTACAGGGACGAGGCGTACTTCGCGGTGCCGTGGCGCGGCTCGTGGGAGAACGAGGGTGGCGGGCCCACGATGGGACACGGCATCCACCAGTTTGACCTGTTGCTGTCGGTGCTGGGCCCGTGGCAGGAGGTCACCGCGGTGGCGGCCCGCCGCGCCCGGCCCACCGAGACCGAAGACGTCTCGATGGCCCTGGTGACGTTCGACAGCGGCGCCGTGGCGTCGGTGGTGAACTCGGTGGTGTCGCCGCGCGAGACCTCCGTGCTCCGGTTCGACTACGAGCACGCCACCGTCGAGCTGGAGCACCTGTACGGGTACACGGACAAGCACTGGACCCTCACGCCGGCCCCCGGCCACGAGGGCCTCGTCGACCGGTGGGCGGACGACCCGTCGTCGCAGCCGAGCGGCCACGACGCGCAGCTGGCGGCGGTGTACGACGCCCTCGACGCGGGCGAGGCGCCGCCGGT
Organism: Micromonospora sp. CPCC 206061; assembly: GCF_036906915.1. NCBI lineage: Bacteria > Bacillati > Actinomycetota > Actinomycetes > Micromonosporales > Micromonosporaceae > Micromonospora > Micromonospora sp. CPCC 206061. The sequence goes on from NZ_JBAKHX010000046.1 coordinate 55,768, forward strand.
GACGCTCACCGACACCCGGCGCACCATGGAGTTCATCGCGGCGCTGTACGCGTCCGCGTTCACGGGGGAGCGAGTGCGATGTGGACAGATCGGGCCGGACAGCCCGTTCGCCAGGAGGATGGACGGCACCGGCACTCCGTGGGGCAAGGTGAGCACCAAATGACGCTGAAGGCCAACCACGCCCTCGACCATTCGGTGACCGTCACGGCCGGCGACGTCGAGCTGTTCACCTATACCTACCGGCCGGACACACCCACACTGGAGTCCCCGAAGCCTTACCTGCACCCGATCCGCACGCTCACCGGCGACCTCGTCAGCCTGTACCGGCCGCACGACCACGTGTGGCACAAGGGGATCGCGTGGTCGCTGCCGCACGTGGGCCCGCACAACTTCTGGGGCGGCCCCACGTACGTGCACGGCCAGTTCTACGTCCAGCAGGACAACAACGGCAGCGCCGTGCACCGGGAGCTGACCGCGCTGTCGGCCAGCGGCGACCGGGCCGAGCTGGCGCACCGGCTCGACTGGTTCTCGCAGGCCGGCGAGCCGGTCATCGACGAGCACCGGGCGCTGTCGGCCACCGTGCTCGACGGCGCCACGTGGGTGCTGACCTTCGACACCACGATGACCAACGTGTCCGGGGAGACCCTCAACATCGGCTCGCCGACCACCAAGGGCCGGGAAAACGCCGGGTACGGCGGGCTCTTCTGGCGAGGGCCGCGCTCGTTCACCGGCGGGCTGGTGCAGTCGCCGACAGGCACCGGCAGCGGCAACGACCTGCGCGGCACCCGGGCCGAGTGGCTGGCCTTCCGCGGCAGGCACGACGAGACCGGCACCGCGTCCACTGTGGTGATGGTCGACGATGCGGGCAACCCGCAGCACCCGCCGCTGTGGTTCGTGCGCAGCGAGGAGTTCGCCTGCATCTGCCCGGCGCCGTTCTTCGACGAGGAACTGCCCGTGCCGCCCGGCACCACCGTCCGCTTCCGGTACGCCGTCGTGGTGGCCGACGGCGACCGCGGCGACGAGGGCACGGCGGAGCTGGCGGCGCGGGGCCGCGACTTGCTCAAGGCGGCAACGGCATGAGTACTCCGGCCTTCCCCGGTGGCACGTCGGTTACCCGCCTGTCCGTCTACGACGGAGCGTGCCGGGACGGCCTTGAGGGCGGCACGCCGCACGTGCACACCGCCTCCACCGAGGCGTACGTCGTGGTGGGCGGCGAAGGCGCGCTGCACACCCTCGACGCGTCCGGCTTCCGGGAGACGCCGCTTCGGGCCGGCTCGACGGTGTGGTTCACGCCCGGCACGATCCACCGCGCCGTCAACCGGGGCGGCCTCGAAGTCGTCGTCGTGATGCAGAACTCCGGACTGCCAGAGGCCGGCGACGCGGTGATGACGTTCCCGCCGGAGGTGGTCGGCGACGCGGAGAGCTACCGTGCCGCCGCCACCCTGCCGTCCGGTGTGGACGATGGCGCGATGCGGGAGGCCGCCGAGCGCCGTCGCGACCTCGCGGTCGAGGGCTTCCTGAAGCTCGTGGCGAGCGTCCAGAGTGGAGACCCCGAGCCGCTGGAGCGCTTCTACGACCACGCGGCGGCGCTGGTACGACCGAAGGTGGCCGGCTGGCGCGAGACGTGGGAGCGCACCGTGGCCGCGGAGGTGCGGCACACCGGCGAAATTCTCGAGGCCCTTGGCGGTGGCGACGGCCGGCACCTGCGGGAGTCGACGCTCCTGGAGTCGCCGCCGAGCGCCGAGCCGGGCTGGGGCATGTGCGGGCGCCTACGCCAGCACGACGTCGCCCATCCGATCGTCCACACGGGAGGCTAGTCGTCCCAGGCGCGGAGGGTCCGCAGGGACTCGACGGTCACCGCTGGGCGGGCCTCGAACGCGGTCGTCGGCGACCACTGGCGCCAGAGGATGGGCCACCCGCCGTCGTCCTGCTGGGCGGCGGCGAGGTGGTCCAGGGCCTCGCTCCGCTCGGCCTCGGTGAACCAGGCCGCCGCGAGGCTCGCTGGCGTGGGCGCGAAGTCGTACGCGTAGTGGTACTCGCCCTCGGCGTACCCGGGAGCGGGGCGAGCCGTCTCGGGGTGCGACGGCTTCAGCAGTACCAGAGACTCGTCGCGGACCAGGTCGCCCAGCCGCGCCGCCGCTTTCGCGGCGCGAGACCGGTCTGGTGCGTGGTCGAGGAACGCGACCGCGCTCTCCACCTCGTAAGGGTGAGTGGTGGTCAGGCCGTCGATGGCCGCCCAGCAGAAGGCGACCGCGCCCTCCAGCCACGGCGCGTCGACGCCGTGCTTGAGCAGCAGGCCCGCCACGCGGCCGGTCGGCAGCAGGCCGCCCGCGGGCGGCTCGGGCGGCACGATCCACGGCGGCCGCGGATAGGCCAGGATGGTTTCCAGTACCGCTGGGATGCCCCCGTCGGGCGCGACGTGCCTGCCGAGCCACGCGCAGATCGGGGCGACGCGGTCGGCGTCGAGCGCGTCGACCTCGTCGAGCAGCCGTAGGGCGGTCGTCGCGGTCAGTGGCTGGGGTAGAGGGCCCCGAATGTCCGGTTCGAGGGCAAATGCGTGGCCACCATCACTCGTCTCATAGGCATCCAGCGCTCTGAGGACCCCGTCTGTGTCGCCCTCGCCGGTAAAGTGGGCCAGCCGGCGCTGGTCCAGCACTCGCCCGGTGAGCCATACGAACGCGGCGGCCCGGCGCAGCATGTCCGGATTCAGTCGGTTCATGGCTGCAACGTTACGGATCGTTATACCGGTCGGCTTGAACGAATCGGACAGGGCAGTGTCCGCCCGCTACGATGCGTCCGGGCGGTGCGGGCCGCCCGCGCCGGTACCCTTTTTGTGAATCGAGGTCATCCGTGAGTCCGCCTGGCGCACCGCACCCGCCTACAAGCGACGCGCCGACCGTACAGATACCGGTCGTCCTGTCCGCCGCCACGCCGCCGCCCAAGTCTCGCCGGCGCGCCCTCATCGCCGCCGCCGTCGCTGTGGTGCTGCTCGTGGTCGCCGGCGGCGTCGTGCTGTACGGGTTCGCGGGCGACGTGCCGCGCGGCACCACGGTGCTGGGCATCGACATCGGCGGCAAGAGCAAGGCAGACGCGGCGCAGGCGCTGCGCGTGGGCCTGGCCGGCCGGCTGGAGGACCCGGTGCCCGTGCGTCTCGGCGACAAGACAGTGGAGCTCAAGCCCACCGAGGTGGGGCTCGCCATGGACCTCGACGCCACGGTCGCGTCGGCCGCCGAGGGCGGTTGGCGCCTGTTCGGCTCGCGCACCGTCAAGCCAGTCGTAACCGTCGACCCCGACCGCCTCGACACCGCGCTGCGCGACGACCTGGGCAAAGAGGCGCAGGCCATGCGGATGCCGGCGATCACGTTCGAAGGCACCACACCAAAGCCCGTGTACCCCAAGCCGGGCACCGGTCTGGAGCCGGAGAAGACCGCGCAGGCCGTGCGCGACGGGTGGCTGGGGATCTACCCGCTGAACGTCCCCATCGTCGAGGTGCACCCGGCGACCACCGCGGAAGAAGTCGACAAGCTGGTCGCCGAGCTGGCCACGCCCGCCGTCTCCGGGCCCGTCACCGTGACCACCGAACGCGGTTCGGTGACGGTGCCGCCGACCACCATCGCCAAGAGCCTCGTGCTGACCGCCGACAAGACCGGCAAGATCACGCCACGGATCGACGAGAAGAAGCTGCGCGCCGCGCTCAAGACGCCGCTCGCCAAGGTCGAGGTCGAGGCCAAGGACGCCACCGTCGCGATCGTCTCCGGCAAGCCGAAGGTCACCGCCGGCACCGAGGGGCACCAGGTCGACACCGCCGCGCTCGGGCGTGACCTGCTCACGGTGCTGCCCAAGACCGACGGCCGCACCGTGACCGCAACGATGAAGAAGGCGGCGCCCAAGACCACCGACGCCGACATCGCCAAGCTCGGCATCAAGGAGCGGGTGTCGACGTTCACGACGAAGTTCACCGGCGGGCTGTCGTCGCCGCGCAGCCAAAACATCGTCCTCGCGTCCAAACAGGTCGACGGGGCGCTGGTGAAGCCGGGCGAGACGTTCTCGCTCAACGGGCACACCGGCGAGCGCGGCTACGCGGATGGGTACAAGGACGCACCGACCATCGTCGGCGGCAAGCTGGTGCCCGGCGTGGGCGGCGGGGTCTCGCAGTTCACCACGACGCTCTTCAACGCCTCGTACTACGCCGGTCTCAAGGACGTCGAGCACAAGCCGCACTCGTACTACTTCAGCCGGTATCCGGCGGTGATCGAGTCGACGATCTTCTGGCCCAACCTGGACTTCAAGTTCCGCAACGACTCGCCGTACGGCGTCGTCATCGACACCTCGTACACGTCGAACTCGATCACGGTGTCGATGTGGAGCACGAAGGTGTACGAGAGCGTCAAGACGGAGTGGAGCCCGCGCCGCAACATCACCAAGTCGCGGACGGTCTACCTCGACCCGGGGCCCAAGTGCATCGAGGCCAGCGGGAGCGACGGCTTCACGCAGGACGCGTACCGGATCTTCCGCAAGGGCGGCAAGGAGGTCAAGCGCGAGAAGTTCACCTGGACCTACCAGGCCGAGCCGCGCTTCATCTGCGCCAAGAAGCCAGGCGCGTAGCCCTTCGCGCCCCAGCGCGCCGCGGCCCCTGGCTGCGGGCGACGGCTCCCGCGCCGTGGGCGCGCCCCCACGCCGCGGGGCGCGGAGGCCGCGGCCAGCGCTCCGCGGCCTCCGCGCCTCCGCGGCCTGGGCGGCCT
>NZ_JBAKHX010000047.1:0-60056 GCF_036906915.1 Micromonospora sp. CPCC 206061
CGCAGTGGTGGCAGTGTTGGCGGGTGTCGGCGACGCCACCACCCGACACAGTGACCGCCTGACCCGTCAACCTCAGCGGCCAGGTGTACAACTGTGCAGGTCGATCGGGTCCGGTCGCCCGTCGGCCCACAACGCAGGGCGGATCCGGCAGATGGTGGACCAGCTCGACATCCGTCCACATCGGATCGCCTACGTCCGGCATATGTGGGTGGTGGGGGAGCCGGTGATGGCTTGAGGGGGCGACAGTTGGATCGGCGGCCCGTTTCGGCGGCCCTGGAGTCGCTCAGACCCGCTGTCGATCGCCTTCGCGTCCGACAGCGGGCCGGCACGTGCCGGGATGCCGACCGCCCAGGGTCAGCTCATTGCGGCCAGCAGTTCGCGGCACGCCTGCTCGCATGCCCGGCAGGCATCCGCGCAGATGCGGCAGTGCTCGTGCTCCGCGGCGTGGGAAGCGCACTCGTCGCCGCAGGACTTACACGCCATCGCGCACGCCTCCAGTAGGGTGCGGCTGATGTTGGCGTCGTATCCGGTATGCCGCGACAGCACACGGGCGGTGGTGGCGCAGATGTCCGCGCAGTCCATGTTCGTGCGGATGCACTTGGTCAGCTCAGCCACCATGCCCTCGCTTAGGCAGGCGTCCGCGCAGGCGGTGCAGGCCTCGCTGCACGCGATAAGGGCGTCGATGGTGAACGCCAGCGTGCGGCGGTCAAGGTTGATCTCAGCAGGGTAGGTTTCCAGCATCGGCAACGTGGTGGTGGTCATGTGAACCTCCTCCAATAGCGAACGAACACAGCGATACCGTGCGCGTACCCATACGCCGAATCCGCAAACTCAACGGCCTGTCCGCGCACCGATCCCCGGAGCGCACCCACGGCCGCCCTAGCCGGTGCCCCGCCGCTCGCGAACACACGCTCAACCATCTCGCGCGCCGCCCGCGCCAGCGGGGTGTTGCTGCGGTGCTGGTTACAGCGGTGTCGAACCGGGCTAGGTAATGGAACGGTTCCTGTGACGCGTCGGGCTAGCGGCAGCGAGACGGCCGCCTGTCTTGCCGCGTTGACCTCAATCTCCTCCGGACGGCACTATCCTCTGTGTACAAAGGAGGGCGCCCATGAGCTGGTTCGGTGACGATGATGCCGCTTCGCAGATGCTGGCCACGGCGGTCGCTTCCGCCCGCAATGGGGACCCCCGACTCGCCGTCCACGTCTGCCAACAGATCCTGGCCGACCCCGGGACGGATCTCGGGCAACGGTTCCAGGAGGTCGACCGGCTACGCGAGGCAGTGGCAACCAACACCCTCGCCTGGCTGCTGCTCGGATCGTTCCAGGTTGACTTCGCCATCGACACCGGCGTCGATCTCGACCGGGTACGGGGCTGGCTACTGCCGATGCGGCAGCGGGCGGACGAGCACCTCCGCGCGCGGCCGGCAGAACTGGAGGTACACGAGCTGCGGTCGGTGATCCTCGTACACCTGGGTGACGTCGCGGCCCGTACCGGTGGGGTCTTAGCGGGCAGGGACTTCTATCTGGAGGCGTTAGAGGGAGCCCAGGTGCTGGCAGCCGCGCACCCTTCGGAGCCACGCTGGCAGCGCCGCCTGGGCCTGGTGCACACCAAGATCGGCAACCTGGCCGCAGAGAGGGGCGAGTTGGAGGAGGCGACCGCCGCCTATCGTGAGAGCCTGCGCCTGGCTAAGGCGATGGTCGCGACGGTTCCCGAGATCGCATTGGACGACGTCGCGATCTCCCACGGCAAGCTCGCCCAAATGGCGTCCCGGCTCGGCGACCGCGACACGGCGCGAGAGCACCTGGAGGCAGCCCGGGAGGCGGCCGAGCGACGGGTCGGACTTGTGCCCGGCGATCCGGATGCCCTGCGGTCGCTGTCCATCGTGCTGGAGCGCATCGGGGACCTGGCCCTCGAGACCGATGACCTGGAGACGGCCCGAATCGCCTACCACGACAACTTCAGGATCGTAGAGAGCCTGGTGCGTGCAGACCCCGGCCACTCCGGATGGCAGTACGACCTGGCCGTCTGCCACCAGCGGCTGGGCATGCTGGCCATGGCCGCCGGCGACCTCGCGGCCGCGCGGAAGGAGCACGCGGCGAGCGTGGCCGTCGGTGAACGTCTGGCCGCAGCTCTCCCCGATGAGCTGATGTTGGTTGCGCATCTGGCCGCCGGCTACGCGAACCTGAGCTCGGTAGCGGCACAGCGGGCCGATTACGCCGAGGCCGCCGAACTGCTCGGGCGCGAGGCCGCCGTCCTGGCCGACCTGATGGGACGGGACCCCGGCAACCCCCGCTGGCCCGCCCGCCTGGAGGAGAACCGCCAGGAGCGGGCGGAACTGGACACGGCGCCTGCTTCCCGCCCGCCCTCCCGATGGCCATTCGGCCGCCGCAGAAATTGACAACCCGCCGCGCTTGTCCTCGAGGAATGCAGATGGGCTGATTTCGGGAGCGTCCGGCCTGGTTGTTCGGGTCCCATGTGGAGGCGGTGATGTCGGTGTTGGTGTCGCCGTGGCCGCCTATCGTGGGGTGGGTGGCGGCTGGGTTCCGGTTGGGGATCGACTTTGGCACGTCCAACACGGTCGCTGTGCTGGCGTGGCCGGATGGGCGGGTGCGGCCGCTGCTCTTTGATGGCTCGCCGCTCTTGCCCTCTGGTGTGTGCGCGGAAAGTGGGGCCGGGTTGTCGACGGGCCGTGATGCGCGGCACGCAGCGCGGAGCCGACCGGAGTGTTTCGAACCGGCGCCGAAGCGGCTTGTCGGGGTATCGGAGTCGGTGCTTCTGGGTGGGATCGAGGTGCCGGTGGTGGACGTGGTCGCTGCCGTGTTGAGTCGGGTCCGTGAGGAGGCTGAACGGGTCGCTGGCGTGCCGGTGGACACCGCGGTGCTTTCCTGCCCCGCAGGATGGGGGAATGCCCGCCGTCGCGTACTTTCGGCTGCGGCGGCGCGGGCAGGGCTGGATGTGGGCCATGTGGTGCCAGAGCCGGTGGCGGCTGCCGGCTACTTCGTCGGCCTGCGACGCGTACGGCTGGCGGTGGGTACCAGCGCGGTGGTGTACGACTTTGGCGGCGGCACCTTCGACGCCGCGGTGGTCCGCCGCACGCGGGCCGGGTTCGAGGTGCTGGCGATCGACGGGCTGGCCGATGCCGGCGGCGCGGACATCGACGCGGCGGTGGTCGCCGGGCTCGGTGGGGCGCTGACTACGCGAGACGAGACTTTGTGGCGGCGGCTCACCGTACCGGGGACATCGGCCGACCGGCGGGCTGCCTGGCAGCTGTGGGACGACGTGCGCACGGCCAAAGAGATGCTATCCCGGGTGCCGCACACGGTGGTACACGTACCGCTGTTGGACGACGATCTGCCGTTGGGACGGGAGGAGCTGGAGCGGCTCGCGACCCCGATTGTGGCCCGTACGGTAGTCGCCACCCGAGCAGCTGTCGCGGCGGCCGGGGTGCCGGCGGGTGCGCTGGCGGCGGTGTTTCTGGTCGGCGGCGCCAGCCGACTGCCGCTCGCCGCGACGCTGCTGCACCGGGAGTTCGGAATCGCGCCGACCGTCGTCGAACAGCCGGAGCTCGTCGTCGCCGAAGGCGTGCTCGGCGCACCGCCCGCCTCGCCGGCGAGCCCGCCACCCCAGCAGTCGCGGCCACGGGTACTCGCGGAGTCGCCGCCGGGCGGCTCCGCCGCCCGGCGGCGTTGGCGCGTCCCGGTAACCGCGACGGTGGCGTTGCTTGTGCTCGCCGCGGCCGTCGAGGCTACGCCGCGGCTACTGTCGGCCCTGCGCGACGATGACTCAAACGAGTCCACCGTGGTCTCGCAGTACGTGCTTGAGACCGGGGGAAGAACAGTACTGGACTTGGACTTCAGCCCAGACGGACGGCTGCTGGCCGTCAACGACGGCGACGAGACGGTGCAGATCTGGGACGTCGCTAGCCGAAGGCAGATGGGCAACTCGCACCCCGCTCAGGTCGGTGTGATCAGCGCGGTGGCCTTTGCCGGCAACGGGCGGCTAGCAACCGCTGGCGACAAGGGCCAGGTGCGGATCTGGAACGTGGCCGACCGCACCGAGTCCGGGCAACCGATGGCCATCGACCGGACCGTCGGATCGGTGGCGTCCAACGAACGGTTGCTGGCCGCCGCGGCCGGTGATCAGGTCCGTATGTGGGATCTGACGACCGGAGACGAGACCGGTCACCTGGCGGCCGAGGGCGGGAATGGTGTGCTGTCTGTGGAGTTCAGCGCGGACGGCACCGCGATCGCGGCCGCTGGCTTCGACGGGTTATGGCTGTGGAACTTGGCCGCAGGGCGCCGGCAGGTCATCGCCGACCACAGTGGGCCCGCGTATTCGCTCGCGTTCAGCCCGGACGGCCGTACCCTGGTCACGGGCCGCCACGACGGTGGTGCCACCCTGTGGGACACCGGCACTGGTCGGCGCATGGCCATCCTCGAAGACGCCGAAGCCACCGAGGTGCCTGTCGTCGACTTCAGCGCGGACGGCGAGCATGTGGTCACGGCCGGCTTCGGCCCTGTCGCCAGTACGTTCCCCGTGCGGATCTGGGAAGCCACGGCCCCGAACGCCGTGGTGGAAACCCTTTCGATCAACTTCCAGCCACGCGCGGTTCGCTACAGTCCGGACGGCCGGTACCTTGCCGTCGCCGGAACCAACGTGATCCTATTCGAACTCGCCGGCGACAGGTAACAGCCGGAAACCCAGGTGACCGACTCGCGGACAGCGGTGGTCGGTCCGGAAGTTCACTGCGCGTGATCAACCGCGTTCCGGTGCGCTGACTCGCCGGCAGCGGTGCCGCGGTCGGTCTGGCTGTGTATCAAGACCGGACAGTCCCGGGGTGGCGTTTCGGCCGGTCCGACGGAAGCCGGCCGGTCTCGCCACCGATGATGACTCACTGCGCGAGGTCCGGCCGGCCGGCCGTCACCAGAGCAGCGGGCCTTCTTCGCTGAAGAATCCGGCAGCAGAGCCGCGAAGGGGCCGTCGGGGTCGCTGGTGAGGGTCAGCGACGCGGCGTGGCTGCTGGCGTTGACGATGCGCGGCGCTGGTGAGCGTCGAAGTAGCGGCAGCATGGCGTTGGTCACGGCGATGACGCCGAAGACGTTGGTCTCGAACCGTTCCTCGACCTGTCGTGCGGCCGCCTGGATGGTGGTCGGGTCGGTGACGCCCAGGGCGACCGTGTGCACGTCGCCGCCCACCGCGCGCAGCGCTGCCGCGGCCTGCTCGCCGCGCTGTGGTCTCTGGCGCCGATCAGGACCGTCATGCCCATTGCGGCGAGTTGCTCGGCGGCCCCGCGGCCGAACTCCTTTGTGGAGGGTCATGACACGCCGAAGGGTGGGAAGTCGCTGTCTGGCAGCCGCTGCCCGATGGTGAGGTTGAGAGGGTCGGTCACCACGTGCCGCGGGGCGCCGAGGTAGGTCAGGTCAGCGTCCACGTAGATGACGACGTGTGCGATCCGAGGGTCGTCGGTGAGGTTCGGTGTCGCGGTGTGGGCCAGGTACGCGTTGTGGAAGGTGCAGTCGCCGGCGCGGAGCGGCACGGTGACCCGCTCCTGCCACGCGAGTTCGGGCGCGAGCCGAAACAGGTCTGTGCTGTCGGTCAGATCCTGCGGGCGCAACCCACGCAGCCCGTGCGACCCGGGGATGAACGTCATGCAGCCGCGCTCGACCGGTACGTCGACCAGCGCCACCCAGGCCGACAGGGCGTGCCGGGAGTTGCCGTGCGGCCAGTACGGCTGGTCCTGGTGGAACTCGGTGGCCGCGCCGTTGTGTGGCGGCTTGATGAGCAGTTGGTCGTGCCACAGGCGCAGCGGGATGCCGGCCAGGCGCCCAGCGATGGCTGCCAGGTCCGGGCTCAGGGTCAGCTCCCGCAACGTGTCGTCCTGCCGCCACACCTGTAGCAGCTGAGTGAAGGTCGCCGCCTCGTGGTGGTCCGCGATCCGGTCCTGCGCGGCTGTCGCCGCCGCGCGGAACCGCTCGGCGTCCGCCGGCGAGATGACCTTAGGGACATGGACAAAACCATCACGCCTGTACGCCTCGACGAGGTCTTCGCTAATCATGCTGCGCTCCCAACTTGGCATAGTGTCTGGTGACACGCTGGCATGCAGGCGACGCGCGGTGCTAGGACAGTCGGGCGCACTGGTAGCACAATCTTCGCATGCACCGAGTACAGCGGGCCGAGGTCTTCGCCACCGTCGCCGTGGCCGCTGAGCGGTTCGACCGGCTGCCGGCGACGGCGGCGCACAGCCACGACTTCATCGAGCTGGCCGTGGTGACCCGCGGCACGGCCACCCATCGCGCGGCGAGCGGGGTCCGGCGCCTGCGACGCGGGTCGGTGATCCTGCTGCGTCCTGGCGACTGGCATGGCTATGAGGACTGCCGAGGGCTGTCGGTCAGCAATCTCTATGTGGCACCGGAGGTGTTCCGGCGGGAGCTGGCCTGGACCCGCGAGGAGCCGCAACTCGGCCGCCTGGGCTGGCTGGGCGCCGCCGGCTCACCGGACGGACAGCCCTGGCAGCTTCCGGCCGGCACGCTGGCGATGGTAGAGAACGCCATGCCCGAGATGGCCGGCAACGCCCCTGGCCCCGGGTACGCCATGCGACTCGGCCTGCTGCTGTGCGTGCTCGGCGCGGTCACCGACGTCGATCGCGACCGGGAGGTCCCGCCGGCACACCGCGCTCATCCGGCCGTGCTCGCGGCCACCCGGCTACTGGAGGAGGACGTCGCAGCACAGTGGACGCTGAGCGCCCTCGCCGGCGCGGTCCACGTTTCCGCGGCACACCTGGCGCGGCAGTTCACCGCCCAACTGGGCGCGCCACCCATCGCGTACCTGGGCCGGCTGCGCGCCGAACGCGCCGCGGCCCTGCTCATCGAGACGGACCTGCCCGTGGCGGCGATCGGTCGGCTGGTCGGCTGGCTGGACCCGAACTACGCAAGCCGGCGGTTCCGCCAGCATTTCGGGCACAGCCCCGCGGCGTACCGCCGGCGATTCCGCCTCGCCGCCACGTAGACCAGCGCTTTTGCCGCCCATGGCACGGGCCGGCGTGCTGTCTCCTCGGCCGGACTCGACCGGCTGAAGCAGGCGGTGGAGTTGGCTGGCCCCACTTCCTGGCCCGGCTCACCGCCGCGGCGTCCGGCCACGACCCCGGCCCCGACCCCGTTCGCGTCCACCACCGCGCAACTCCGCTTAACCGGCGGCCGCCGGACCGATGAGTTCGCCGGCCGGCCGGGATCAATCAGGGTGTCGCGGGCGGCGAGTGCCCGCCTCTATGGAGAGGATCTTGTAAGTGTCTGCACACTTTGTCTGGTTCGACGTGACCGCCGACGACGCCGACCGGGCGCGCGAGTTCTACACCAGCCTGTTCGGCTGGAGCGCCGGGGACGGGGCCGGGGGATATTCGACGTGGTTCAGCGACGGCGGGCAGCCCTGGGCCGGCGTCGCACCGGCCGAGCGAGCGGTCCCGGCCGGCCGGTGGGTGCCGTACGTGGTTGTCGACGACCTGGACGCGGCGACCAAGCGCGCCGTCGCGCTCGGCGCCACGGTCGTCGCCGAGGCCACGCAGGGGCCGGGCGGCACCTCGGTGACCATCACCGACCCGGCCGGCGCCCACCTGGCGCTGTTCGTACCCCGATCGAGCTGACAATCGCCCGCTGCCGGGCCCCGTCGACGCGACGGTGGACCCGGCGGCGCGGCGGCCACAGCGCCGGCGGCGCCGTCGTGCGCGAACGTGAGCCGGGTGCGGCCAACCGCGGCCTTGAGCCGGGCCGGTGTGTCCAGAGCGATGATCTCACCGTGATCGATGATCGCGAGCTGGTCGGACAGTTCGTCGGCCTCTTCCAGGTACTGGGTGGTGAGAAAGACGGTCACGCCCTGCTCGCGCAGGTGGCGGATGTGCGCCCACAGCGCCCGTGTCGCTGCGAGTGGCCGCCGTGCGGTGGGGCAGGCCCCACCGCACGGCGACCAGACGCATCGGTCCGGACGACGCAGAGGTGTCAATCCTGTCGCGTGGATGGGGGCGGCCTCGCGAGCGTGTCACACCACGGAATTACGGTGGGCCGGTGAGCATCACGGGCAAGCTCGAACCCGGCCTCGACGTCAACCGGCTGTTGGCTGACGCCCGCGCCGGCGACGGCGACGCGTTCCAGGCCCTGGTCGTCCCGCACCTGCGGGCGATGCATCTGCACTGCTACCGGATGTTGGGCTCCTACGCCGATGCGGAGGAGGCGGTGCAGGAGGCGACCGTGCGGGCCTGGCGCGGGCTCGGTGGTTACCAGGGCACCAGCCCGCTGCGGCACTGGCTGTATCGGATCGCGACCACCACCTGCCTCAAGATGATCAACCGCCGTGGTAGGGATCCACTCGCTTCCGCGGCCGGGGTGGCGTGGTTGCAGCCGTACCCGGACGCGCTGCTGGACCGGCTGAGCGATGCCGACACCGACCCGGCGGCGGTGGTCGAGCGGCGGGAAAGCGTCGCGCTGGCGTTCGTGGCGGCGTTGCAGCTGCTGCCGGCGACCCAGCGGGCCGCGCTGATCCTGCGTGAGGTGCTGAGCTGGCCGGCGCGGGAGGTCGCCGACCTGCTCGACACCACCGTGCCGGCGGTGAATAGCGCCCTGCAGCGCGCCCGGGCCACCCTCGCCAGCGCACCCGCCCTCGACACCGGGCCCCGTCCGCTGAGCCCACATGAGCAGCGGGTGCTGGACGGGTTTCTGCGCGCCTGGCACGCCTGCGACATCCCAGCACTCGCGGCGCTGCTGCGCGACGACGTCACGCTGACGATGCCGCCGCAGGCCATCCAGATCGTCGGCCGCGACGCGGTCGCCGGGTTCTTCGCCACCGTGCCGGCAAACGGGCGACTCGATCGCATCCGGCTGGTCGTGACCCGGGCCAACGGGCACCCCGCCTTGGCGGCGTACCTTCCCGACGGCGGCGATTGGGAGTGCCGCGGTTACGGGATCATGGTGTTGACGCTCGCCGGCGACCAGGTGGCGACCATCGTCGGCTTCCCGGACGCCGACCTCTTCCCGCTGTTCGAACTGCCCGCCACCGCACCCTGAACGGGCCGGCCGCCATACCTTCGCAAGGAGTACTGCCAGTGAGTTCGCTGATCTACACCATGCACATCAGCGCGGACGGGTACATGGCTGACCGGTTCGGCGAGATGTGGCCCCACGGTCGACGACCCGGTCCCGGGCGTTCAGGTCATCCGCGAGAACCCGGCTGCGCGTGTCGCCGAGATTGTGGCCAGCGCCGGCGGTGATGTACTGCTCCTTGCTGGACCGCGCCTGACCGGCGAACTTCTCGCCCACGGCCTCGTGGACGAGATGCTCTTCATCGTCGGCCCGGTCCTGTTGGGCGCGGGGAGACCCGTTATCCCGGACATCGGCCGGGAGATCGAGCTGCGCCTGCTCGATGCCGGCACGTATCCGCAGGGCACCCTCATCACCAGGTACGCGATCGATCGCTGATGGCCGGGGCGTCGACAACACCGGCGGTGTTTGGACGCGCCGCTGGCGGGACCGCGAAAAAATCTTGGTTGTGCGTGTCGGGTATCAGGGTGGCGGCTCCGACCTAGGGTCGGTGCCCGCGCGGTGGGCGCCGGGACGAAGGGACAGCCATGAAGTACATGATCATGATGTTTGGTGGGTTGGGCGCGTCGCTGGCGGAGCGGAGCCCGGATTGGATCTCTCAGATGCAGGCCACGCTGATGACAATGGACGGCGAGCTGCGCGCGTCTGGCGAGGTGGTGGACAGCAAGCACCTGATGGACCCGACGCAGGCGACCACGGTCCGGTTCACCGGCGGCGCGCCGGCGCCCACCGACGGGCCGTTCGCGGAGATCAAGGAATCCTTGGCCGGATACTGGATCGTCGAGACGACGAGGGAACGGGCGCTGGAGATCGCCTCGCAGGTCGTCGCCGTCACGCAGTATCCGATGGAGGTGCGGGGAATCATGGACGAGTCGGTGCCGCCGGAGCGATGACGGCCATGCCGGCGCTGGGGGACCTGCTGCGCGATCTGGCGCCGCAGGTCCTTGGCGCGCTGAGCCGCCGGCACGGGCAGTTCGACGCCTGCGAGGACGCGGTACAGGAGGCGCTGCTGGCCGCCATCAGGCGGTGGCCGACCGGCGGGGTCCCGGAGCAGCCTCGCGCCTGGCTGCACACGGTCGCGACCCGGGCGTTGGTCGACGGCTGGCGCGCCGACAGCGCCCGCCGGCGCAGGGAGGCACAGGTCGCCCTCGACCCGGCCGACCGTGCCCCGGTCGCGGACGACGACGCGCTGGTGCTGCTGTTCCTGTGCTGCCACCCCGTGCTGTCGCCACCCTCGCAGCTGGCGCTCACGCTGCGGGCGGTCGGCGGGTTGACCACCGCCGAGGTCGCCGCCGCGTTCCTGGTCCCGGAAGACACGATGTCGCAGCGCATCCGCCGGGCCAAGCAGCGCATCCGCGACGCCGGGGCACGGTTCACGATGCCGCCGCCAGCCGAGCGGGTCGGGCGGCTCGCCGTGGTGCTGCACGTGCTCTACCTGATCTTCAACGAGGG
This sequence comes from Micromonospora sp. CPCC 206061, assembly GCF_036906915.1. NCBI lineage: Bacteria > Bacillati > Actinomycetota > Actinomycetes > Micromonosporales > Micromonosporaceae > Micromonospora > Micromonospora sp. CPCC 206061. The sequence continues at coordinate 10,536 of NZ_JBAKHX010000047.1, forward strand.
CTACACCGCCAGCGCCGGGCCGAGCCTGCACCGCACGGACCTGACCGCCGAGGCGATCCGGCTCTCCCGGCTGCTACACCGCCTGCTGCCCGGTGAGCCCGAGGTCGCCGGGCTGCTCGCGCTCATGCTGCTCACCCACGCCCGCCGCGCCGCCCGCGCCGCCGGCGACGGGTCGATTGTGCCGCTCGCCGACCAGGATCGCAGCCGCTGGGATCACACCGCGATCGCCGACGGCCAGGCCCTGCTGACCCGCACCCTCGGCACCGGCCCGATCGGCCCGTACCAGATCCAGGCCGCCATCGCCGCACTCCACGACGAAGCGACCACCGCCGAGCAGACCGACTGGCCGCAGATCCTGGCCCTCTACAGCCTGCTGGCCGAGGTCAACCCAGGGCCGGTCGTGACGCTCAGCCGCGCGGTCGCCCTGGCCATGGTCCACGGCCCTACGGCTGGCCTGGCACTGCTGGGCACCCTCGGCGCTGACGAGCGGATGGCCCACACCCACCGCTTGGAGGCGGTCCGCGCCCACCTGCTCGAACTGTCCGGCGACCTGCCCGCTGCCCGCGACGGCTATCTGCGGGCCGCCCGGATGACGGCCAGCCTGCCCGAGCAGCGCTACCTCACCCGCCGTGCCGCCCAGCTCCGGGGCAGCTGACTGACGCGGGCGCGGCCTTCAACGCCCGCCAGATCGCCCCGGTATCGCGGCCCTCGGGCACAGTCGGCCTTCGGTGGCGTCGATGTCGCCGCGGGAGATCTGTTCGATGCGATGCGCTTCCGGTCCATTCGTGACAGCCAGCCACGACGCCGACCAGACTTCCCAGTGGGTTGCTATCATTCTCGATAGTGATAACGTAACGGTCATGGAGATGTCGAGGCAGCGTTGGGCCGACCTGGCGCTGCATCCGGTCCGGATCCGGATCCTGCGGGCGGTCGCGGGCGCCCAGCTGACCACGCACGGCCTGGTCGAGCTGCTGCCCGACGTTCCGCAGGCCACGCTGTACCGGCACCTGGCGACGCTGGTCAAGGCCGGGCTGCTGGACGTGATCGAGGAGCGCAAGATTCGCGGCGCTGTCGAGCGGGTCTACGCGCTGCCCGCGCACGGCGCGACGCTGGACGCCTCCGCGCTGGCCACGGCCACGCCGGAGGAGCACGCCCGCTACTTCACGGCGTTCGTGTCCAGCCTGCTGTCGGAGTTCTCCCGCTACCTGGCCCGGGACCGGGTCGACTTCGTCGCCGACGGTGCCGGCTACCACCAGCTCGTGCTGCACCTGACTGACGCCGAGCTGGGCCAGTTCGCCGCCGATCTCAACGCGTTGGTCGGTCCGCTGCTGGCCAACGAGCCGGGTGGCGGGCGGATACCCCGGCTGCTGGCCACGATCCTGATGCCCGCCGACCAGCCGACCACCACGAGCGACAACACACAACTGAAAGGGGATGGGTGATGGCATCGATCACCGTTGCCGGCGATGTGATCGACATCGGGTTCACCGGATGGGAGCGGCTCTGGATCGGACGGGTGCGACTGGCGCTGCCGGTCACCGCCGTGCGGCACGTGGAGTGCGTCGACCACCCGCTGCGCCTGGCCCGCGGCGCCCGCCGCGGATACGTCGTGTCCGGTGTGGCCAAGGTCGGTGTCTGGGGTCTGTTCGGCGGTCCCCGGCAGCTCGTCGCGGCCCGCCGCGATACTCCCGGGCTGCGTCTGGTCCTGGACCGGGCGGCGGCCGGCGGCGAGTTCGACGAGATCGTGCTCTCCGACCCGGCCGCGGCCGGTGTCGCGGAGGCGATCGGTCGCGCGATGGCTGCACGCGCGTGAGCGGCGATCGGCTGGCGATCGAGGTCTCGCACCTGACGAAGCGGTACGGCGAGGTCACCGCCGTCCGTGATCTGAGCTTCACCGTCGAACCCGGTGTGGTCACCGGTTTTCTCGGCCCGAACGGTGCCGGCAAGACCACCACCATGCGGATGCTGACCGGTCTCGTGACGCCCACCAGCGGCACGGCCACGATCGGCGGCAAGCCGTACGGTCGGCTGGCCCGGCCCTCGCGCGCCGTCGGCGCGGTGTTCGACGCCAACGCCTTCCATCCCGGGCATACTGCCCGCGACCACCTGCGCGTATACGCCGCGATGGGTGGCTACCCGGACAGCCGGGTCACCGACCTGCTCGACCTGCTCGGCCTCACCGGCGCTGCCGACCGGCGCACCCGAGGGTTCTCCACCGGCATGCGGCAACGGCTCAACCTCGCGACCGCGCTGCTCGGCGACCCCCGCGTGCTGCTTCTCGACGAACCCAGCAACGGCCTCGACCCGGAAGGCATGGCATGGCTGCGCGATCTGCTGCGCCGGCTGGCCGGCGAGGGCCGCACCGTCCTGGTCTCCAGCCACGCGCTCAGCGAGGTCCAGCAACTCGCGGACGACGTCGTGGTGATCCGGCACGGTGAGCTCGTCGCCGCCGGGCCGTGGTCGCGGCTCGCCGGTCCGCCGGCCGTGCTGGTCACCTCACCCGACGCCGAAACTCTCGCTACCACCCTCGCGGCGGCCGGTGGCGACGCCGCGCCGCGCGTCGAGGCCGTCGGACCCGACCGGTTGCGGGTCCACGGGATGGACGCCCCAAAACTCGCCGACCTCGCCGCCGCGCACCGCCTGCGCGTGCACGGGCTGGTCACCGAGGGCGCCAGCCTCGAAGAACTCTTTCTTCACCTGACCACCGACAAGCTGACCACCGACAAGCTGACCACCGACAAGCTGACCACCGACATGCTGACCACCGAGAAAGCGGCCACCCCATGAACCTCCTGATCAGAGCGGAGTTCCGCAGGCTGCTGGCCACCCGGATGTGGGGCGGTCTGCTCCTGGCCGCCGCGCTGCTCGGCGGCGGCATGATCGGCGCCATGGCGCTGGCCGGCCCGGAAAACTTCGACCCCCCCATGCCGGGGCTGGACACCGAGACCGGCGTCCGCTCGGTCCTCGGCATCCTCGGCTACACCGCGTTCGTCCCGGCTGCGGTCGGCACCCTAGCGGTCACATCCGAGTACCGGCACCGCACCGCCGCCGTCACCTTTCTGTTCGCGCCGCGCCGCGGGCGGGTACTGGCGGCCAAGCTCATCACTTACGCGGTCGTCGGCCTGGCGTACGGACTGATCCTCGCCGTCACCGCCGCCGGCGCCTTGTTTGCCGTCACCGCCGCCCGCGGCGTAACGCTCGGCCTGCCGACCGGCACCGTGCTCGCGCTGCTCGCCCGCATCGGCGTCGCCATGCTCGTGTATCTGCTCATCGGCGTCGGCTTGGGCGCCCTCATCCGCAATCAGGTCGCGGCCCTCTGCGTCGTGGTCGGCTACCTCTACCTGGGCGAGACCGTGCTGTTGATGATCCCCGGGGTCAACACGCTTTACCCGGTCCTGCCCGGCGGTGCCACCGCCGCCCTCACCGACTTCACCTACCTCGCGGACGCTATGTCCGAACAACTCGGCAGCACGACCGTCCACCTACTACCGCCCGCCCTTGGCGCATTACTGCTCGCCGCTTACGCCGTGACAGCCTCCGCCATCGCCGTCTTCGTACCCTTGCGCCGCGACATCACCTGACCGCGGTGTCTATGCCTGGTGGCCGGTGCGGCGGGAGGTAAGGAGCTCACGCCCCCTGCAGGGCCGAGTCGGCTCGTGCAACGCCTCAGGGTGCGTGGTTGCCGTCAGATGGTGGTGTGCTGGTGGTTGCGGCGGCGTAGCAGGAGTATCGCGAGGAGCGCGGCGGTCAGGGAGGCGGCCAGCACGGCGGTGGCGGCGTGGGACTGGGCGTCCGGGTCGGGCAGGGCGAGGTTGGTGACCAGCAGGCTGACGGTGTAGCCGATGCCGCCCAGCACCGCGACCGGCAGCACGTCGGCCCAGCCGACGCCGTCCGGCAGTGAACCGATCCGGGTCCGGACAGCCAGCCACGCGCCGCCGAGGATGCCGACGCTCTTGCCGACCAGGAGCCCGGCGACCACGCCATGGGCGACCGGGTCGGTGACCGCCTGCGAGATAGAGCCGAGTGGGATACCGGCTGCGGCGAGGGCGAACAATGGCACCACGATGCCGGCCGACAGTGGGTGCAGGCGCCGCTCAAGGCGCTCGCCGGGGGACTCGGACTCGCCTCGCGCGGGCCGCACCGGGGTGAGCAGGCCCAAAGCGATGCCGGCGACGGTGGCATGCACGCCGCTGGCGTGCAGGCAGACCCAGACGGCGACGGCGACCGGAACCAGCAGCCAGCCCGGCCAGCGGTGGCGCTGCGCCCACCAGTAGACGACGCACAGCGCGGCTGCGCCAGCCAGCCAGGCCAGGCTCAGATGGTGGGTGAACAGCACCGCGATCAGTGTGATCGCGCCGAGGTCGTCGATTACCGCCATCGACAGCAGCAGCACCCGCACCCCGGACGGCAGCGCGGAACCGGCCAGGGCCAGCACACCGAGGGCGAAGGCGATGTCGGTGGCGACAGGGATCGCCCACGCCCCGCCGTCGGCCGCCGCCCCGCGGGATGCCGCCAGCGCGATTGCGGCGGGCAGGACCATGCCGCCGGCCGCGGCGGCCAAGGGCAGGGCCGCGGCCCGCCACCCGGCCAGTTCGCCGACCGTCAGCTCCCGTTTGACCTCCAGGCCAGCGACGAAGAAGAAGATCGCCAGCAGCCCGTCGGCGACCCAACCGGCCAGCGTCAGGTCCAGATGCAGCCACGCCGGTCCGATCGCCACGCCGGTCTGCCACACCGCCCGGTAGGAGCCGCCGGCCAGGTTCGCCCACACCAGGGCCGCGGCGGTAGCGGCCAACAGCAGCTTCCCACCGGTGGTCTCCTGGCGCAGGTACTCGGTCAACGCGTCAAACCGGCCGGTGACTCCACGCGTGGCGGCACGGTGGAACCGCAGAAGGGGGACACGAGGCATCAGGGGGAGCCTTTCGGATCGGCGCAGCACAAAAGGGCCGCCGACCCGACTTCCCGGCACACCTGAACGACCGCAAGGTTACATGGCCGGCGGCAGCCGTCTCAGCTCCTGAGAGTCGGCAATCGCAGCGCACGGCGCGGGTTTCAGCGGGCGTCCAGTGCCGCAGCGACGAGGGCGAAGGCACGGTCGGTCAGCTTCGCCGGATCCTCGACACCGTCGCTGTCGCTCCACCGCTGCAACACGGTATCGAAGACGGCCAGCGCCGATGGTTGTCCGATCGCCCGGTGCGCCGATCGTCTGACTGGTAGAAGGCATCTGAGCGAGGAGGAAGATCAAGATGATAGGCGCAGCCAAGCCGAACCCGATTCCGGAAACTTACCGCCGGATCACGCCCTGCCTGGTGGTGAGGGGTGCGGCGAAGGCTCTGGAGTTTTACGCGCAGGTGTTCGGCGCCACCGAGCGGATGCGGTTCCCTGGCCCCGGCGGGACCATCGGGCATGCGGAGATCGTGGTCGGGGACTCGGTGGTCATCGTCGAGGACGAGGACCCGCAGCGGGGCACGACAGCGCCGCCGGCTGGTGGCTTGCCCGGCAGCCCGGTGTTCCAGTTCATCTACGTCGAGGACGTCGACGCCGTGGTGGATCGGGCGGTCGAGGCGGGCGCGACGTTGCTGCGCGCGCCGCAGGATCAGTTCTACGGTGACCGGGACGGGTACATCGTGGACCCGTTCGGGCACGGCTGGGTCGTCGCGTCGCACGTGGAGGACCTGAGCCCCGAAGAGATGGGGCAGCGGCTCGCCGCAATGTACGGGGAGGGCGAACGATGAAGTACGTGCTGCTGTTCGTCGAGACTGAGCAGTTCGCCGCCGACCTGGAGGCGATGGGCCCGACCGAGCGCGAACGGGCCTACGCGCGGGTGGGGGAGTGGATGGCCACCCACCGCGACAAGATCCGCGGTGGGCACAAGTTGCAGGGTCCGGAGGCCGCTACCACGGTACGGCTCGACCGGGGAGAGCCGGTCGTCATGGACGGGCCTTTCGTGGAGGGCAAGGAGGTGGTCAGCGGGTACACCGAGATCGAGGTCGCCGACCTGGACGAGGCGCTGCGCATGGTCGCCACCTGGCCGGGATGCCCGATTGTCGAGATCCGTCCGTTGGAGTCCTGAAGGTCCGGTGGCTCAGACGTCGCACGCCGAGCTGGCCCGCGTGGTGCGAGAGCACGCGGGCCGGCTAGCCACCGCGTTGATGCACCTGACCGGAGACTTCGCCGCAGCCGAAGACCTGGTCCAGGACGCCGTGCTGGCGGCTCTGCACCACTGGCCGAGCGAAGGCATCCCGGACCGGCCCGACGCCTGGCTGTTCACCGTCGCCCGCCGCCGGGGGCTGGACGTGCTGCGCCGGCAGGAAACCTACCGCGACAAACTCGCTCAACTGCGGTGGCCGGTCCAACCCGACCCGGACGAGCAGCTTCGGCTGATCTTCACCTGCTGCCACCCGGCGCTGCCCCGACCGGCGCAGATCGCGCTCACCCTGCGCGTGGTGTGCGGGCTGACCACCGCCCAGATCGCCCGCGCGTTCCTGGTGCACGAGAGCGCGGTCGCCAGGCGGATCACCCGCGCCAAACGGAAGATCACCGACGCCGGCATCCCGTACCGGATTCCCAGCGACGACGAACTCGGCGCCCGGCTCGCCCAGGTCCTCACGGTCATCTACCTGCTATTCAACGAGGGGTACCTGTCCACCGCAGAACAGGCCCAGTCCCGCGACCTCGTCGACGACGCCGAATGGCTGGCCGGCCTGCTGCACAAGCTCATGCCCACCGAGCCGGAGGTCATGGGCCTGCTGGCTCTGATCATGCTGCACCGCGCCCGCGCCGACGCCCGCTTCGACGCCGACGGCGCCCTGGTCCGCCTGCAGGACCAGGACCGGTCCCGGTGGGACCGGCGCGCCATCGCCGACGCTTCGCGGCTGCTGATCCGCGCCGGCCTGCTCCAGCGGCCCGGCCCGTACCAGCTCCAGGCCGCGATCGTCGCCTGCCACGCGGAGGCCGAACGCTGGCAGGACACCGACTGGGAACAGATCCTGCTGCTGTACGACATGCTGCTGCACCTGGAACCCTCGCCGGTGACCCGGCTGCACCGGGCCGTCGCCCTGCGCTACGTCCACGGGCCGAAGGACGCCATGGACGAACTCGACACGCTCGCCGGCGACCTGGACGGCTACCACCTGTACCACGCCACCCGCGCGGAACTGCTCCGTCAGCTCGGCCAGCCCGAGCGAGCCCGCGCCGCCGACGTGCGCGCACTGGAGCTGACCGCCAACCCGGCCGAACAAGCCGTACTCCAGCAACGCCTCACCTGGGCTTGACGCTGTCTGGCTGGGCGCGCAATGGCCGGTGTCCGGCGGGCACGTGCTGGCCCGGCTCCGGGAGCGGCTGCCAGGCGCCGGGTTCGCGGTGTTCGACGACGTCGGTCACTACCCGCAGATGGAAGCGCCCGAACGGGTCAGCCCGGCCATCGCCGGCCTGCTCGGCGGTCGCTAGGCATCCTGCGGGCCGCGAACCGGCATGGTCGACTCACGCGCCTGGACCGAGGGGGTCGTGCGGCGGCGATCGTGCTGGCGGACGGCGTTCAGGCCGGGTCGCGCGGGGGGCGACGGGTCAGCAGCGTGCCGAACGTCCAGACGATGTCGATCACCAGGATGATGGCCCACACCCTGGTGGCGCCGTACACGAGCTGGGCGAGGGTGCCGAAGTCGCGGTTGGTGCCGTTGAGCACCAACATCGCGTCGCCGGTGAATAGGTGGCGGATCCAGGACAGGTCCAGGAAGGCGAGGACGACCTGCGCGCCGATGTACAGGCCAACGTGTTCGGCCAGGTCGACGAGGCGCTTGCGCGGAGGGGTCTGCTTCGGCGGCGTGGCCGGCGCCGGGGCGGTCTTCAGGGCGGGCTCACTGGGCGGCTCAGGGGCGGACTGGGGGAGACTCGGCTGAGGGCCGTGGCGGGGTGCCGGCTCGGTCGGGGCGGGTGGCGGGAACTCGGTGACACCGAGGCGGCGCACCGCACGGGGTACGACGACCGCGCCGGCCAGCAGCATCGCGGCCGTGGCGAGGCAGGCCGCGGCCCAGCTCGCGTGGTCGTACACCACTCCGGCCGCCGCGGTGCCGACGAGCGCGCCGACCAGGCTGGCCGACTCGTACACGCCCATGCCGCGCCCTACTTTGTCGCCGGAGGCCTCGGCGACGACGGCCTGTTGGATGGGCATCACGGCCGCCCAGGCGAGGCCGCTCAGGATCCACAGCGCGGCGATGGTGTAAGGGTTCGGTACCCAGGCGAGCCCGACGACGAAGGCGGTGCTGGACAACGAGGCCGCGGCGAGGACGCGGGTGCGGCCATACCGGACGGTGTACCGGTGCAGGTACGGCGCGGCCGCGCTCATCGCGATGGCGCCGGGCAGGAACACCAGGGCGACCTCCATGACCTCCAGGCCGAACTCGCGCTGCAGGTGCAGCATGAGCAGTAGTCCGACGGCGGCCTCCGCCATCATGGTCATCGCGACCGCGAACAGCATGGGCCGCAGGCGGCGCCCCACCGCACCGAGCCCCGCTACGGCGTGTCCCTCGGCGTCCGGCACGCCGTACTGCCGCCGGGGTGCGATCCACAGGAGCGCGGCGGCCAGTACACAGGCGGCGGCGCAGGCGAGGAACACCGCGCGGAAACCGAGTGGTCCGATCAACGACATGCCGGCGATGAAGGCGATCCACGAACCGGTCTCCTGCGAGCTGAACAGTCGTGGGAAGACGGCGGAATCCTGGGCCAGCCGTTCGCTGACGATGGCCCGGACACTGACCCATAGCAAGGCCCCACCGGCACCGCCGATGGCCGCGGCGGTGTACGCGATAAGTGGGGTGCCGCCCACGGCGTAGCCAAGGCAGCTCACCGCGTAGAGAAGGGCGCCGACGGCGGCGATGTGGCGCCGCTCCCGGCGGTCCGCGAGGACGCCGGCGATCGGCCGGACGATGACGGAGACGGCCATCTCCACGGCCAGCAGCGCGCCGATGGCGGAACCGCTCATGCCGAGCGACGCGCCGGCCCACAACGGCAGGACGAAGTCGATCAGTTCGTTGGGGCCGTTGGTAAGGGCGGCGGCGAGCAGGGTGCGCTCCTCGCGGCGGCGGCCTGCCCGTGTCGTGGTCGCCGCCGGCTCCGGGTTGGTCATCGTCTCCCCTCCAACTCCGAACGACGTTCGAATAATACCGAACGGCGTTTGGAGTTCCAGCCGAGCGGACGTACGGTGAGGCCGTGGACACCGCGGACGTTCAGGAACGGGCTCTGCGCCTGCTCTGGTCGAACGACGGGCGACCGGCTCGCGGACCGCGACGTGGATTGACCGTGGATGCGATCGTGGCCGCGGCGCTCGAGCTCGTCTCGACCCAGGGCCTGGCCGCGCTGTCCATGCGCCAGGTCGCGACCAAGCTCGACGTGGGCACCGCCTCGCTGTACACGTACCTGCCCGGCAAGGCGGAGCTGGCCGCCCTCATGCTCGACGCGGTCATGGCCGACGCGCCGCTGCCGCACGAACTGCCCGGCGACTGGCGGGCCAAGCTGGCGGCCTGGGCCCGCGACGACTGGGCGGCGTACCGCGACCATCCGTGGGTCCTCGAGCTGGCTGCCGTGGGGGCGGCGCCCGGCCCGCACATGCTTCGCTGGCTCGACTCCGCCATCCAGGCCCTAGACGGCACCGGGCTCAGCGACACGGAACGGCTCGCCGTGATCGAGTCCGTGGACGGCTACGTCCGAGGCCTGGCCACGCTGCACCACAGGAGCGGCGGCGACGCGAGCCCTGCCGAGGTCGAGCGGCGCGGAGCCGCCCTGGGCGAGCTGGTCGACTTCGACCGCTACCCGGCCCTGCAGCGGGCCCTGCGCGCCGGCGCGAAACCGTACGCCGCGGACCAGTTCGAGTTCGGCCTGGAGCGCCTGCTCGACGGGGTCGCCGTCCTCATCCGCGGCCGACGATCGGGCCGCCGCCAGCGAAACGATGCAGACGGGTCAGGCACGCTACGGGAACGCGGCACAACGAGCGGCGACCCGCCGTAGAGAGATGCGCCGTCGCGTTCGGGATGCGCTCCGACCAGCCGGCGCCGATCACTCCAGTTCGGACGGTGGAATCCCGGTCAAGCGCTGGCCTTGCGGGCGTCGGCCGCCGCGAGCCCGGCGCGCATCGCCTTCCGCGCCTCCGGGTCCCACGGCCCGGAGACGGCCAGGGGAATCTCGGTCATGAATCGTCGCTCGTCTTGCGGGATCCGCGCGACGACGAGGTCGGGCTCCGTGGCCGCGGTCGCGTAGAGGTTGGGGCCGTCGGCGTAGAACAGGTCGGTGACGACGAGTCGTCCGTCCGCTGCGCGCATGACGTTGGTCGGGTTGGTGTCCAGCGGTCCGCACCAGGGCAGCTCTTGGCGGGCGCGTTCGTGGACACGGCGCACGACATCGACAAGATCGGCAACCTCCGGGGCCTGCGTGGCGATCGCGCGGTGAAAGGCGATGGCATCGTCCTTGGGGACGGGGCGGAGCCACTCCAGCACCTGCAGGTCGCCGCCGCCGGCCAGACGGCGGTGCGCGAACAGTTGTGGGACCTGCCGGGTGTACGCGGCCTCCCGGTACAGCGCCCCGTTGTACGGGCCGGTCGGGTCGAACGGGCTGATCCGCGCGGCCGCCGTGCCGTCTGGCGAGCGGAGCGCGATCGCCCAGTCGCCGGCGCCACATCGGGTCCACCCCGCCGCGAGAAGCGCCCGCTCCGCGTCCCGGTGATCGGCCTGCCGACCCAGCGGGCCGAGCACCTCGCGGGATGGATCTGCCTCCGCCGAATTCATGGCACCGAGGGTAGGCGACCGTCGCTGACCGCGAGCGACCAGTTCGGCAGCCGCACCGCCGGTGAGGACTACGGCCGGCTGCGCCAGGGGTTGGCGGAGCGGCCGCTGGAGTACTTCCGCCGCTTCGAGGCGGAGTCCCGCCGAGGTAGCTACAGCGGGAAGGTCGCCCAGCACTTCGACGAGATGGGCAAGCGCGACTTCGACGTCAGCGGCTTGCGCAGCCGCCCACACGTCTGCCTACGGAACCGACCTCGCGCGGTTCGCGCGGTACTGGAAATTCGGTATCGGGGTCGGTCAAAGCCCCGTACACACTAGGTATGAGCGAGGTGACCCTGTCCGGCGGTCACACGACCGGCGCCGTGTTGATCGATGGCGTCGTCCACAAGCCGGCCTCGCCCTGGACGTCGACGGTGCACGCGCTGCTGCGGCACCTGCAGGACGCCGGTATCGACGGTGCTCCCCGGGCGCTTGGCTTCGACGATCAGGGCCGCGAGATGATCACCTACCTGCCCGGCGATACGGTCGGTGACCGGACGCCCTGGCCTGAATGGGTGCACGCGGACTCGACCCTGGTCCAGGTCGGCCGATGGCTGCGGCAGGTCCATGATGCGACGCTGAGCTTCGTGCCGCCGGCGGATGCGAGGTGGTTCATCAGCGGCACAACGGAACCAGGGTTGATCGTGGGCCACCAAGACGCGGCGCCATACAACGCGGTAATGGACGGTGACCGGCTCGTCGGTTTCTGCGACTGGGACATCGCGAGCCCGTCGTCGCGGGAGTTCGATCTAGCGCTCTCGGCGCTGTGGTGGGTGCCGCTCTGCCCGCCGGGCGCGGTCGCGTACCTGGGCTTCCGCGATTTCGACGACCGAGCTCGCCGCCTTCACCTCCTGCTCGACGCCTACGGGTACGAGGCCGACCGGCAACGGTTCGGCGAGGTGATCATCCAGCGTGCCCGGCGGCAGGCCACCGCGATCCGTCATATGGCCGATAGCGGAGATCCGGCCGGGATCAGGGTGTTGTTCGTCGCGGATTACCTTGAGTTGGCCGCCTCTGACGTCGAGGCGCTGCCAAACGAGTTCTGGACACACTCGCGGTTCTAGGGCCTGTGTCGGCGTGAGCTGGTGTCCGACGATGGGCGAGCGTGGAGCCGCTGCCGTAAGCGAGCCGGTCAGAGTCTGCATCAGCCGTACCACGCCCTGCTGGACCGGGCCGGCTCACTGCCGGCGGAAGACCCGCAGGTCACCGGAGGAGCGGCGATCAGTACGGGTCGCCGTGGCCGGGCAGCCGGCCCGTCAACATCGCGGTCAGGCGCGCCGTCGCCGATGGGCGCGGCCGCAGTGCCGCGGTCGGAGCGCCGGCGCTGTCCGCCATGCCGGCCATGAGTTCCAGGAGCGCCTCCCGGGCGCCGATGCGCGGCCGCCAGCCCAGTTCGCGGGCGGCGCGTGCGGTGTCCAGCAGCGGACACGAGGTCGCGAGGTCGATCCAGCCGGGCTCGACCGGCTGGAGGCGAGCGCGCCAGCTCAGCGACGCGCCAATCCGGAGCAGAGCCGGGGGTACCGGCACCGCGCGCCCGTGCAGCAGTGGCCCGAGCGACGCCGCGTCCAGTACTGGGTCGGCTGCGATGTTGAACGGGCCCCGCACGTCGGACAGCGCCGCGCGCAGGTACGCCCGCGCCACGTCGTCGGCGTGGACGGCTTGTACCCGCAACGCCGGGCCGCCGGGCAGCAGCGGCACCCGGCGATATCGAAGCAGGGTGAGCGGTGCCAGGGGCCCGACGAAGAAACGCGCGATCTCGGACGCGGCGGCGCGCTGGAATGTCAGGGCGGGTCGCAGCCGCACCACCCGCAAGGTGGGATGCTCCTGCTCTACCCGGTCCAGCAGCGCCTCCACCTCAGCCTTGTCCCGGCTGTACGTCGATGTGGGGACGCCGGTAACCGGCCACTCCTCGCCCACCGGGCGATCCTTCGGCCCCGGCGCGTAGGCGCCGACCGACGACGCGACCACCAACGCCGGCACCGCGGCCCGTACCGCGGCCTCAGCGACGTGGCCGGTGCCGGTTACATTCGTACGGCGCAGCCGCTGCCGGTCGTGGCTGGGCTGGATCTGCCACGCCAGGTGGATGACGGCCGCCGCCCCGGCGAACGCATCGACGAGAGCGTTGACCGACGCCGGCTCGCCCACGTCGACCGCCACCCAGTCCACCCGGTCATAGGGCGCCCCCGCCGACGGGAGCGGCACTCGCCGGGCCACACCGATCACCGCCTCCACGCCCGGCTCGACACCCAACCGGCGCAACACCGCGGTGCCAACGTTGCCGGACGCGCCCACGACGACAATCCGCATTCCACCGGAGTACCCCGGAACCGCGGTTCATGCACACGTCAGGTCAGTGCGGTTCGCGGTACCCGCACACCTCCCGCGCCAGGCTCCGGATGAGGCCGGCGGCTTGCGCGGGCTCCTGGCACTGCTCGGATCTGGCGAAGACCTCCGCCACGGGTCATCGCGCGACCGGGTCTCGACCGAGGCCTCCCACGACGAACTCGGGCGAACCGGTCCGGCTGCTCCTGGGCGGATCGAGCGACCCGTCAGCCTCTCTCCCCTCGGAGTGGGGCGCGAGGGTGTGGTCATCTGTCGGCTCGTGCCGGCGCTGGGATCCGCGGGCCCAGGCGGAAAGGCTGACGGCGGCGACGACGCCGCCCAGCGCGAGCTTGAAACCGATCTTGCCGAGTGCGAGATATCCGAGTACCTGGCTGACGACCCCCGCCCACCAGCTGCCATCTTCGAAGCGCTGGCGGTCGGTCGAGTGCTCCCAGTCCCGAAACCACCATCCGAGTACGACCAGGGCCAGCGAGCAGAGGCCGGCGACCACCGCCGCGATGATCAACGTGCGGCGAGAACGTGATTCAGCTTCATCGGCCACGGCAACGACGGTACCGGAGCGCACGGCTCCCGCGAAGTTTGTCGCCTGCGGCCTCGCTGGTCCCTTGTGGACAATTGTGCGGTCACGCCGATCTGGGCCGGGCATCCGGGTCATCGTTCAGATCGGCTTCCCCCTGGCCGCGGCGCTGGACCGGATGCGGGCCGCCGCCCCCTGTGAGCAGGTGCCGGTCTGCGGGACACAGCCAGGAGTTGTCCGGAGCGTCGAGCCAGCGCTCGGCTTCGCTGAGCTGGTCGATGGCTTGGTTGAGAGCGTGGAGTCCGGGGTGGCGGAGTTCGGAGCGGTGCGTCATCGTCCACGGATAAAGGGGGACGGGATCGACCAGCGGCCGGATGGTGACGCCCGGAACTGGCGGGGTCTGCATCATGGTCAGGATCGGCCAGCCGGTGGTGCGTAGATGGTGGGCCGTCTCGTGCGGGCCGGCGGCGGCCACCGCGGCGGCGCCTGGGTGGTGGTCGGGGGCGGCGTGCCCGCCGAACTCGCGGACGAGGTGGCTGCCAAGGTCGACCCATTCCGGCGCCTCCGGGTTGCCGGCGCTGGTGTCGATTGTCAGCCCTTGGATCGCGGTGGTCGCCACGGCGGCGTGCCGGGCGAGCGGATGTTCAGCGAGCAGCAACAGCCCGAGCGGTTCCAGGCGCACTAGGCGGCGGGTGAGATCGTCGGGCATTGCGGTGGGTCCACCGTTGATCCGGCCGAACGCGACATCGAGGCGGTGACCGACCAACTCCCGCAGAGCCGCACCGAAACCACCGTGGTAACGCCCTTCCAACGCGGTGTTCGGGTCCAGCGAGCGGGCCAGGGAGAGGATCAGCATCGGCGTGGACTGGTCACGGACCACGTCGACGAGTAGCGGCCGGTTGACTGCCCGGACCAGTTCGGGCAGCCGGTCGTGTAGGGCGATGAACTCTATGGCCTGCGGGAGGAGCCGGTTGCCTTCCGGAGTCAGGGTCACCCGGCGGGTGGACCGCTCGAACAGTCGTACCCCGAGTTGCTGCTCCAGCCGGGCGATGTCGCGGCTGAGTGCCTGCTGAGCGACGAACATCCGCGACGCCGCCCGGCCGAAGTGAAGCTCCTCAGCCACGGCGACGAAGTGCCGTAGCAGCCGAGCGCTGAGATCCTGCATGGCGGCGTCGCCCCCGTGATTGACAACGTGCGGGTAGTCAATGGTACTGAACAGGTGTTGGACGCCAGCGTCATCGCCAGCCGATGCTCGGCGCATGCGATCGGTACAACTGGTTCTGGCGGCGGCGACCGCGGTTGGCAGCGTCGGCCTGGCGGCAGGTGGCACCGCGGGCGCGTTGATCGCGGCTGAGATGACCGGCGGCACAACGTCGGCGGGCGTCCCGCTCGGTGCGGTCGTCGTCGGCTCGGCTGCCGGTGCCGTGCTGATATCCCGGGTCACTCGCCTCGCGGGTCGAATCACCGGGCTGATGCTCGGCTACTTGGTCGGTGCTGTCGGTGCCGCGCTGGTCGTCGGGGCCATGGCAGCATCGAATTTCGTGCTGGTGGTGGTGGGCAACGTCGTGATGGGAGTGGCGAACGCAGCTGTGTACCTGGCCCGGTACGCCGCGGCCGACGCGGTGTCCGCGTCGGCCCGGGGCCGCGCGCTTGGCGTCGTTCTCACCGGCGCCGCAGTGGGGGCGGTCGCCGGCCCCAACCTACTGGGACCCAGCGGCGACCTCGCCGCCCGGCTGGGGTTCTCACGGCTTGGCGGGTTGTACCTGGTGGCCGTCGTGGCGTTCCCCACCGCAGGGGCGATCCTGGCGCTACTGGGCCGTCGGACGCGTGGGTCAGTCACCGGCGGCGTCCAGGCCGGGACGGGAGCGACGGCGCGCGCCCACCCCAGCGTCGGCGCCGGCACCGCCGTATTCGTGCTGGCCGTGACCAATCTGGTGATGGTGGCGGTCATGGCGGTCGCGCCGCTGCACATGGTGGCGCACAGCCACCATCTCGACATCGTCGGCGTCGTGGTCAGCATCCACGTTCTGTGCATGCTCGCACCGGCACCGCTGGCGGGCTGGCTCGCCGACCGTGCGGGCACGCATGTGGTGGCCGGACTCGGCGCCGTCCTCATCCTGGTTGCCGGTGTCACTGGGGCATTCGCCGACCCGAACAGCGCCCTATCCATGACCGTCGTACTGGCCATGTTCGGGCTCGGTTGGTGCGCCGGAGTCGTGGCCGGCAGCGTGATGGTCGCCGACTCGCTGTCCGACGCGCAACGGGCGCGCGCTGAAGGCATCGGCGAGGTAGCAATGGGCACAGCAGCTGGGGTCGGTGCCCCGTTGGCTGGACTGGTCGTCGCCTTCGGTGGGTTCTCGACGCTCGTCGCCACGGCATCAGTCGTGAGCCTGACGATGCTGTATCTCGGCTGGTGGACGGTCAGGTCCCGCGTAGATTCCTCGGCAAACGCCGCCGCGACCCGTGCCGACCCCCGCCGTGCACAAACCGGGCTCTGAGAAGGCTGCGTCCGCTGCCCGGTCGTCAAGACGGACGGACAGCGGCCGGGGCAGTGCGCCTCTTCGGTGCACCGGGCGTGTCCGGCTGCTTCCGAGACCATGGGCTCTGCGGGATAAGGTGAGACGTGTTCGTTCGCAACGTCGGGGATCGCACGGTCGCGGAGTTGCTGCCGCGCGAGCATCAGCCGAAGCTGGGCGCGATCACCCTTGACGCGTTGCTCGACCGGATGCTCGACACGTGAGCGCCATCGCCTGGGCCGCCCTCGCGGTCTTCGCCGTCGCCTATGTCCTGATCGCCACCGAAAAGATCCACCGGGTCGCCGCCGCCCTTGGCGGCGCCACGGCGGTTGGCGCGTCGGCGAACGTGGTCGTGTTGGGCATCGCCGAGCGCGGGCAAGCCGATCAGTGTGTGGTTGCGCTACTTCGCCCTGGCCTAGCTCCCGGGAGGAGCTGATGAGCGACGCTGTTGAGGTGTCGGGCCTGCAGGTCCGCTACCCGGGTCGGGCTGTCGACGCGGTTGCCGGTATCGACTTCACGGTCTCGGCGGGTGAGGTGTTCGGGTTTCTGGGGCCGAACGGGGCCGGGAAGTCCACGACGCAGCGGGTGTTGACCGGGCAGCTGCGGCGTTTCGACGGTGCCGCGGTGGTACTGGGGCGGCCGGTCGGTGACTGGGGTGCCGGGTTGTATGAGCGGATCGGGGTGGGATTCGAGCTGCCGGCCTACTATCCGAAGTTGAGTTGTCGGGAGAACCTGGCGGCGTTCGCTGGCCTGTACCGCCGGTCGGTCATCCCGGTGGACGAGGCCTTGGCAGCGGTGGGTTTGCTTGACGCGGCGGACGTGCGGGCTGCCTCGTTGTCCAAGGGTATGCAGATGCGGCTGAATCTGGCGCGGGCGATCCTGCATCGTCCGGATCTGTTGTTTCTGGACGAACCGACTTCTGGGTTGGATCCGGCACACGCGGCGGAGGTCCGCAGGATCGTCCGCGCGCAGGCGGAGGCTGGGCGGACGGTGTTCCTGACCACGCACGACATGGTCACCGCGGACGAGTTGTGTGACCGGGTGGCGTTCATGCATCAGGGTCGGCTGGTGGCGGTGGACACCCCGTACGCGTTGCGGCTGGAACACGGGTCGCGGACCGTGCTGGCGGAGTACACGGTGGACGGTGCGGTGCGTCGGGCGGAGTTCGCCGGCACCGACGACCCCGGCCTGCTGGCGTTGCTGGCGACCGGGAGCGTGCGGACCGTCCACAGCCGAGAGGCGACGCTGGCTGAGGTGTTCGTTGCCGTTACCGGTGGCACCTTGTGAGCGCGGCGGTCGCTTTGCTGGCCACGCAGTGGCGGGTGCAGTGGCGGCTGGGCATCCCGGCGGTGATCGCCGGGTTGGCCGTGCCGTGGACCGTGCTGGCCGCCACGGTGCCGGCCGTCGCACCGTATCTGCTGTTCGTGGAGGTGGCCGCCGGCGGTGTGTTCATCGCTGGTGTGCTGGTGGTGATGGACCGGCCAACGGGTGTGGCCGCGGCGTTGGCGGTCAGCCCGGCGCGTCCGGCCGTGGTCGGAGCCGCCCGCCTTGCTCCACTGTGGTTGGTGACGGTGGTGGCGGCGGTTCCGGTGCTGCTGGCCGCTCGTGTCCAGTACCCCCTGGCAGGGCTCGGCGCGGTGGCACTGACCGCGCTTCTGCTGCTCGCGCTGGGGGTGGGCGTGGCCGCGCGCCGGCGTACCGTGATGGGGTTCATGACCGTGGTGCCGTGGCCGTTGGCGCCGTTGATGGCCGTGCCGCTCGTTGTCGCGGCCGGGCTGGTGTCCCACCCGGCCTGGTATGTGGTGCCGACCACCGGCGCTCTCGCCCTCTTGCGCGGCGAGGCACAGCACCCGGTGTGGCTGCTGCTGGGCTACCTGACGCTGTGGGCGGGCGCCGCGGTGGCTTGGGCGGCCCGGGCAGGCAGCGGGACCGACCCGGCCGCCGTGCGGCCCGGGGCGCGGCCAACGGCGGTGGTGTCGTCGTTTCCGCGTGCCGATCTGCGCAACATCGCGCGGGACGCGGTGGTGTGGCCGATCGCCGCCAGTCCGCTGCTGTTGGGCTTGGTGCTGCGGCTCGGCGTGCCGCCGCTGACGGGTTGGGCCGAGCGGACCCACGGCGTCGACGCCACGGCCTATCTGCCGGTGCTCGCGCTGCTGGCGATCGTGTTGCATGTGCCGGTGATCGCGGGCATGGTGGGTGCCCTGGTGGTGCTCGACGACCACGACGACCGCGCACTGGCCGCGATTCGGGTGTCGCCGCTGGGCGTCGGCCGCTATCTGGCCTACCGTCTGGTGCAGGTCACCGTCGTCGCGGCGGCCGGGTTGGCAGTGGCCGCGCCGCTGTCTGGGCAGGTGCCGGCTGCCGCGTGGTTCGCCTGCGTGCTGGCGGTGCCGCTGGCGCCGACCTTCACGCTCGCCGTCCTCGCGGTCGCGAGGAGTCGGGCGCAGGGGATCGCGGCCGTCAAGGCGCTCGGCGTGGTCTATTACGCGCCGCTGGCGGTGTGGTGGCTGCCCGGCGTCGCCGGTTGGCCGTTCGCGTTCCTGCCCGGGTTCTGGATCGTGCGCGCCTGGGACGGCCCGCCCCTCGGCGTGCTATTCGGCGGTGTCGTCTGCGCCGCCGGGTGGCTGCTTTTGCTGCACCGCGCCGCGCTGCGCCGCCTGTCAGGATAGGTGACGCAGCGCGGTCTGCGGGAGGCGGCCCAACGCGGTCCGCGCCGAGTTCAGCGGCCGAGGTCGCGGTGGTTGAGCCGCCAGGCGCCGGCTGCGATGAGCGCGATGGTGGCGGCGGCCAGAATCACTGCGTCGGCGATCTGGAGACCGTGCCGGAGGGGCTCGCCGCCGATGTAGTAGTGGAACGGGGTGAGGTAGCGCAGAGCGTCGGCGCCGATCTGCGGGGCGAATCCGTGCAGGGCGTAGGTGAGGACGCCGAGGCCGGCGGTGAGGCCGAACGCGGTGGCGCGGCTGGTGCCGGTGGCGGCGCCGATGGCGGTGGCCAGGGCGCCGAACAGTAACCCGAGCAGCGCCAGGTTGATGGCTTGCGCGGCGAAGTTCCCGACCGTGATGGTGTCGAGTTTCGCGCTGCCGCGTACGGTCAGGACCGCACCGAGCGTCGCGGCGGCGATCAGAACCGCGCCGGTGGCGGTGGCGGCGTAGCGGTGCAGCAGCAGCCGGGTGCGGCTGATGGGGTGGGCCAGCAAGAGATCCAGGTAGCCGCTGTCCTCGTCGGCGGAGATCATGCGGGCGCCGGTGGCCGCGCCGTAGAAGGTGACCAGCAGCGGTACAAGGAGCCCGAAGACGGCGCCTTGCAGGTAGCCGGCGGCGCTGGCGCTGTCCTCGAAGCCGAACCCGCGCATGGCCTCGGGCACGTTGGCCATGGCGTCGGCGGAGATCTGTGGGTAGAAGCTGGCGTACATCATCGCGAGCAGCCCGGTGGCCAGAGCCCAGACAGCGAAGATGCGCCGGTTGTCGTACAGGGTCTTGGCGAACATCGTGCCGCCGAAGGCGCGGGCGAGCGCCGAGCCGCCGGGAATGGTCGTCGTGGTCGTGGTCATGGTCCTGCCGTTCGTGGTTGAGGTGGTTAGGCGGCGGCGTAGAAGGTGTGGAACAGCTTTTCGAGGTCTTGGCTGTCGGCGTGCAGACCGGTGATGGTGTGCCGGGCGGCGGCTTTGACCAGCGCGTCGGGGCTGCCGTCGACCCGGCAGGCGAGCGTGGTGCCGTCGATGCTCACCTCGGTCACGCCGGGCAGTGCCGCGAACTCGGCGGCGCGTACCGGCTCGGCGAAGGTGATCCGGACGTTCAGGTACGAGTGGGCGCGTAGGTCGGCGACGGTGTCCAGGGCGACGAGGCGGCCCTCGCGGATGATCGCGACGCGGTCGGCGACGGCCTCGACCTCGCTCATGATGTGGCTGGACATGAACACGGTCTGCCCGGCGGCTTTGGCCTCGGTGACCATGTCCAGGAAGGTTTGCTGGACCAGCGGGTCGAGTCCGGAGGTGGGCTCGTCGAGGATGAGCAGCTCGGGTTGGTGCATGAACGCCTGGACCAGGCCGACCTTCTGTCGGTTCCCTTTGGACAGGCTCTTGACTCGGGCGTTCAAGTCCAGGTCCAGCCGATCGGCCAGGCCGATGACGCGGGCGGCGGGGACGCCGCCGCGCAGGCTGGCGAGGAAGGCCAGGCATTCGCCGGCTTTCTGCCGGCCCTCGACGACGAAGTCGCCGGCCAGGTAGCCGATCCGGCGGTGCAGGTCGACGGCGTCGGTGCGCGGGTGCATACCGAGGACGCGGGCGGTGCCCGAGGTGGGGCGGATCAGATCGAGCAGCAGCCGGATGGTGGTGGACTTTCCCGCTCCGTTGGGGCCGAGGTAGCCGAACACCTCTCCGGGCTCCACGCTCAGGGTCAGGCCGGTCAGGCCGCGGCGGGTGCCGTACACCTTGGTGAGCTCGGTCAGTTCGATTGCCATCGTCATGCCATCGACGGTATCAGAACTTTCAAAGATTTCTGAAGACTCGAAGGTGTTAGGATTTCGTCAGGATTACTGCGGAGAGGGAGAGCGTTGGCAGACACCACCGAAGCCGCCGAGCGGATGGCGTTGACCCTGGCTCAGGGCGGCCTGCAGAAGGCAACCGCGCGGGTGATGGCGGCGTTCATGTTCGCCGACACCGACAGCGTCACCGCCACCGAGCTCGCCGAGCAGCTGCACATCAGCTCCGGGTCGGTGTCCGGCGCGATCAAAATGCTGTCCACGGTCGGATTGATCGAACGTGTCCCGGCGCCGGCCAGCCGCCGCGAGCACTACCGAATGCGCGACGGGGCCTGGGCCACCCTCATGTCATCGCAGAACGGCATGGTCCAAGCCATGTTCGAGGCCGCAGACCAGGGCATCAAAGCCGCCGGCGCGGACAGTCCCGCCGCCCGCCGCCTTGGCGAGATGCGCGACTTCTACGGCTTCATGTTCCGCGAGCTGCCCGCCCTGATCGACCGTTGGCGCGCCGGACGCGACGCGACGTAGGAGTACTGAGCTCCAGCACCCGCCCAGCGGGCATGGCGTACCGTGTGCTGCTGCGTGATCGTTTCGGCAGGAGGGAGAACCGCATGCCGCGGCTGCGCCTGGGCGGTCGGCGGTCGGCGGAGCGGTTCCAGCATCCGACCCGGACGCTCGCGGGTGGGTTCGGCGCCGCGGTGCTGGTCGGCACCGGGCTGCTGTCGTTGCCGGTGGCGACCGAGTCGGGGCAGCGGGCCGACGTGGTGGACGCGCTGTTCACGGCGACGTCGGCGGTGTGCGTGACCGGCCTGGTGACGGTGGACACCAGCGGGCACTGGTCGATGTTCGGTGAGCTGGTCATCCTGGCGTTGATCCAGGCCGGCGGGCTGGGCATCATGACTCTCGCGACGCTGTTCACGGTGTTGTGGTCGCGGCGGCTGGCGCTGCGCAGCCGGCTGCTGGCCCAGGCGGAGACGAAAGTGCTGGGGCTGCACGGCATCCGGCGGGTCGTGCGCAACATTGTGCTGTTCAGCCTGGCGGTCGAGGGCGTGGTGGCGCTCATTCTCACCGTCTGGTTCGCCCGGACCGACGACTTCGGGCAGGCGGTGTACCACGGTGCGTTCCACGCCGTGTCGGCGTTCAACAACGCCGGCTTCTCGCTCAACGCCGACAGCCTCATCGGGTACGTGGACGACCCAGTGGTGAACCTGACCATCGCGGCGGCGGTGATCGTCGGAGGGCTCGGCTTCCCCGTGGTGTTCGAACTGGCCCGCTCGTGGCGCCGTCCCCGCACGTGGTCGGTGCTGACCCGGATCACGGTGACGCTGACCGCCGTTCTGCTCCTGGCCGGCACGCTGGTGTTCACGGTCAGCGAGCGGTCCAACCCGGCCACCTTCGGTCCCCTGTCGGGATCGGAGAAACTGCTGGCCGGTTTCTTCCACTCGACGATGACCCGCACGGCCGGGTTCAACAGCGTCGACATCGCGGCGATGCGGCCGGAGAGCCTGTTCGCCACCGACCTGCTGATGTTCATCGGCGGGGGCAGCGCCGGCACAGCCGGCGGCATCAAGGTGACCACGTTCGGCCTGCTCGCGTACGTGATCTGGTCGGAGATGCGCGGCGAAAGCAGCGTGATCGTTGGCCGGCGCCGGATTCCGGCCGGCAACCAGCGGCAGGCCCTGGCGATCGCGCTCTTAGGCATCGGGGCGGTCGCGGTGTGCACCTTCACGCTGCTCGCACTTACACACCACAGCTTGGATCTGGTGCTGTTCGAGGTGGTCTCGGCCTTCGGTACTGTCGGGTTGTCCGCGGGCATCACCGGCGACCTGCCACCGGTGGGCGTGTTGCTGCTGGTGGGGTTGATGTTCGTCGGCCGAGTGGGGCCGCTGACGGCGGCGAGCGCGTTGGCGCTGCGGGAGCGGACCCGGCGGTTCGAACGGCCCGAGGAGAGGACGATCGTTGGCTAGCGTCCACAACGAACCGGTGGTGGTGCTCGGGCTCGGCCGCTTCGGCAGCTCCTTGGCGCTGGAACTGGCCAGCCGGGGCACCGAGGTACTGGGCATCGACATCAACTCGAAGATCGTTGACGCGCTGGCCGGTCGGCTCACCAACGTGGCCACCGCCGACTGCACTGACGGCGAGGCGCTGCGCCAACTCGGGGTGCCGGAGTTCCAGCGCGCGGTGGTGGCGATCGGCACCGACCTGGAAGCCAGCGTCCTGACCACGGTGCTGCTGACCGACCTTGGCATCTCGCACATCTGGGCCAAGGCGCTGAACCGGCGGCACGCCGAGATCCTGAGTCGGGTTGGCGCCCACCACGTCGTGCTGCCCGAGCAGCACATGGGCGAGCGGATCGCGCACCTGCTGTCCGGACGGATGCTGGACTACGTCGAAGTCGACCAGGACTTCGCGATGATCAAGACCAAGCCGCCGCGCGACATCGTCGGGGTTCCGCTGCGTGAATCCCGGCTGCGATCCCGGTACGGGGTGACGGTGGTGGCCGTGAAGAGCGAGGCCCTGGGTGCGAAGGCGCGGTTCGGCTACGCCACCGCCGACACCGTCCTGATGTACGGCGACCTGATCCTCGTCGTCGGTACGGTCGGCGACCTGGAGCGGTTCGCCGAGTCCGACTGAGGGGCGTCCGCGTAGACTGCCTGGTGGGTGTGCCGGGAAGCCTGGTCGGCGAAGCGTGTCGTCGACTGAAAGAGCACCCGATGCCCCAGCAGCCCCGTGTCGGTATCCCGCCGCCCAGCCCGCCGGTCGGCGGGCACACCGATCCCGCGTACGCGGCGGCCCGTGACGCGTTCACGGGGCTGATCGCCGACGGCCCCGAAACCGGCGCGGCGGCCGCTGTGGTTCACAACGGCCGGCTTGTGCTCGATCTGCACGGCGGCTGGCAGGACAACACCGCGCCGTGGTCAGCCGAGACGCTGGCGCCGCTGTTCTGCCTCGGCAAGCCGATCGCCGCCCTGGCGGTGCTGAGTCTGGCCTCGCGTGGCCTCATCGACCTGAACCACCCGGTCGGCGACTACTGGCCGTCGTTCACCACGCCCGGCAAGGAGCGGATCCTGGTGCGGCACCTGCTGTCGCACACAGCCGGCCTGCCGGCGTTTCCCGTCCCACGCGCGATGGAACACCTGGCCGCCTGGGACACGCTGGTCGACGACCTCGCCACCGCCCGCCCCGAGTGGCCGGTGCCCGGCGTCGCGATGGCCGAGCACGCCCTCACCTTCGGGCACCTGGTCGGCGAACTGGTCCGCCGGGTCGACGGCCGCCCGCTCGGCGTGTTCCTGGACGAGGAGGTTGCCGGGCCGCAGGGTCTGGACATCGCGCTGGGTCTGACCGCCACGCAAGCGGTCCGGGCAGCCGAGGTCCACCACGCCGACGCCGACTGGTTGCCGCGCACCGTGGGTCCGGCCTACACCCTGCGCCAGCGGGCCCTGGACAACCCGGCCGGCTCGCTGGATCCGGCGGTGTTGAACACCGACTGGTGCCGCGCCGCTTGCCTGCCCGCCGTCAACATGCACGCCACCGCCACCGCGGTCGCCAGGCTGTTCGCCGGCGTACTCACGGGCGGCCACGGGTTGGTCGCCGTCGAACACGCCAACGCCATGAGCACGATCCAGGCACACGGCTACGACCTGGTGCTCGACCAGCCCGTCGCACGCGGCTGGGGCGTCACCGTCGCACCGGACGGCTCATGGGGCGTGACCGCGATCGGCGGCAACCTGCTCAACGTCAACCCCGGCACCGGTCAGGTCTTCGTGTACCTAAGTCAGCGCCTGGCCGACGACACGGCCGCGACCAGGATGCTGCGCGCGGTCCGCTCCTGTGTGTAGCGCAACGCTAGGTGCCGTTCGGTGGCGTGGCGACCTTGTCCACGCTGTCGCTGCGGCCGGACAGCACGATGATCGGGGTGGTGGTCCAGCTGCGCAGGTCGCGGATGACGGCGACGCCGTCGAGGTCCGGCGGGCTGAGGCCGAGCACGACCAGGTCCGGTTTCTGGGCGGCGGCTGCCCGCCGTCCGGCGCCAGTCTACGTCGTAGCCGCGGGCGCGCAGGTTGATCCGCAGGGTGCGTAGGATCTGCGGGTCCTCACCAGCCCGCCCAGCAGCCCCAGCGCGAGGCCCTTGATGACGGCCAGGCCGATCATGGCCAAACGATCCTCCGTGCAGCGGCGGGCCAACTACGCGTTACGGATGATCTCCCGCCGATCCGAGTCAATGCCCCCACCGCACCGCGGCGACGATGCTGACCTCGAGCTCCTGGTCGACCTGCTCAACGCGGCGTTCTACTACCGCCTGCTGCTGCATCTGGACACATGTACGACCGTCAGCGGCTCGACGCACAACGGCCATGTGCCGCGGTCGGTGGCGCCACCGCGCATCGGGGCGCTGCGGTAGGACAAGCAGCGGATTGACGCAAGTTGGTTCTAGGCTACGGATGTGGTTCGTCCCACCGCGGTGTTGAAACGGTTGCTGGTCGGTCGGCCGGTCCGCTCGGACCGGCTGCATCACACGCTGTTGCCGAAGCGGATCGCGCTACCGGTGTTCGCCTCGGACCCGATGTCCAGTGTGGCGTACGCGCCGGCCGAGATCCTGCTCACGCTGTCCATCGGTGGTTTGGCCGCCTACGCCTACGCGCCGTGGGTGGCGCTGGTCGTGGTGTTGGTGCTGCTGACCGTGGTGGCCAGCTACCGGCAGAACGTGCGCGCCTACCCGTCCGGCGGCGGCGACTACGAGGTGGCCACGGTCAACCTCGGTGGCCGGTTCGGGCTCGTGGTGGGCAGCGCCCTGCTAGTCGATTATGTGCTGACCGTGGCGGTGTCGGTGGCGTCCGGCATCAACAACCTCGGCTCGGCGATCCCGTTCGTGGCCGAGCACAGGGTCGGCCTTGCGGTCGCCGTAGTGGTGGTCCTGACCGCCATCAACCTACGCGGGGTTCGCGAGTCGGGGGCCGCGTTCGCGGTACCCACCTACCTGTTCATCACCGTCATCGTCGGGATGATCATCTGGGGGTTCGTGCGGATCGTCGTGCTGGGCGAGACGGTCCGCGCCGAGAGCGCCGGATTCGAGCTACGCGCCGAACACTCGGTGCTGGGTTTCGCGTTCGTCTTCCTGTTGGTGCGGGCGTTCTCCTCCGGCTGCGCCGCGTTGACCGGCGTCGAGGCCATCGCCAACGGGGTACCGGCGTTCAAGCCGCCGAAGAGCCAGAACGCGGCCGCCACGCTGCTGATCCTCGGCGTGATCGCGGTGACCATGTTCATGGGCATCATCCTGCTGGCCAACCGCACCGGCCTGATTTACGCCGAAGACCCGGCCGCCCAACTGGTCGGCGCCCCGGCCGGTTACGAGCAGAAGACCGTGACCGCGCAGCTGGCCGACGCGGTGTTCTCCGGAAACACGGTGGCGCTGGTGCTGGTGACCGCGGCGACCGCGCTGATCCTGTTCCTAGCGGCGAACACGGCGTACAACGGGTTTCCGGTGCTCGGCTCGATTCTGGCACAGGACCGGTACCTGCCTCGCCAGCTGCACACCCGCGGCGACCGGCTGGCGTTCTCCAACGGGATCGTCTTCCTCGCCGTGTTCGCCACCGTGCTGATCGTGGGCTTCCGGGCCAGCGAGACGCGGCTGATCCAGCTCTACATCGTGGGCGTGTTCGTCTCGTTCACGCTGTCGCAGACCGGGATGCTGCGGCACTGGAACCGGTTGCTGCGCCGCGAGCGCAACCTGGAAAACCGTCGTCGCATGTACCGGGCCAGGGCCATCAACGGGTTCGGCGCGTTCATGACCGGTTCGGTGCTCATCCTGGTGCTGGCCACGAAGTTCACCCACGGCGCGTGGATCTCGATCGCGGCGATGGCGGTCATCTACCTGATCATGATCGGGATCCGCCGGCATTACACGACGGTAGGACGGGAGCTGGAGCCGGCCGAGGAGCGACAGGTCCTCCCGGCGCGCAACCACGCCGTGGTGTTGGTCAGCAAGGTGCATCTGCCGACCTTGCGGGCGGTGGCGTACGCGCGGGTCACCCGCCCGGACACCCTCACCGCGGTCACGGTCAACGTCGACGACAACGACACCCGCACTATCCAGCAGGAGTGGGAACGCCGCGAGGTGCCCGTCCCGCTGACCGTCATCGAGTCGCCGTACCGGGAAATCACCGGACCAATCATCGACTACGTCAAATCGGTCCGCCGCCTCTCACCTCGCGACGTGGTCACAGTGTTCATCCCGGAGTACGTCGTCGGGCACTGGTGGGAGAACCTGCTGCACAACCAGAGCGCGCTGCGGCTCAAAGGGCGACTGCTGTTCGAGCCCGGCGTCATGGTCACCAGCGTGCCCTGGCAGCTGGCCTCCACCACCGCCAAGGACCTGTCCCGCTTCGACCGCGACCTGGCCCGTGGGCCCGCCCGCGGACCCCGCATTCAGGTCCACGAGCCGGAACCCGACGGCCACCAACCCCCCACCGAGCAATAGGCTCGTCCGCGACCAGGCATGGTTGCGCCACGCGCTCCACCGGCGTATTCACGATGGTGAGGCGTTGCGCCGGCGTATGGATTACGTCAAGGACCGTTTCGCCGGTCATGGGCGTCCGGTTATCTGACCAACGGGGCAGATGAGGGTGTGGTTCGCGAGCCGAGGTGAGTTCGGTGACGCCAGGCAGCCGGGAAGCGCGGCGGTTCGACGCTGGCCGCAGCCCGCTCGGGCTGGCCGGCGGCGCAGCTGCCATGGTCGGCGCCACCTTCGCTGCGGCAGCCTTGTTCCCTGCAGGTCAGGTGCCGGCAAGGTTGGTCGTGGTCGCGGTCGCCGTGAGCGCGTGCTCGACCGTACTGGCGGACAAGCGGGACACCTTCGCTGTGACCGGCCTGGGCTATCTGCTGTTCACCGGGTTCCTGGTCAACAGCTACGGTGAACTCAGCTGGGACGGCGCGAACACCGTGTGGCACCTACTCGTCCTGGCCGTGGCCACCATGATCGGCATCGTGCAGCGGTGGATACGCGCCGCTCTGGCCGATCTGGAGTTCGAGACCGCTTTGCGGCAACTCCTCGACGAGGCCGAAGACGAGAACAACGGCGGGTCGACGCCGGAGTAGCAGTGGGCAGACCGGGCTTCCGGCGCGTCGTGGTCGTTATCTCTTCTCGGTCGGTGTGTTGACGACCGGGCGCTTGCGCGCGGCTGTCCGCGGTCGCGGCTGCTAATTCGGTTGGGTTGGATTCGTCATTCAGGCAGGTTGGGCGGCACCCCAGTAGTGGGCGCGCACGTCGATCGCATCGTGGTCGGCGAGAGTGTCGCCAACCACCGGCGAATAGTTGGGGGCGGTGGTGATGGTGTGTCTGGTGTGCGGCACCCAGACGGCCTCGCGGTCGAACTGGGCCTCCTCGAGGTCCACCAAGTGGGTGGACTTGCGGATCAGCCCGTAAGTGACCGCGGCGGCTCCCCACGAGGCGTTCATGTCGGTCGGGTACTGGTAGACGGCGGTGATCTTCCCGATCGGCTGGTCGTCGCTATCGCATAGGTCGCGGCCGATCAGGTCGTCGAGGGGTAGGGACATTTGGCACCTCCAGCAGCGGGCCGTGGTGCACGTGCCCCGACCGGGTCCTCCACCGGATCCATCCTGTTCCAGGCTCGCCCTACCGCACGGTGTAATACCAGGCGGGAGCGGGAAAGTGGTGGTGGCGGATGGCCATAGGTCGCCTCTGGGTCGGGAACTCGTGCTTAACGTTGCCGACCAGACTTCCCGGCGCACCTACCGTCAGGATACGGGTCAATGCCCGGCCGCGCACGCGGCAGCCGACCGAGCTGAGCTAGCTGACACCGTCACGTCAGGCGTCGTAATAGCCGCGCCGGTAGGCCCCGTCGATCTGGCGGAGAAGCTGTTCACCGACGCGCCCGCTGCCGCTGTCATCCTGGGCGTGAAAACCCCTACTTGCGGGGCGGCGTTCATGCGATACAGTGCGTTCAGCATTTTCTTAACGTTGCCTGTCTTCCAGTGCCGCCTGAGGTAGGTGTTCGGGGTGTCTCCGCAGGAGCGCGAGTTCGTCGAGCGCATCGGGCTGTTCATGGCGCAGCTCGGCGGGACCCTGATGATGGGCCGCATCTACGGCTGGTTGACGATCTGTCCCGCCCCGCACCAGTCGATCACCGAGATCGCCGGCGCGTTGCAGGTGAGCAAGGCGTCGATCAGCACGGTGATCCGGCAGCTGGAGCAGGGGCAGATCGTGGAGCGGGTGCCGGTGCCGGGCAGCCGGCAGCATCATTACCGGCTCAGGCCGGGCGGGTGGGCGCAGATCATGCGGGCCCGCGCGATGCGGCTGCGGGTAGGCATCGACGCGGCTGAGTTCGCGCTGGCGGCCATCGGTGACGATCGGGGCGGCCGGCGGGAGCGGCTGGAGGATCTGCGGGACTACTTCGTCTTCGTGACGAACGAGTACGGCGAGGACATGGTGCGCCGCTGGGAGGACTACCGCAAGCGGCAGTGCGACGCGCGCGTTGACGGGCCGGCGCAGGCCGCGGCCCGGCGGACGGACTCCGACCCACCGCGCTGAGCGCGTTTCTTCGCGTCTGTCGTGGTCCCTCCCTGCCCTCACTTATAGAGGAGTATCAATGTCTGTCATTTCGGTTTCCGGCCTGCGCAAATCCTTCGGACAAACCCGTGCCCTGGACGGCCTCGACCTGACCGTCGAGCCCGGCGAGGTACACGGCTTCCTCGGCCCAAACGGAGCCGGCAAGACCACCACCATCCGCATCCTGCTCGGCCTGCTGCGCGCCGACGCCGGCACCGCCACCCTGCTGGGCGGCGACCCGTGGCGGGACGCCGTCGACCTGCACCGCCGGCTGGCGTACGTGCCCGGCGACGTCAACCTGTGGCCCAACCTCACCGGCGGCGAGGCCATCGACCTATTGGGCCGGCTGCGTGGCGGGCTCGACACCAAGCGCCGCGACGAGTTGCTGGAGCGCTTCGACCTGGACCCGCGCAAGAAGGGCCGCGCGTACTCGAAAGGCAACCGGCAGAAGGTCGCCCTGATCGCCGCGCTCGCGTCCGATGTGGAGCTGCTGGTGCTCGACGAGCCCACGTCCGGCCTCGACCCGTTGATGGAGGTGGTCTTCCAGGACTACATCCGCCACGCCAAGCAGGCCGGCAAGACCGTCCTGCTGTCCAGCCACATCCTGGCCCAGGTGGAGAAGCTCTGCGACAGAATCAGCATCATCCGGCTCGGCCAGGTGGTGCAGTCCGGGACCCTGGCCGAGATGCGACACCTGACCCGCACCACGATCGAGGCGGACACCGCCCAGCCGGCCACCGGCCTGGCCGAACTGCCGGGCGTGCACCACCTGGACGCCGACGACCACCGGGTGCGGTTCGCGGTCGACGGCGCGCACCTGGACCCGGCCATCAAGGCGTTGAGCCGGTTCGGCATCCGCAGCCTCACCAGCCAGCCGCCGACCCTGGAAGAGCTGATGCTGCGGCACTACGGTGACGAGCTGCGCGCCAACGGCGTAGACGCCGAGGTGGCCTCATGACCACCGCGACCGCGACTCGGCCGGCCACGCCCGCGCACGCTACGCGCGGCGCCCGTCCACTGGCCGGCACCGGCACGCTGCTGCGCTTCAACCTGCGCCGCGACCGCATCCGCCTCCCGCTCTGGATCGGTGGCATCGCGCTGATGCAGATCAGCGGGCCGTCCAGCTACGAAGGCATCTACCCCGGCGCGGCCGAACGGCAGGAACAGGCCGCCGTGGTCGGCGACAACCCAGCGATGAAGGCCCTGACCGGGCCCGGACATGGGCTCGACGACTACACCTACGGCGCCATGATGACCAACGAGTACCTCGGTTTCGTGGTGATCGCGGTGGCTCTGATGAGCGTGTTCATGGTGGTGCGGCACACCCGCGCCGAGGAGGAGACCGGTCGCGCCGAGCTGGTCCGGGCCAGCGCCGTCGGCCGGTACGCCCATCTGACGGCCGCGCTGGCGGCCGCCGTCCTCGCGAACGTCGCGCTCGGCCTGCTTATCGCGGCCGGCATGGCCGGTCAGGGCATCGACAGCATCGACTGGCCGGGCTCGCTGCTGTTCGGCGCCGCGTACGCCGCCGTGGGCCTGGTCTTCGCTGGCATCGCCGCCGTCACCGCGCAGATCACCGAGCACGCTCGCGCCGCCTCCGGCATGGCCGGCGCGCTGATCGGCGCCGCCTACGCGGTACGCGCCGCCGGCGACATGGGCGACAACGCGCTGTCCTGGCTGTCACCCATCGGCTGGGCACAGGCCACCGCCGCGTACGTCGACAACAACTGGTGGCCGCTCGGGCTCGCCGCGGTCGTCGCCGCGGCGCTGGTGGTCGCCGCGTTCGCGCTCAGCGACCGCCGCGACATCGGCGCCGGCCTGCGGGCCAGCCGTGGCGGCGCGGCCACCGCGACACCCTTGCTGGGTACGCCGGCCGGTTTCGCCTGGCGGCTGCAGCGCGCGAGCCTCATCTGGTGGGGCATCGCCATGTTCACCTTCGGCCTGATGTACGGCTCGGTGGTGGAGGTCATCGAGGATTACGCCGACAACGACGTGGTGCAGCAGATGATCGAGCAGACTGGCGGCGCCACCGTCACCGAGTCGTGGCTATCGATGATCGTCACGATCCTGGCGATCGTTTGCACGATCTTCGCGGTGATCGCGGCGCTGCGGCCGCGCCGGGAGGAGACCTCCGGACGGGCCGAGCCGGTGCTGGGTACCGCGTTGTCGCGTACCCACTGGCTGGCCACGCATGTTGGCATCGCGCTGGTCGGCGGCGCCCTCGTGCTGCTGCTGGCCGGCCTCGGCCTGGGCCTGGGCACGGTAGCGGCGACCGGCGATAGCCAGTACCTCGGACCGGTCGTAGGCGCCGCGCTCGCATACGCGCCGGCGCTGTGGCTGACCACCGCCCTGGCAGTGGCCGTGTTCGGCCTCGTGCCCCGGGTGACCGGCCTGTCCTGGGCGCTGCTGGTGTACGCGGTCCTGATCACCTACCTCGGCGGTCTGCTCGACCTGCCCGGGTGGATGTTCAACCTATCCCCGTACACGCACATCCCCGCCATGCCGGCGGATAGCTTCACAGCCCTGCCACTGGTGATCCTTACCGGGCTCGCCGCCGCGCTCGTCGCTGTCGGCATGGTCGGCTTCCGCCGCCGCGACCTCGAAGCAACCTGAGGCACACTGACAGGCACCTGTACCGTCGCCGCGGCCACGAACACCGCGCCGGTGGCTGCTGGGTACGGTGGGTAGATGCGCGATAGTTCGGACCCGGCCCCCAAGACGCAGCGTGGCCGGGCCAGTCGTGACCGGCTGGTGGAGGTCGCGGCGCAGTCGGTTGTGGCGCGCGGTATCCACCAGCTTCGGCTCGACGAGGTCCTGAGCGCGGCTGGCTCCAGCAAGAGCCAGATGTACCACTACTTCCAGGACCGCGATGGCCTTGTCGAGGCCGCGGTCACCTACCGATGCGCCGAGGTGCTCGACCGATTGGGGGCGGTGTTCGCGAGGGTCGGATCGTTGGGCGAGCTCGCCTCGGTGCTGACCGCCTTCGCTGATGAGTACGCCGAGCAGTTGGCCGGCTGCCCGATCGGGACTCTGGCGAGCGAGTTGACATCGGGCCCGGAGTCCGCCCGACGCGTCGTTGTCGACGCCTTTGCCTCGTGGGAGTCGTTCCTGGCGCAGGCGTTGGCGCGGATCCGTGACGCGGGTGAGCTGCGGTCGGACGTGGATCCGTCGACGCTGGCGACCGGGCTGCTGGCGGCGCTTGAGGGGGGAATGTTTCTTAGCCAGGTCCGTCGCGACGCCACGCCGCTGCGGGCCGCCCTGACCGCTGGCCTCGGTTACGTGCAGGCCTTCCGACAAGAACTGGACTAGCCAGTCCAGTCCTGTTAGCCTCCAGATAATTGGACCGCGTGGTCCAGTTGTCTGGGGGTTGAGATGATCGGATCCGTCCTGGCCACGCGCCGCGGCGTGTTGATTCTGTTGCTGCTCTGCGCGGTGCAGTTCCTCGACGTCGTCGACACGGCGATTCTGAACGTGGCGCTGCCGACCATCAAGGACGACTTGGGCTTCACCCAGCAGAGCCTGCAGTGGGTGGTCAGCGGCTACCTCATCAGCTATGGCGGCCTGCTGCTGCTCGGTGGCCGGGCCGCGGACCTGCTCGGTCGGCGCCGGCTACTGGTGGCCGGCATGGCGATCTTCGCGGTCTGCTCGCTGGCCGGTGGGCTCGCACCCACCTCGACGCTGCTGGTGACCGCACGGGTGGCGCAGGGTGTCGGCGCAGCCATGATGGCGCCGGCCGGACTGTCCATCCTGACCACGACCTTCACCGGGGGTGACCGTAACAAGGCGCTCGGGGTCTGGGCCGCGATGAGCGGTGTCGGGGCCGCGGCGGGTATCTTCCTCGGCGGCGTCCTGACGCAGGGACCGGGCTGGCGCTGGGTGCTTCTGGTCAACGTGCCGATCTGCGCGTTCATGATCGCGGCGGCGTTGCGGCTCATCTCCAGTGATCGGCCCGAGCGTGCCCGGGCGGGCTTCGATCTGCGCGGCGCCGTACTCGTGACCGGCGGGATGCTGATCGGCCTCCACGCCCTCATTGAGGCCCCGGACGTCGGATGGACCACCGCCCGTACGATCGGCGAGCTCGCCACCGCGGCGGCGTTGATCGTCGCGTTCGTCGTCAACGAGTCACGGGTGGCCAACCCCCTCTTCCCGCTGGGCCTGCTGCGGGTCAAAGGCATCGCGGCCGCCGACGTCATCCAACTCGCGGCCTTCGGCGGATTCACCGGTTCGTTCTTCTTCCTGACCCTCTACATGCAGAACGTGCTCGGCTTCTCGCCCATCCAGTCCGGCTCGGCCTACCTCCCGGTAACTGTGGTCATCGTGGTGGCGGCCGGGATCTCGTCCGTCCTCATCGGACGGATTGGCACCCGCCCGATCATCGTCACCGCCGGCCTGGTCTCAGCCGGCGGGATGTTCCTGCTATCCCGGATCCCGACCGACGGCGCCTACGTCAGCGACCTGCTGCCCGGCCTGCTCACCATGGGCGTCGGTCTCGGCGCGTTGCTCGTGACCGTCACCGCGGCGGCCAACGCCGGCGTGCCCGCGGACAAGGCGGGCCTTGCCGCCGGCCTGCTCAACACCTCCCAGCAACTGGGCACCGCCCTGGCCATAGCGGTCTTCTCCGCCGTGGCCACCGCCCGCACGAATGACCTGCTGGCCACCGGCACGGCGATACCGGACGCATTGACCGAGGGGTTCGGCCGCGCTGTGCTCGCCGGCGCGGTCTTCGTCGCCGTGGCCGCCGTCATCGGCCTGATGGCGCCCCACACCCACACCGCATCCACCACACCCGGAATCCCCGCTGACGGTGAGGCCGTACGGATACCGGCCGACACCACCAACCCACTGATCGCTTCGTCGAAGGAGAGCAACTCATGAACAGATTCCAGGACCGGATCGTCCTCGTCACCGGGGGCAGCAGCGGAATCGGCCTCGCCGCGGCCACCGCGTTCGCCAGGGAAGGCGCGCACGTCATCATCACCGGCCGGGATAGCGAGGCGCTCGCCCGGGCCGAGAAGCAGATCGGATCCTCGGCCAGAGCCATCCGCAGCGACGCCTCCAGCCTCGCCGACCTCGGCACCCTGGTCGCTGACATCGCCTCCGCCGAGCGCCGTGTCGACACCCTCTTCGTCAACGCGGGATCAACCGTACCCACCCCGATGGACGCAGTCACAGCGGGCACCTTCGACGCGATGGTCGACGTTCACGTCAAAGGCCCGTTCTTCCTGATTCAGCAACTGGCCCCGTTGATGCACCACGGGACGACTGTGGTTCTGAACGGGTCAGTCTCGGCAATTCTCGGAATGCCCGGCATGTCGGCCTACGCCGTCGGCAAGGCCGGACTGGTCTCACTGACCCGCAGCCTCTCCGCCGAACTCCTACCCAAGGGCATCCGCGTCAACGCCGTCTCCGCCGGCCCCGTCGCCACCCCCGCCGTCGCGCGAGCCGACATCCCGGAACACGTCAAGGCAGCCATGATCGCGCAGATTCCCCTCGGGCGACCCGCCACGCCGGAGGAGGTCGCTGCCGCGGTCCTCTTCCTCGCCTCCGCCGAGTCGTCCTTCATCGTCGGACACAACCTCGTCGTCGACGGCGGCATGAGCGTCCTGTAGCGAACGTCCACCGTTGTAACGCAGGGGATTGCGTACCGCTGCGCCTCGGCGCGTTCAGTAACGGTCGGCTTCATCTGTCCGCTTCCGGCGGTGCGGCGGGTAGTTGAACCGTGGCGCGGAGCCCTCCATCGGGTCGGGGGGTGAGGGTGAGGGCTCCGTCGTGTGCTTGGGCGATGCTCGTGACGATTGCCAGGCCGAGGCCGACCCCCGCGTGACCGTCGCGTATCCGTCCGGTGCCGCGCTGAAACGGCTCGACAATTGTGGAAACCAACTGGGGGGAGAGCTTCTCGCCCGTGTTCTCGACAGTGAGCACGACGGTCTTGGGGTGAACGCTGGTCGTGACCGACACGGTGCCCTGTTCAGGTAGGTTGTGGACGATCGCGTTGTGCACGAGGTTCGTAGTCATCTGCAGCAGGAGCGCGTGTGAGCCGATGGTGGGGGTGATGTCGCCGGAGGTCTCGATCGTGAGGCCGCGCTTTTCTGCCAGCGGAAGAAGCGTTTCGGTGGCCTCTTCCGCTATGAGGGAAAGATCGACAGGTTCGCGGGTGAAGGACCGTTGGTCGGCGCGGCTGAGCAGGAGCAATGCTTCAGTGAGGTCGATCGCGCGGGTGTTGACGTAGTGGAGGCGGTCGACAAGTTCGCCGTTGTCGTGGTTGCGATCGTTGCGGGCAACGTCGAGAAGTGTCTGTGTGATCGCGAGCGGGGTGCGCAGCTCGTGGGAGGCGTTGGCTGCGAATCTCTGCTGTTCGGCGACGTGTGCTTCGAGCCGCGCGAGCATGGTGTCGAAGGCGTCGGCGAGTTCGCGGAACTCGTCTTTGCGGCCTTCCAACTGGATCCGGTGGGCGAGTGACCCGTTCGCGGCCAGGCGTGTGGCATGTGTGATGCGAGTCAGGGGCGCGAGCATGACGCCGGCGAGGATCCATCCTCCCACGAGGCCGAACATCAGCAGGAAGACCAGTACTGCCAATGCCTTTGGGCCGAAGGCCTCCACTAGGTCGGAGCGGTTGGGTCCTGACCGCGGCCAAGACGGCTCAGGGGACAGATCTCGCTCGGAACGTATTGGGGCGGTGTAGATCTCCTCGGGTACGTAATGCAGCAGGAATCGCCACACCGTGGCGAGCAGCAAGGCGCCTGCGACCATGAGGAACCCCGCGTAGCTCAGGGTGAGTTTGAGGCGAACGCTCCAGCCGGGCGCCCTATGCACGATCCCGTTCCTCACGTCCGGTGCCGGGTGCTGTGTCGATGCGGTAGCCGACGCCGGGCACCGTGGTAATCAACCAGGGTTCACCGAGCCGTTTGCGCAGCGCCGAGACCGTGATGCGCACGGCGTTGGTGAAAGGGTCGGCGTTCTCATCCCACGCCCGTTCCAGTAGTTCTTCGGCGCTGACGACACCGCCTTCGGCAGCGACGAGGACTTCAAGGACGGCGAACTGCTTCCGGGTGAGCGCGACGTACCGGCCGTCGCGGTAGACCTCGCGGCGGAACGGATCCAGACGCAGACCTGCGATCTCTCGCACAGGCGGCCTGTTGTTCGCGCGCCTGCGGTCGAGTGCCCTGAGCCTGAGCACGAGTTCTCGGAGTTCGAACGGCTTGGTGAGGTAATCGTCGGCGCCAAGCCCGAACCCGGAGACCTTGTCGTCGAGCCGGTCGGCGGCAGTAAGCATCAGGATAGGCATGCCGCTGCCGGAAGCGACAATGCTTTCGGCGACCTCGTCGCCGGAAGGCCCGGGAATGTCGCGGTCGAGGACGGCGATGTCGTAGGCGTTGACGCTCAGCAGCTCCAGAGCGGTATCGCCGTCACCGGCGATGTCGGCCGCGATCGCTTGCAGGCGCAGCCCATCGCGGATGGCCTCTGCCATGTAGGGCTCGTCCTCGACGACCAGCACGCGCATGCCCTCGATGTTACGAGCCGCCGCGTATCGTCGGCATATCGAAACCCACATACGGGCTGGCAACACCGCGCTGCCTTGACTGGCGGCATGAGTCAAAATGCGTCAGCACGCGCAACGAGCCGCAGGATTCTCAGGCCCATCGCCGTCGGCCTGGTCGTCGTCATCGCCGCGGTTGTCGGACCCTTCGTCTATCACTCGGCATCGTCGTCGGCGCGGTCGGTCAGCGAAGTCCTTCGCGGCGACCACGGTGGTACGACTACCGAGGCTGACGGTGCCCTCCCCGAAGGCGTGACAGTGTTTGATGACCAGTATCCCGGCGTAGCCAACCTCGATCCCGATCTGCTGCAGGCCTTGCGCGAAGGGGCGACGGACGCCGCTGACGAGGGCGTCGAGTTCTACGTCAACAGCGGCTGGCGCTCCCCGGAGTACCAGAATCAGCTTTTCCGCGAGGCGGTGTCGGAGTACGGGTCTGAGGAGGAAGCTGCCCGATGGGTCGCCACAGCTGACACGTCCGCTCACGTGTCGGGGGACGCGGTCGACATCCGGCCCTCCGATGCCACGGCCTGGCTGTCCGAGCGCGGAGCCAAGTACGGGCTGTGCCAGATCTACAGCAACGAGCCCTGGCACTACGAACTGCGCCCCGAAGCCACCAGTGAGGGCTGTCCTCGCATGTATGCCGACCCCGCGCACGATCCGAGGATGCACGCAATCCAAAGCCTCGAAATGGCTACCGGCCGAGAGCATATCGTCGGCATATTGAAAACCACATACGGGCTGGCAACACCACGCTGCTTTGACTGGGAGGCATGACCTACAGCGAACCAGCACGAACAGCGGCCCGCCGCATCCGATCGCAGGCGTCCTCCTCCTTCGCCCGGCACATGGACCTCTGATCATTGGGCTTTACTGCGGTTCCTCCTGTTGCGGTAGGTCGCGCAGCTGGCTGATCGGGTTGGGCAGTACCCACAGCACGCCGGCGATGGCGCCGATCGTGGCAATCCATAGCGTCGGGCGTATTCCGAGGTTGGCCCCTAGCGCTCCGCCCAGCATGGCGCCGACGGGGCGGATGCCGTAGTTGATGGTGCGTTGTGCGCCCGACACCCGGGCACGCAGCGCGTCCGGGGTGGCCGCGGTCTGCACCGAGCCGAGGGTGATGTCGAGCATCATCACGCCGAGACCGGAGAAGAACTCGGCCACGAAGAGCATGCCAAGCAGCGACGGTGTCGATCCGCCGGCGATAGCACATCGAGGAGGAACGCCACCGGCACCGCGGCCAGGAGCAGCGCCCGACCGACGTCCGCGATGATCATTATTTGGCGCTTGTGTGGGTACCGGTCGATCCAGGCACCGGCTATCACCGAGAACAGCAGGTTCGGGATGAGCGCGGCGGCGATCAGGTAACCCATCTCGGCGGGGCCGGCGTGTAAGCCCAGCACGGCGAATAGCGGTAGGGCCAGCGCGGAGATCTCATCGCCGAATAGCGATACGGTCTGTGCCGACCAGTACCGCCGAAACGGCGTCCCGCGCAGCAGGCGTGGCAGCCAGCGCCGGGTGCTCGGCGGTGGCGGCACGGCAGGGGTGAGAACGCCGGTCATGAGACCCGCCTGCCCCGGCTGCGTGGAGCCTTGCGGGCTTGGGCGCTTTTGGTCGTCTTCGCGCTGGGCTCGGGTCGGGCAGGCGTCGACGGGGTGGTCAGCGCCATGTGGATGATGCCGATACCGCGGGCACCTTCGGGCCGGGTCGACGGGTCGGTGACGCGCTCGTCGAATTGAGCCACCAGCGCGCGCATCTTCCGGAGAAGTTTGGCCAGTTCCGGCGCGGTGAGGTAAACCAGCGCGTCGTCGAAGCCGGTGACCTCGCGCCACTCCGCAGGTTCGTTGCCGCACTCGGCGAGGAACGCCTGAGCCCGCTTCATGTAGTTGTCCAGGATCACGGCATTGAGCTGGTCGGCTGCGGCTTGGGTGGCCGGATCGTCGGAGACGTCCTCCCAGGACGTGGTCAGCGCGGTGGCCCGCCAGGGCCTCTCTCGCCCGTCGGCTCCTTCTGCGCGCTCGGCCAGTCCGTACTTGGCCAACTGGCGCAGATGGAATGAGCAGCTCGGAACGCCCTCGTTCAGGCGTTCGGCCGCCTGGGTGGCCGTCATGGGACCCTCCCGGCGCAGCAGCCCCACCAGCGCCATCCGCAACGGATGCGCGTAGCCACGCAGCGTTCGTGGGTCAGTCAGCTTCACCTCAGACGGCGCCATATGCTAAAGCTATCTTTCTAAAGATAGCTTTAGCAAGCAAGTTTGCGAACCGCGTCGGTTGAGCGCCTGGTGTACGCAAGCTGGGTGCTGGAGAAGGGACGGCCGAGGCCGAGGATTCGTGCATCTGAGAACGTTTTAGGCCCAGCCAAAAGGTCTCGATCGCGGGCTCGCGTCCACCCCAGACTTTCGGCATGCGTGGTCAGGCGAGGAGCGTCGACGGGAAAAGGCCGACCGGGCTGGCACTCAGCATCGTCCTGTTGATGTCCGCGGCGGTGCCGCCGCCGACGCCCGCGGCCGCGCGGACTGCCACGCCGGTCGCTGCGCAACAGCCGGCGGCGCCGCCCGGCCGGGACCTCGCCGAGGTGTCCCCGCGCTGGTGGGACGGCACGGACTTCCTCGTCACCGGCCGTGGCGACGCGAACGGCTATCACCTCTGGCTCGGCCTGGAGCGGGAGCGGTACGCGCTGCGGCCGCTGGCGAACATCCAGCCGAACGGTTACGCCGACGACGAGTGGCTCGGCTACCAGTGCGTCACCGGCGACGGCCGGCACGTCGCGGTCACCGTGGCGCCGCGTCGGGCGATCAACCGGCCGACGGTGCGGGACCGTGGTGGCCTGACCTACCTGGTCGACATCCGCACGGGCAAGGTCCGGCCGGTGGTGCACGGCATCGCGTTCAAGTACCACGCGACCGGCTGCGGCACCGGGTCCGCCGTCGCGTTGCTGCGTCACCTCGACACCGACCAGCGCCGCACCGAGATGCTCCGGCTGGAGGCGACGACCGGCAAGGTCACGCGGGTCGCCACGGTGGATGGGCAGGTGACCTCGGCGGTGCCGAGTGGCACCGGGCTGCTGGCGCTGCGCGGCCGGGCGGTCGTACGGGTCACGGCCGGCGCGTCCGCATCGGAGGTCGTCGCCAAGGTCGGCGGCGAGCCGTTCCGTCTCACGGCCACCCCGGACGGCGCCGACCTGCTGGTGCGCAACGGACCCACCGTGGACGTGCAGCGGTGGGACGGCGCCCGGCTGAGCCGGATCGGCGCCGGGCCGGCCGGCCAGGTGCAGCTCCACGGCGGTCTGGCCGGGAAGAACGTGACCGTCGGCGTGGACGGACACGCGGGGCACGCCGGACACCACGGGGTCGGAGGACCCGCTACGAACGCGCGGGCGGTGAGTGTACAGGGAAAGGTTGTGCTTGCGCCGGCGGACGGCCCGGCAGCCGGCGGCGGCCACCACGACGAGGCGAACCTGACCGGCACGGCATTGTTCTCGGCCGCCGACGGCACCCGGCTGGACTGGGAACCGTCACCGGGCGTTGCGGCGTCGACGATGCGGGCGGTACCGGTCACCAACGGCGGCACCGTCGCCAGGAGTGCGCAGGCGTGGGATCAGACCCCCAAGTGCGGCGTCCCGCGCAACAACCCGCGTCGGCAGGCCTACAACCCGACGCCGGAACAGACCCGGTGGGCGGTGGAGATGGCAAGCCGGAACCTGCTCGTCGGCGCCCTGGGCCGACCGGCGAACCACCTCAACGCGCAACTGGCGGCCTACAGCCCGAGCAACGACTTCCGCGTGCCCGACCTGCTGCCCGCTGGCGGAAGCATCCCACCGGCGGTGATGAACGGCATCCTGGCCCAGGAGAGCAACTACAACCATGCCTCCTGGCGGGTGCTGCGCGGCTCGGGCGGCAACTCGCTGATCGGCGACTACTACGGGGCCAAGTACACCATCGATCTGATCGACTACCCGAACGCCGACTGCGGCTACGGCATCGCGCAGGTCACCACCGGCATGGAGGCGGCGGACCCCAGCATCACGCCGAACGGCAAGGCGAAGATCGCGATCGACTACGCCGAGAACATCCAGGCCGGGCTGGGCATCCTCGCAAAGAAGTGGAACCAGCTGTACTCCGCCGGGATCAAGATGAACGACAGCAACCCGTCGCTGGTCGAGAACTGGTACTTGGCGCTGTGGGCGTACAACTCGGGGGTCAACCCGCAGGCGCACACCGGCGGCACCGGATGCACCCCGGGCCCGTCCTGCACCGACCCCGACGGCAATTGGGGCCTGGGCTGGACCAACAACCCGATGAACGCGGACTACCCGCCGGACCGTGACGTGTTTCTGCGGACCTCGTACGCCGACGCCGAGCGGCCGTCGGACTGGCCGTACCAGGAGCGGGTCCTCGGCTGGGCGGAGACGCCGATCCAGATTCCGTGGGGGGTCAGCGCCTACACCCCGGCGCAGGCCGGCCCGGGCGGCGACCCGGAGAAGCCGATCACCTACCCGGCCCGGACGACGTTCTGCACCGCGAGCAGCGACTGCAGTCCCACGCACGATCCGGCGGGCGACGACCACGACTTCTGCACCCGGCAGGACTTCCACTGCTGGTGGCACGAGCCGGTGAGCACCGGTGACTGCGCGCGGTACTGCGCCACCTCGCCGTTCCTGCTGGCACCGGGGACGACCGAGCCGGTCACCCGCAACCCGTGGGCGCCGGCCTGCGACTCCGACCTCGGCGCAGGCGCGGTCATCGTGGACGAGCTGGCCGACCCGAGCGCCAACCTGTACTGCCCGAGCCGCAACTGGTCGAACCGCGGCGCCTTCACCTACCAGGTAGGCCGCGACCCGGCGACCGACGCACCGCTGGGTGAGATCGACTTCCATCAGATCGCCACCGGCTTCGGCGGGCACACCTGGATGACCGGGAACCGGCTGTCGGTTGACGCCGGGCACCGGGTCACCGGCACCTGGACGCCGACCGGCCTGGCCTCCGGCACCTACGTCGTGAAGGCGCACATCCCGGTGGCGGGCGCGTCCGCCGGGTCGGCCGTCTACGAGATCACCACCGCGAGCGGCGAGGTCCGGCAGAAGGTGATCAACCAGCACGAGCACTGGAACCACTGGAAGAGCCTCGGCACGTACCAGCTTGGCGGCAACGCCAAGGTCAGCCTGTCCAACACCACGCGCGACGACGGGACCGGCGGTGTGGGCACCGTCGCCTACGACGCGGTCGCGTTCGTCCCGGTCGCCGGCCGGGCCGTCGAGGAGCGGATCAACGCGGTCGCGTTCTTCGACGAGAACCAGAACATCGACATGAACGCGCCCTCCGCCGTGCCCCTCAACACGCCGCTGGAGAGCCGGCAGAAGCTGTACGACTGGGGGCTCAAGCACGCCAGTAACGTGGTCGCGTTGCCGGCGTGCACGAGCGGGCCGCGGGCCGACTGCGCGATGCCGGCGACCAAGCTGGCCGGGGCGCGCTGGCTCAACCAGGTGGTCGGCGCGGGCACCGATCCGGTGGCCCACCCGCGCGGCGAGAGCCTGCCGGCCTGGATGAGCCTGTCCAACGAGGTGGATTACCGGCCGACGAGCACGGCCGAGCCGGCCCACTTCACCACCGACGACGCCGCGTACAAGATCCGTAGCGGCATACGGTTCAGCTACGTCGTCGGGGCGGACGGGAAGATCGTCGACGGCAGCGGCGACGTCGACTACGACCAGCGGACCGCCGACACGCACATGCCGCGGTTCGTCATGGAGTTCCTCCGCGCCATGCAGAGCGACTACGGGATCGCGCTGCCGAACCTCACCTACACCACAACCAACCTCAACGAGTACGACCACAAGTCGACGACAGCACAGCCCCAGTACGACGGAATCCTGCCCGGACGCTCCTTCCGTTACGCCGGATGGAAGCCGATCGTCACCGACCAGGCCGGCAATCCGGTGCACAGCGGCGCCTCGTGCGTACTCGGGCTGTTCAGCTCGGGCGGCCTCATCGGGTTCCGGCCGATGATCGGAGCGAAGGCGCCGTCGGCGGCCATGCAGGCGTGGGCCCGGCGCCTGATCGACACCAGCACCGTGCCGGACAACGTGGCCGACATCGGCGCCGAGATCTACAACATGTTCTTCAAGTACGGCCTCAATGGGTCGCTGTTCGGCGCCAGCCCGCCCATCTGGCAGGAGCTCTACATCCGGGCGTGCACCGACGGCACCACCGAGACGATCCGGCCCGGCAACTCCGGAGCCAACCAGAAGCCGATGGTGTCGTACAGCTTCATGCCCAGCCAATACCTGTACCGCAACGGGCGGGCGATGGCGGCGGACGGCAGCACGTGGAACTCCGCCTCGCCGATCACTCAGGGCGACTTCAACAGCTTCACCCGGATGCCGGGCGTGCCGGGCGGCGAGAACCCGTTCGGTCAGTGCGACCACAGCACGCGCGGCGGCAGCGGTGGCAACCCCTGGAACCTCGCCGTCGCGCCGGACGGGCGATTCCAGCCGGAGATCGAGCCGCCGCTGGTCCGGTTCTGCCTGGATCCGAGCTGGGAGTCCGACCCGGACATCAGCTGAGACACCACAACACGAGGGGAAGGGAAAGATGAAGCGCAAGCTCTCGAACGCCGGCCTGCTGGGCCGGGCCGCGATGTCGGTGGCTGTCGCAGCGGCGCTGGTGACCGCACCGGTCGCCGCCACTCCGGCACAGGCCGCGCCCTGCACGGCCGACCGGGTCAACGCACTGTGGCCGACGCCGTTCAGCCTGCAGCTCATGCGGGACTCGACATGCCAGTACTACGCCCGGCTGAACATCGTCGACGGCACCTGGGGCGCGGGCGCGACCATCTACTGGAAGGTCGAGCGGCTCGAACTGACCTCGTACGGCTACTACGTCACCGCCGTCCAGCAGCGGCAGCGGCTGTGGGGCACCGGTCAGCAGGACACCGCCCGGGTCCCCGGTCACGTCAACACCTCGTCGGCGCAGGACTGGCACCACGCCTGCTACTCGTTCGACGCGAGCAGCTGGACCTGCACCAGCCCGTGGAACGAGTACTGAGGATTCGGGGAAAGCACATGAGACGTGCGCGATCATGGCCAGGGCTGGCACTGGCCTGCCTCTTGCTGACGCTGCTGTCCGGCAGCGCCACCGTCGTCCTCGACCAGGCGCCGGCCCGGGCCGCCTGCTCCGGGGCCGGCTGCGACGGCAAATGGCCGGACACCGAGGGCTGTGCCTCCGGCACCGTCCTGCTCGACTCCCGTCTGATCGAGTGGGAGGAGTGGATCGGTGGGCCCTGGGAGGTGCACGGCAGCATGATGTTGCGGTACTCACCAAGCTGCCGGGCTGCCTTCGCCGAATTCAACATGCTCGCCGCCCGGGCCGAGTGGTTCTTCCCCGTGTTCTGGTCGCAGCCGCAGTACGGCGGCCGGATGACTCCGGTGCAGCACGCCGCTGGCGGGGGATGGTTCCGGATGGTCAGCGGCGACGGAGTGCCCGAGAACGGCAACCGTGAGGTGTTCTACTCGGCGATGGTCAACTGGGACCGGTCGGTCCGGGTGTGCATCAGAGAGAACGACTATCTCGACTACGAGCCGGACCGGCCGCCCCAGGCATCCACCTTCCGCGGCGACTGCACGAGGTGGATGTGATGGCCACTCGTACGCTCGGCATCGCCGCATTGTTGTTGCTGCTCGTCCCCACCGCCGTCGCCCACGCCGCACCCGAACCCGCACGGGCACCCGCGCCCGGGGCGCCGCAACGGGCCGCGCTGGCGAAACCGGACGTCAACCTGCCGTCCGGCTGGCGCGAATCCTCGGACTTGCTGGTCACCGGCGCCGGTGACCAGGACGGCTTCCACCTGCACGTGGCGCGGGAGAAGGATGCCTTCGCCTGGTCCACCCTCGCCACGCTCAACGGTGGCATGCGGGAGGCGGGCACCTGGACCGGCTCGGTCTGCCTCACCGGCTCCGGCCGGTACGCGGTCGCGGTGTACGCCCCGGCGGCCGCAACGAACAAGCCGGCGCTGATGAACGCCGGTGGTCTCGCCGCGGTTGTGGACGTCCGGACCGGCGCCACCCGCAGGCTGCCCGGCCGCTACTCGCTCGCCTACTTCAACCCGGCCTGCGGGCCAGGCGACCGGGTGCTGCTGACCCGGGCGATCGGCGTCGACCAGCAG
Organism: Micromonospora sp. CPCC 206061; assembly: GCF_036906915.1. Classification (NCBI taxonomy): domain Bacteria; kingdom Bacillati; phylum Actinomycetota; class Actinomycetes; order Micromonosporales; family Micromonosporaceae; genus Micromonospora; species Micromonospora sp. CPCC 206061. The sequence goes on from NZ_JBAKHX010000047.1 coordinate 55,455, forward strand.
AAGACCGACCTCATCGGGGTGGCGGCCGGCACCGCCACGATCACCGAGACCAGGCGGATCGACGCCCAGCTGACCACGCCCGCGGCCGGCCCGGACGGGGACTTCGGCATCGTCCGAGGTGCCCTCGTCAAGGTGGACAAGGGCGGCGCGTTGAGCACGGTTGGCCGGCCCGGCGGGCGGCCGTACGCGGTGCGGGTGACCGGCGGCGGCGCGATCGACCTGCTCACCGTGCAGCAGCAGGCCGGCGGCGAGCGTGCTGTCGCCTACCGGTACGCCGATGGCAAACAGCGGCGCGTGGGTGACGCGGCCCGTACGGATCTGGAGCTCTTCGGCCTCTCCGACGGCCGCAATGCGCTGGTCGGGGATGTCAGTGGGATTTCAAAGGGCCTGGACGACCTGGCCACGTTCTACGCCGGCCGCAACCCGGTTGCCGTGTCTCGCCAGGGGCATCTGCTCGCGCTGTCGGCCGCGGCCCAGCAGAGGCAGGCGACACCGTCGATGCGGGTGACGGTGCAGGCGACGCGCACCGGTGCGGTCAGTTCCGGCGACGTCACCCGGACCGGGCTCGCCGCCGCGGATGTCCTCTCGAACGAGATCGAACCGGAAGAGCAGCCGCTTCCCGCCGATCCCGGGCTGCCCGAGTGCGCGATACCGCGCAACAGCCTGCGGCATCAGGTTCTGCAGCCCAGCGCCAACCAGATCGAATGGGCGGTGGACCTGGCCGTGCAGGGCCGGCTGACCGTTCAGCGGCCCGCGAACTACCTGAAGACCGGGTTGCCGGCGTACACCCCGCAGGGATTGTTCCCGCTGCCCGCGAACTCCCCGAGGGTGCCGGCGCAGCTGTTCCTGGCGATCCTCGCCCAAGAGACCAACCTCTATCAGGGCTCCTGGCACGGTGTGCCTGGCGACGTGGTGAACCCGCTCGTGTCCGACTACTACGGGATCAGGGCGGACCCGGACGGGGAGATCGAGAAGGTCGCCTTCGCCTCGGCGGACTGCGGATACGGGGTTTCGCAGGTGACCGACGGGATGCGGGTCGGTTCCACCAAGTTCAACAACACGCAGCGAGTGGCGATCGCTACCGACTACGCCGCAAACATCGCCGCCGGCCTGCAGATCCTGGTGGAGAAGTGGAACCAGTTGCAGACCGCCGGTGTCACGGTGAACAACAACGATCCGCGGTACATCGAGAACTGGTTCCTGGCGGTGTGGGGCTACAACAGCGGCATCTACCCGCGCAACGGCAGCAATCCGTACGGCGTGGGCTGGTTCAACAACCCAGCCAACCCGACGTATCCCGCCAACCGGCAGCCGTTCCTGCGGGTGTCGAAGGACGACGCCGCGGTGCCGTCACGATGGCCGTACCCGGAGAAGATCATGGGATGGGCCGAGGTGCCGCAGTGGCAGTGGATCGACCCGCTGGTCAAGTACTCCAAGCCGCTGTTCGGGTCGGACACCGGCGACAAGCTCACGCTGCCCGGCCGTTACCAGTTCTGCGGCCCGGTAAACAACTGCAGCGCCACCCAGCCGGCCAACCCGTGTCCGGCGGTGAACTCCACCTGCTGGTGGCATGGCTACACCTCCTGGCTGGAGAGCAACAGCCAGAAGGAGTTCGCGACCGAGAACCTGGTCTATCCCGTGGGGTCGGCGGAACCGCCGCTGATCCGCACGTATCCGACGGCCTGTACACCGTTCTCCGGCCCGCCCGGGACGCTGGTCGTGGACGATCTGACCAGCTCGGCGGAGAACGTGCTCTGTTCCGGGTCGCAGGCGTGGGGCGGGAAGTTCACGCTGCGGATCGGCTACCCGTCTGGGTACCTGTGGACGGATTACGCCGCGGTCGACCTGCATCAGATCTCCGGCTACTTCGGGCACGCCTGGTTCACCCACGCCTACGACCCGGAGGTCACCTATCCGCAGGGCGGGGTGGCCAAGAACTACCACCAGGTGGTCGGGACCTGGACGCCGAACATCACCACCGCCGGAACGTACGAGATCGTCGCGCACCTGCCGTCGCACGGCGCGAACATCCCGGAGGCGACGTATCTGATCGATCCGAACTCCGGCCTCGGCGAACCCTGGAAATGCAAAATCAACCAGCAGGCGGTCACCGAGTGGGAGGACCACTGGGTCCACCTGGGCACCTATCCGCTGCGGCCGGGCGCTCGCGTTCAGCTCGACAACATGATCCAGAACGCGACCGGGACGGTGGACATCGCGTACGACGCGATCGCCTTCGTCCCCAAGCCTAGCGGCGGCCACAACTGCCGCGACACCGTGAGCTAGCCAGCACGCGATTGGCCCGGGCCGCGGCACGCCGTGGCCCGGGCCTCACCCAACGGCGGCAGCATCGGGCCAGAGCGGTCTGGACGACGTCCTCGGCGGCTGCCCAGTCACGGGTCAGCAGATACGCCACGCTGCCTGGTTCCAGCGACGCTTGCAGCAACGGAGCCGGTCTCAGCCGTATCGCTCGACGAGCGCGTTGCCGATCGAGGCCAGGTGGTCTCGCACATCCGGAGGGCCGGTCACCTCGAGCCATTCGACCAACCCGGCAAGCTCACAGGCGAGCGAGTACCCGTTGTGGCCGCGGATCACGACCTCGATGCGGCCGTCGGTCGTGGAACCTCCCACGTCGAGCCGATCGCCGAGCATCATCCGGAGCAGGCCTATCCCGTGGGGCGCGCATACCGCCTGGATCTCGAGGGGCGTTCGCTTGCGGTCGACCTCGTCGGCGATCTCGCGCCAGCTTTCGGCAAGGTCGAAGTCCTCGGGTCGGTGCACGGGATCGTCGGTCGGGTCGGCGGACGATACGCGGTCGATCCGGAAGGTCCGCTGGCCGGCCTCGGTGTTGGAGACGAGGTACCACGACGGACCTTTGGCGACGATGCCCAGCGGGTGGACGGTTCTGTCGGTTTCGGCGCCTTTGCGGTCGACGTAGCCGAGCCGCACCTGGACGCCGCGGATCACCGCGTCTTGGAGTTCGTCGAGGAAGCGAGGTGGTCGGTGCTCGACCCGGCTCGACCCCCATCGTTGCGGGTCCATGACCAACGACGACGCTGCTGCCTCGGCCTGCACCCGGAAGGGCTCTGGCAGGGCACGGACGAGCTTGCGCAGAGCTGCTTTCACGGCCGGTGTCGCAGCCGAGGCCTGGCCCGCAACCAGGAACAGGGCGCGGGCCTCACTCGCGGTCAACCCGGACAGGTCGGTGCGGGCGCCGCCCACGAGGCGCCAGCCGCCGCTTCGGCCCTGCATGGAGTACACGGGCACCCCGGCCATGGCCAGGGCGTCGAGGTCGCGGCGGGCGGTGCGCTCGGAGACCTCCATCTCTCGGGCGACCTCTGCTGCTGTCACCTGCTCGCGCCGTTGCAGCAAGAGGAGGATGGCCACCAGCCGATCGGTTCGCATGCCGACAACATTTCATATAAAACCGGTCGTGGGGTGACCGGTTTCGGTCGGCAAGATGGCGACATGACCTCACCGACGAGTCCCACTATCCACGACCGTGTCGGCCCTCGGCGTATCTGGGGTGCGCCGACGCTATCTTCGGGCACCTTCGTCGCCTGATCACCCCCGAAATAGATAAAGAGGAAATGCGATGTTTGATCCAGTCGATTTTCCCAAGCCCACCCTTATTTCAGTCAACGGCGTGGAGCTCGAAGTCTTCGAGGCAGGCCGACAAAATATAGGAAAACCCGTTGTGCTCTGTCACGGCTGGCCGGAGCATGCCTTTTCTTGGCGCCATCAGATGCCCGCCCTTGCCGCAGCGGGCTACCATGTCATCGTCCCGAACCAGCGAGGTTACGGCAACTCGTCCCGGCCGGCCGAAGTGACAGAATATGACATCGAACACTTGTCGGGTGATCTCGTCGCACTTCTCGATCACTACGGATACGAAGATGCCATCTTCGTCGGTCACGATTGGGGTGCAATGGTCGTTTGGGGACTGACCTTGTTGCATCCACAACGTGTGAATACAGTGATCAACCTAAGCTTGCCTTACCAAGAGCGCGGAGAAAAACCCTGGATTGATTTCATGGAAGAAATACTTGGCGGCGACTTCTATTTCGTCCACTTCAATCGACAGCCAGGCGTCGCGGACGCCGTATTGGAAGAGAACACGTTCCGGTTCCTTCGCAACCTGTACCGAAAAAACGAGCCAATTCGAGAGCCAGAGTCAGGAATGGCGATGATCAATCTCGCCAACGCGGAAACACCACTGGGCGAGGCCTTGATGAGCGACAGCGAACTGGCTGTTTTCGTCTCCGCCTTTGAAACATCAGGGTTCACGGGCAGTATCAATTGGTACAGGAACCTTGACCGCAACTGGCGCTTGTTGGCGGACGTGAACCCGATCATCCAACAGCCCGCACTCATGATCTATGGCGACCGGGATGCGGTCCAGAGGTCTGAAAGACTGGCAGAGTTCGTACCCAATGTGGAAGTGGTCACCCTGGACTGCGGTCATTGGATCCAGCAGGAAAAGCCGGAAGAAACAAACCAAGCGATTTTGAAATGGCTGGAACAGCGGGATACCACCTAAGCCCTGATCCACCGATGAATTCGGGTTGTTGTGCTGCCGCGGTGTGGTGATCTTGCTGTTGT
>NZ_JBAKHX010000048.1:0-60037 GCF_036906915.1 Micromonospora sp. CPCC 206061
CCGCCGGGACCGCCGCGGAAGCCGCCGCCAGCGCCGGCGCCACCGCCGCCACCGGGACGGAAGCCACCGCCACCGCCGCCACCGCCGCCACGGAAGCCACCGCCACCGCCGCCACCGCCGGGACGGAAGCCACCGCCACCGCCACCGGTGCGACCGCCGCCGCCACCGCCGCCACCGGGACCGCCACCGGGACGGCCTGGACCGCCGCCGCCAGCAGGACGCCCTGGCCGCTGGCTCGGCATGGAAGCCGGGCTGGGCCGCGGCGGCATCGACGCCGGACTCGGCCGCGGCGGCATCGACGCCGGGTTGGGCCGAGGCCCACCGGACGCTGCCGGACGCTGGCCGCTGGGCGTGATGCCGAACGGGTTGTTGCCGCCACTGCGCCCACCCGGACGGGGACCGGGTCGACCACCGGAGCCGGGCCCACCGGACCCACCGGGACCGGACGGGCGGGCCGCCGGCGAACCAGGCCGCGGCGGGATCGCACCCGGGCCGGGCCTCGGCCGGGTGGCGCCGTCGGCCGGCGGCTCGCGCCGGGCCGTGTCACGCTGCTGAGCAGCCTGCTGCGCGGCCTTGACCGCGGCCTCCTGCTCCTTCTTCAGCCGGGCCGCGCGTTCCTCCGCCGCGGCGACCTCGATGTCGTGGGCACTGGCCGGTTTCGCCACCGGGGTGGGTGACGGCGGCGCGGGCACCGGGCCACGCGGACGGCCACCCGCGGGAGCCGCGGGCGCTGCCGGTGACGTCGGCGATGCCACCGGCGACGACGGCGCCGATGGCGTCACGCGCCTCGGCGGTGCCGGTCGGGCCGACACCCGGGCCGCGGACGGCGCGGGGGCTGCCGGTGGGGCCGCCGGTGCGGCTGCCTCCCTCGGTGCCGCAGGCGCGCTGCTGCCTGCCGCGAACGCGCCACGCAGGCGCCGTGCGACGGGTGCCTCGACCGTGCTGGATGCGGACTTGACGAACTCGCCCATTTCTTTCAACTTGGCGAGAACGGTCTTACTTTCGACCCCGAGCTCTTTCGCAAGCTCGTGTACGCGGGCCTTGCCTGCCACTGCACTCCTCACTCCGAGGTCGTGCGGGCGGCACCCGCAGCGACCTCACTCCTGCACTTGAAGCCTGGTCATTTCAGCGACTTCATCGTGTGCTCATGTCGGTCGTCCTACCTTGCTCTGTCTGCGACCCTCGCCCGACCTGGTGGCCGGTCGTAGTGGTTACCGCACGGAGGTGCTCGGCCAGCGCACCGGTGTCAAGGACCCCGGTGACGCGAAGCGCCCTGCCAAAGGCACGACGCCGCTCCGCCAGCGCGAAGCAGGCCGGATCAGGATGCACATGTGCTCCCCGACCCGGCAGTCTACGGGTCGAATCGGGCATGAGGCTGTGGCCAGCCTCACTGGCGACCGCGACAACCCGCAGTAACTCAGCGGCCGGCGCACGTTGCCGGCAACCCACACAAGTACGTACCGGCCGCGCACGTCGTACCAACGGAAAGTCTACCCCTAAGCCTCGGCGACCGCTCCGCCCGGTTCGGTCGCGTGATCACTGCCGCCATGTCGCGGCGGTCCAGCCGCCGGCGGCTGGTCGGTATCGGACCGGATGTCGATCCGCCATCCGGTGAGGCGGGCGGCCAGGCGGGCGTTCTGCCCCTCACGGCCGATCGCCAGGGAAAGCTGGAAATCCGGGACGGTCACCCGGGCCGTGCGGGCCGCCGCGTCGACGACCTCCACGCGCAGGGCCTTGGCCGGTGAGAGGGCGTTGCCAACGAACGCGGCGGGGTCGTCCGACCAGTCGATGATGTCGATCTTCTCGCCGTGCAGCTCGCTCATGACCGCACGCACCCGCTGGCCCATGGGCCCGATGCACGCGCCCTTCGCGTTCACGCCGGACGCCGTCGAGCGGACGGCAATCTTGGTGCGGTGACCTGCCTCACGGGCGATCGCGGCGATCTCCACCGTGCCGTCGGCGATCTCCGGTACCTCCAGCGCGAAGAGCTTCTTGACGAGGTTCGGATGCGACCGGGAAAGGGTGATCTGCGGCCCCCGGAACCCCTTCGCGACGTGCACCACGACGCACCGGATCCGCTGGCCGTGCGCGTAGATCTCGCCGGGCACCTGCTCGGAGTGCGGCAGCACCGCCTCCAGCTTGCCGAGGTCGACGGTGACGATGCCCTTCTCCGTACGCGCCTCGTGCGCCTGCACCACACCGGTCACCAGGTCGCCGTCGCGCCCGACGTACTCACCGAAATGCACCTCATCGGTGGCCTCCCGCAGTCGCTGGAGGATCACCTGCTTGGCGGTCATCGCGGCGATGCGGCCGAAGTCGTGCGGCGTGTCGTCCCACTCCCGGACGACAGCGCCGTCAGCGTCAAACTCCTGCGCGTACACCAGGGCCGCGCCGGTCTTGCGGTCGATCTCCACCCGAGCGTGCGGCTGGGCGCCCTCGGTGTGCCGATACGCGGTCAGCAGTGCTGTCTCGATGGCCGCGAGAATCGTGTCGAACGGGATCTCCCGCTCGCGCTCCAAGGCGCGCAGGGCCGCGAGGTCGATGTTCACCTCTCCTCGTCCTCCTCGATCTCGTCGTCGACGTCTTCATCAAAGTCTGCGCCGGCCCGGGTGAACTCGACCTCGATCCGGCCGGGCCCGAGGTCGGCGTACGCCAACTCGTGCCGGACGCCCTCGACGTCGAGCACCACCCGCTCGTCGTCGGCCTCCTCGATCCGGCCGGTCAGCGGGCGGCCGGCCGCGGTCACCTTGACCAGCCGGCCGGTGTTGCGCCGCCAGTGCCGGGGCAGGCTCAGCGGCCGGCTGACCCCACGGGAGCCGACCTCCAGCTCGTACTCGCCGGGCAGCAGGTCACCCTCGGCTTCCTCGGCCGCGTCGAGCGCGGCGGACATCGCCCGGGACACGTCAGCGATCGCGTCGAGGCTCACCCCGCCGTCGCCGTCGATGGCCACCCGTACGACGTGACGCCGGCCGACCCGGGAGACGGCGAACTCCTCCAGGTCGTACCCGGCCGCAGCGACCACGGGCTCGACGGCGGCGCGAACGCGGTCGGCCGAGACTCGTGGCGGTACGCGGGTGGTGCGGCCACGCTCCGTCATCTCCGCACCCCTTTACCTCGGTGAAGCCCCTGCCAGCAGCCACGGCTTCGTGCCGCCGGACCCACGCGCCCGGTGGCTGCGCAGAGCGTAACGCGCCCACGCACCTTCGGACCGGCCGGCGCACCGACTTGGGGACCACTGGTACGGGTACGGCAGACTTGGCCGGTGCAAAGCTGGCCGAACGATCGACCGCACGCCGCCCACCGGACCAAGCGCCGGGGCGTGCTGCGCGCCACCCTCCTGGCGGTGGCCGCGTACCCACTCGCCGGGTGTGACGTCTTCGAATCCGAGCCGGAGCCGGCGGCCAGCCCGGACCCGCTCGCCCCATTGCTCGCCGCGACGCTCGACCTCGCTGCGCGGCACGAGGCGGCCATCGCCGCGTACCCCGCACTGGCCGACCGCCTGACCCCGGTACTGGAGGCGCACCGCCAGCACGCGACCGAGCTCGCCAAGGTGACGGGAGCGGCGAGCGCGTCGCCGGCGGCTCCCGCCGCGAGCGCGAGCGCGGCCCCGGCGGGCGACGCCACGGCCACCCTCGCCGCCCTGCGCACGGCCGAGCAGCAGGGCCAGAAGGCCGCCGCCGACGCCTGCCTCGCCGCGCCCGCCGCGCGGGCCGCCCTGCTCGGCTCGATCTCCGCCGCCCGCGCCACCCACCTGGAAGTCGTCCGATGAAGTACCTCACGAAAACGCTCCGCTCCGCTCCGCGTCTCCATGGGGGCCTCGCATGAGCACCTTTGCTGACGCCCTGGCCGCCGAGCACGCCGCGATCTACGCGTACGGGCCGATCGGGGTGCGGCTCGCGGACGCCGCCGCCACCGCCGCCCGCGCGGCCGAGGCGGCACACCGGTCGCGGCGTGACGCGCTGATCCTCAAGCTCGCGGGTGCGGGTACGACCCCGGCGCCGGCCGCGCCCGCGTACACGCTGCCCTTCCCGGTCACCGACCGGACGAGCGCACTCCGCCTCGCCGTGGAGATCGAGGATCGCACTGCGGCGGTCTGGCGGGCCTGCCTGCCGGGCACGACCGGCACCGACCGGGCAACCGCGTTGGCGGCAATGACCGATGCCGCGGTGCGCGCCACTCGCTGGCGCCGCACCGCGGGTGTCAAGCCAGCAGTCGTCCCGTTCCCCGGCCGCCCCGCCTAGGGCCGTGGCCGTCCCGCAGCCGTAATCCAGCACGAAGTTGCGGCTAAAACGTGACAAAGACGGTCCGACTTGCCTACGGCATACCGGGTATGCATACTCGGTAGCCATGTCCATCCGCCACGGTCTGCTCGCCTTGCTCGAGCGCGGCCCCATGTACGGCTACCAGCTCCGCGCCGCCTTCGAGGAGTCGACCGGTGCCACCTGGCCCCTCAACATCGGGCAGGTCTACACGACGCTCAACCGCCTGGAACGCGACGGTCTCGTCCGTCCGCTGCCGGAGAACGACGGGGGGCAGCGGCCATACGAAATCACCGAACCGGGACGGGCCGAACTCGCGGTCTGGTTCACCACCCCGATCAACCGCACCGACCGCCCGCGCGACGAGCTGGCGATCAAGCTGGCGCTCGCGATCACAACGCCGGGGGTCGACGTGAAGACGGTGGTGCAGACCCAGCGCACCGCGACCATGCGCGCGCTCCAGGAGTACACGCGGCTCAAGACCCGCGGCGAGGAGGGCATCGACCTGCCCTGGCGGCTGGTGCTCGACGCCATGATCTTCCAGGCCGAGGCCGAGGTGCGGTGGCTCGACCACTGCGAGGCCAGCCTGATCCGACATACCCGCACGCCCCGGCCCCAGTCCGCTGCGCCGAGTCCGGCGCCGGAACACAGCGAGGTGACGTCATGAACGTTCTGGAGATCCGCGACGCCTACCGCACGCACGGCACCGGCGAGGCGGCCGTGCACGCGTTGCGTGGCGTCACGCTGACCGTCAGGCCGGGCGAGCTGGTCGCCGTCATGGGACCGTCCGGTTCGGGCAAGTCCACCCTGCTCAACCTGGCCGGCGGGCTCGACCGGCCCAGCCGAGGCGAGGTGTTCGTCGAGGACCAGCAGATCGGCAGGATGTCGCGGCGCCAGCTCGCCGCGATGCGGCGGCGCTCGATCGGGTACGTCTTCCAGGACCTGAACCTGCTGCCCAGCCTGACCGCCGCGGAGAACGTGGCGCTCCCCCTCGAACTCGACGGGGTCAGCGTGCGCAAGGCGCGCCGCCTGGCCGTCACGGCGCTCGGCGAGGTCGGCCTGGGCGACCTCGCGCCGCGCTTCCCCGACGAGATGTCCGGCGGCCAGCAGCAGCGCGTGGCCATCGCCCGCGCGCTGATCGGCGACCGGCGACTCGTCCTGGCGGATGAGCCGACCGGCGCCCTCGACTCGCAGACCGGCGAGGCCGTGCTGCGGCTGCTGCGCGCCCGGGTGGACGCCGGCGCCGCCGGTGTACTGGTCACCCACGAGGCGCGGCACGCCGCCTGGGCCGATCGGGTGGTGTTCCTGCGCGACGGCGTCATCGTGGACACCTCCGGCCCGCTGGCCGAGGCCGAGCAGCTCCTGGAACCCGCCTCATGAGCGGGTTTGTGAACGGCTGGCGCACCGCGCTGCGGATCGCGAGCCGCGAGGCGCGGCGCGCCAAGGGCCGCTCGGCGCTCGTCGTCGCCATGATCATGCTGCCGGTACTGGCGCTGTCCTTCGCCGCGGCGAGCTATGACATGTTCAACCTGACGCCCGAGGAAGAGGCCAACCGGGAGCTCGGCACCGCCGACGCGCTGGTCGACTGGTCGTTCGCCGGGCCTGTGCGACAGGCACCCAACGGCGACGGCTACGGCTCGGACGGGAACCCTCGCACCGAACCGGTGAGCAGCACCGAACTGCTCGGTGCCCTGCCCGCCGGCAGCCGAATCCTGCAGGCGCAGGAGGGGCTCATCGACCTCCGCACCGCCAACGGCGTCGGCACCCTCAACGCCTATGGCGTGGACGCAGCCGACCCGCTGGTAGCCGGCTACGCCAAACTGCTGGACGGGCGCGCGCCCACCGGCGATGGCGAGTTGGCGGTCACCGAGAGGGCCATGAAGCGGCTCGGCGCCGGTATCGGCGACACCGTACGGAACGCCGACCGCACCCGCTCCTGGACGGTCACCGGGGTCGTCGAGATCCCCTCCGGGCTCCACGAGAACGTGGTGTTCCCGAGCGGCCACCTGCCCACGCGCGGCAGCGACTGGGGCGTGAACCGCTGGCTGTGGGACGCGCCCGGCCCGGTCACGTGGGAACAGGTCAAGCAGCTCAACCAGCGCGGCATGGTCGTCAAATCCCGCGCGGTCCTGCTCGACCCGCCGCCGGCCAGCGAGGTCGACAGCTCGTTCGGGAGCAGCGACGTCCGCGCCGAGGCGGTCGCCGTGGGCGGCCTGATCGCCGGTCTGGGCGTTCTCGAGGTGGTGCTGCTCGCCGGGCCGGCGTTCGCGGTCGGTGCCCGCCGCCGCCAGCGTGACCTGGCGCTCGTCGCCGCCAACGGCGGTACCCCGGCACACCTGCGCCGCATCGTGCTGGCTGACGGCGTCGTGCTCGGCGCTCTGGGCGCTGGTGCCGGGCTGGTGCTCGGCGTCGTGGCCGCGTTCGCGGGCCGCCCGCTGATCGAGGAGTACCTGACTCACGCGCGGGCCGGCGGGTACCGGATCTTCCCGCTCGCTCTGGTCGCCATCGCCGGCGTCGCGCTGCTGACCGGGCTGCTCGCGGCGCTCGTGCCCGCGTTCACCGCCGCTCGCGCCGACGTCGTGGCCGCCCTTACCGGGCGGCGGGGCGTCATGCGGTCCCGCAAGCGGTGGCTGGTGCTCGGCATCGCGCTCGCCGTGATCGGCACCGCCACCGCGACGCTCGGCGCCTGGCGGGTCTCGTCGAACATGATCCTGGTCGGTCTGGTCGTTGGCGAGCTGGGACTGGTGCTGTGCACGCCGTCGCTGGTCGGGCTGATCGCCCGGCTCGGCCGCGTGCTGCCGCTCTCGCCGCGGATCGCGCTGCGTGACACCGCGCGCAACCGGGCCGCCGCAGCACCCGCGATCGCCGCCGTCATGGCGGCCGTGGCCGGCAGCGTCGCCTTGGGCGTCGTGCTCACCGCTGAAGAGGACCGCAACCGGCTCGGGTACCGGCCGACCCTGGTGACCGGCAACGTGCTGGTCCAGTACTACGCGACGAGCCCGGCCGACGCCACGCACAAGGCGCCGGACGTGAACCGGGTCGCGGCGATCGTCAAGGATTCGCTGCCGACCAGCGAGGTCGTCCCGCTCGCAAGGGTGATCTGCCCCGCCGGCACGGCGCCGGAGGCGTTCTGCGGCGCCAGTCCCCGCATCCCCAAGGAGCGGACCTGCCCATGGTCGGAGGCGAGCGGCCCGCTGACCCGCGACGAGCAGCGGGCCGCCCGCAAGGACTCCCGGTGCGATCACAGTTACGGCTGGAGCACCGGTGGGTACGGGTTGGCCGTCGGTGGGCCGGAGGTCGTGAGCGCCCTGACCGGGGCCACCGGCGACGATCTCGCCCGCGCGAAGGCAACCCTGGAGGCCGGGGGCGCCCTCGTCGACGACGCGAAGTACATCGTGGACGGCAACGTGACCCTGGAGCTCTACGACCCGTCCACCGACGGCACCATCACGCCGGAAAGCCAGCAGAAGCTGCGCACCATCACGGTGCCCGGATACGCCGTGAGGACCGGCACACCGCTGTCCGGCACGGTGATCTCGCCGGGCGCGCTGAGCAAGTCCGGGTTCGCCCACGAGCCGCACGGTCTCGTCGTCGCCACCAGCCGGATGCCCAGCCAGGCCGAGCGCGACCAGCTGGCCGCTGGGCTGCGCGACCTGGACCCGGGCCTGCATTACAGCGTGGAGACCGGGCCGCCGCGCGGCAGCGACGACCCGACCCTGCTGATCCTGGCGGTGGCGGCCGGGCTGATCACGCTGGGTGCGGCGAGCATCGCGACCGGCCTCGCCGCCGCGGACGGCCGTGCGGACCTGTCCACCCTCGCGGCGGTCGGGGCCAGTCCAGGGGTACGCCGGCGCCTGTCGCTCAGTCAGTCGGGTGTCATCGCCGGGCTCGGCTCGGTGCTCGGGGTGCTCGCCGGCCTCGGCGCTTCGGCGGCGGTGCTGTACGCCTTCAACCGGGCCAGCGCGGACATGTTCCCGGCCGAGCAGCCGTACCCGATCGGCGTGCCGTGGGACTCGCTCGCCGTCGTCCTCGTGGTGCCGCTGCTGGCGATGCTCGGGGCGGGCCTGCTGACCCGCTCCCGGCTGCCGATCGAACGACGCCGTTTGACGTAGTCCACACTGTGCCGATGGCAGGTATCCGTTCCCTCGCCCGCCGGCTCGGTGGAGCCGCGTGGTTCGCCAATACCGGCCGGATCCTGGTGCCGGCCGACCGTCTGGTCGGCCGGCTCACCGGCGGTCGCGTCGTCGCGCTCGGCATCGTCCCCTCGCTGCTGCTCACCACCACGGGCCGGCGCTCGGGGCAGCTCCGCACGCAGCCCCTGCTGTTCGTGCCGGACGGCGACGGGTGGGTGGTGACCGGCTCGAACTGGGGCCAGACCCACCAGCCGGCCTGGGCGCTCAACCTGCTCGCCAACCCTCGGGCCACCGTGACGGTGAAGGGGCGGCGGATACCGGTCGAGGCGCACCTCGCCACGGGCCCCGAGCGCGAGCGCCTGTGGCGGCTCGTCACGACCGAGTGGCCGCCGTACGAGGCGTACGTTAAGCGGGCCGGCGGGCGCGAGATCCACGTGTTCCGCCTGGCGCCACGCACCTCGTGAAATGCGCATGTCCGCGTAAGCGCAGCCCAGCGGCCACCATCCCTTCCATGCGCTCGACGAGATTGACCCCCGGTCATCGCGAACGAGGCAGCCGGCACCCGACGCCCTGCTGCGCCGACCATCACTAGGGCGCATCACTAGGGCGCATCACTAGGGCGCGGACGTCACCTCCAGGCGGGCAGCCGATTCCGGCACCAGTCCCAATTGGACGGTCTGGCGCGGTAGGACGGCGTCGAGCGCCCAGTCGACGGCGGTGCGCAGCCGGTTGCCCGGCATCGCCAGCAGGTGGTAGCCCGACGTGACTAGCTTGGCGGGCGGCCCGGCGAGCGGGATCCGCAGCGGGTTGGCGGTCGCCTGCCAGCCCCCGAGGTCCACCACGAACCCGAGGTCAGTGTGCTTGTACGCCCGCTTTTGTTTCCGGCCGTAGGACGCGGCGACATTGTGCGCGGCGAGCCTGCCCTGCCGGCTGGCGTGCTGCGCGGTCATCGTGGTGATCTCACCGGGCCGGGTCAGGTCGGGCACCGCCGCCGCGTCGCCGCACGCGAACACCTCCGGGTGACCGGGCACGTTGAGGTACTCGTCGACCACCAGCCGCCCCTTCGTGGTGGGCAGGCCGAGGTCGGCTACCAGCGGATCCGGCCGTACTCCGACGCACCAGACCAGCGTGCGGGTCGGCACGAACTCGCCGTCCGTGAGGTGTACGCCGTCGTGGGTGGCCTCCTTGACCGAGGTGCCCATGCGCACGTCGACGTCGCGCTCGCGCAGCACCTTGGCGGCGGTCGTCGACAGCCGCGGGTCCAACTCCGGCAGCACCCGGTCGGCGACGTCGAGCAGCAGCCAGCGCACCGGCTGGTCGAGCAGCCGGCGGTGCGCCTTGATCAGGTCGCCGGTGAAGAGCGCGCCGTGCGCCGCGACCTCGGTACCCGTGTAGCCGGCACCGACCACGACGAACGTGCACCGGGCGGTCCGCTCCTTCGGGTCATCGGTCAGGTCGGCCATCTCGATCTGGCGGGTAACGTGGTCGCGCAGGTACAGCGCCTCCGGCAGGCCGCGGAAGCCGTGCGCGTGCTCGGCGACCCCGGGAATCGGCAACAGCTTGTTGACGCTGCCGGCGGCGAGCACGAGCCGGTTGTACCCCATGTCGCGGTACACGCCCTCGGCATCGGAGTAGATCACCTTGCGCCGCTCCAGGTCGATGCCGGTCGCCTCGCCGAGCACCAGCCGGACGCCCGGCAGCGTCGCCGGCAGAGACACCGACACCCGCCGCGGCTCCAGCACTCCGGTCGCCACTTCGGGCAGCAACGGTACGTAGAGAAAATAGTCGGTCGGGTTCAGCAGCACGATCTCGGCCGCGCCCCGGGCGAGCCTGCTCAGCTTGCGGGCAGCCTGGTACCCGGCGAAGCCGGCACCGATGATCACGATCTTTGGTCGGCTCATCTGCCCGCCCTACCCGGGCGGTCGGGGATCAAACTTCCTGGCACTATCGGTCACATGCGCCGCCTCGTCATGTGGGACATCGACCACACGCTCATGGACGCCGGCAGGGCGGGGCCGCTCGCCTGCGCCGCCGCATTCACCGCGGTCACCGGACTGCCGCACCGCGAGACGGCGCTGATGGCCGGACGGACCGACCGGGACATCGCGATGCAGACGTTCACGCTGCACGGCATAGCCGACTGCGAGCCGCACCTCGACGGCTTCTTCGACGTGGTAGTCGCCGAATTCCTCGCCCGCCGGCACCTGCTGCGCGAGCAGGGCCGCCTGCTGCCGGGCGTGCCGGACGTGCTGACCGCGCTCGGCGGCCGGCCGCACGTGGTGCAGACCCTGGTCACCGGCAACCTACGACCGATAGCCGAGGCCAAGCTCGCCGAGTTCGGGCTGACCGGGCTGGTCGACGTGGAGATCGGCGGGTACGGCACCGAAGACGTCGTACGCGCCACTCTGGTGCGGGGCAGCCTGGAGCGGGCCACCGCGCGGCACGGCGAGTTCAGCTCCGCCGACGTGTTCGTGGTCGGCGACACCGTGCACGACGTGACCGCCGCACTGGCCAACGGCGTCACGGCGATCGCGGTCGCCACCGGCGGCACCACCGCCGCTGACCTGGCCGCCGCCGGGGCTCACGTGGTGCTCGACGACCTGGGCGACGTCGATGCGGTCGTGCGACTGCTCGCGGGGGCACCCGACTGACGTTGGGTCACCGTACCCTTACCGGATGACCGTGAATCGACGCACGTTGATCAAGGCCGCCGGTGCCGCGCCCTTGGCACTGGCTGTCACACCGCCTTCTGGGCGGCCGCCCGTCACGGTGCGGGTCGCGACCCCATTCGCGGCCGGGCACATCCTGGCCGACACCGCGCTGAAGTTCAAAGAGCTGCTCGAAGCCGACACGCGCGGGCGGCTCACCGTCGAAGTGGCGACGTCGGTGCTCAACGAGCAGACCATCAACCCGGCGATGATCCCGTGCGACCCCGCCGAGCGGGTCGCCGACATCATCCTCACGGGCGGCCAGCCGATCCAGGACTACGCCCCGGCGTACTTCTTCTTCAACGGGCCGTACGTCATCCAGGACTACGCCCACTTCCTGCGCGTCTGGGGCAGCCACCTCGGTGCCGAGGCGCGGGCGCTGGTCAGATCCGGTGGCAACCTGGTCTCGCTGGGCACGGTATACAGGGGCTTCCGGCAGTTCACGTCGAACAGGCCGATCGTGGTGCCCGCCGACCTCGCCGGCATCAAGCTGCGACTCCCGCCCGTCCCCGACTGGGTCACGGTGTGGCGTGCGCTCGGCGTAACGCCCGTCGAGGTGCCACTGACCGGCATCTACGAGGCCCTGCGCACGGGCGTGGCAGAGGCTTCGGAAGGCGACCTGACCCAGATCTCCTCGCTGCGCCTTTACGAGGTGCAGTCGCACCTCACGCTCACCGGCCACCTGGTCGGCTTCGGGCTGGCCGCCGCCAACACGTGCTTCCTGCGCGACGTGCCATGGCCGCACAAGGTGCGGCGGGCGATGCGCGGCGCCACCGAGTGGGCCAGCCAGTCGATGGCGGATCGGGAAGCGGGCCTACAGACCCAGCTGGAGCAGGCCGGCATGACCGTGGTGACCCCCGACGCCGCCGCGATCGAGGCCGCCGCCCGCCCCGCGATCAACGACCTCTTCGCAACAAAGTGGACGGTGACAACCTGGGACGAGGTCCTCTCCCTCTAACCCCTCCCACCCCCTCACCCCCTCTGGCCCCTCCCCGCCGTCTCGCCTCTCCCCGCCGTCTCGCCCCTCTCTCCGCGTCTCGCCCCTCTCGCCGCCTCTGGCGCCTTACCCTGCGTCTCGCGCCTCTCGCCGTCGATCAAGGGCGAACGCATGTGGTTTGATCTCTTTTCCACGTGCGTTTGCCCTTGATCCGTGGTTTGCCCTCGATCGACGAACGTCTGATCACCCCTACGCGGAGGCACACTAGCTGCGGGAAAGCGCCACCCCGTCCGAACAGCGAGGGTCGATCATGTTTTGATGGGGTCATGCCGGTACAGCCCGACCCCGACACTCGCCGTGGGCAGCCCACGCGGCGGCCGGCGGGGCCACGCACCAAGTGGGTGCCGGTGGAGGAGCTTTCGCCGCTGGCCCGCGCCCTGCTCAGCGAGGATCTGGGCGGCCGCGATGTGGTGCCCGCGCACGTGGCCAGCCGGGTGACGGCGCAGGCAGACGAGTGGAGCGCGCACGGCTTCGACGCGGAAACCCTCCGCCCATGGCAGGACATGGACCCGGCCACGGCCGCCTACCTTGTGCAGCGCGGCGTCGAACCGCGAGTGCTGGACCTGCCGGTGGCCGCGTTCGCGAACGCGCAGCCGGTGCCGCTGCGGCTGGCGATCACCACCGGCCGGATCACGGTGGAGCGGGCGTACGAGTTGCTGGTGCTGACCGGCGAACACCAGGAGCCCAGACCACCCGCCCTACAGTCGCCGGTGACGCCCGCCGCACCACGCACGGCCGAACCCTCCAAACCGGCCCCAAAGGTGACGCCGGTCCTGTTCTCTCACGCCACGATCCCCACCGACGACCTCCCCTAACGACCAGCCCCACCGCGCGGCCCTGTCCCGCCAAGCCCTTCGCGGCCGCCGACGACGCTGGCGCTCCAAGATCAGGCGGGTACTCGTGCGTGACGCCCAGCCCGCGTCAAGCGGGCGGCGGACGCTCCCACCCGTGTCGCTGTCGGCGGCGGCCTGAGGCCGCGTCGATCAAGGAAATCTGCATGGATCAAGGGCAAACGCACGCGGAAAAGAGATCAAACCCCGTGCGTTTGCCCTTGATCGACGGACAGAGGGGCGCCGGCCGGTGCGGCGCGGCGCGGCGCGGCTACTGAGTGGGTGGGGGGACTGGGTTGGGGAGGGCGCCGCCGAAGCGGCGGTCGCGTTGGGCGTACAACTCGCAGGCGTACCACAGGTGCCGGCGGTCGAAGTCGGGCCACAGCGTGTCCAGGAAGACCATCTCGGCGTACGCGCTCTGCCAAAGCAGGAAGTTCGACGTGCGCTGCTCCCCCGACGGCCGCAGGAAGAGGTCCACTTCGGGCACTTCCGGGTGGTACAGGTATCGCGCGACCATCTTCTCGTTGACCTTGTCAGGGTCGACCTTTCCGGCCGCCACATCCCGCGCGATAGCGGCCGCCGCGTCAGCGATTTCGGCCTGCCCGCCATAGTTGACGCAGAACTGCAGGGTCAGCATCGAGTTGTGCCGCGACATCTGCTCGGCGGTCACCAGCTCGGAGATCACGCTCTTCCACAACCTGCCGGGCCGGCCCGACCACACGACCCGGACGCCCAGGTCGACGAGCTGGTCGCGGCGGCGCCGGATGACGTCGCGGTTGAAGCCCATCAGGAAGCGGACCTCGTCGGGCGAGCGCCGCCAGTTCTCGGTCGAGAAGGCGTACGCCGACAGGTAGGGGATGCCCAGCTCGATGGCGCCCTCGATCGCGTCGAAGAGCGAGTATTCGCCCTGCTCGTGCCCCCTTGTCCGGGGTAGGCCGCGCTCCTTGGCCCACCGGCCGTTGCCGTCCATCACCATCGCCACGTGCCGCGGCAGGCTGTCTTTCGGCAGTGCGGGTGGGCGGGCACCCGACGGGTGTGGCGTCGGCGGGACGAGCTCCCGGCGAAGCGAACGGATCACGGTCAACCCCTATCGACGAGCGGCAGCGAGCGTAACCCGCGCTCCAGGTGCCACTGCAAATGCGCCGCGACCAGGCCGCTGCACTCGCGCCGGGTCGCATTTTCCGCGCCGTCGGCTAGCCGCCAGTTGCCGGACGTCAGGGCGGACATCAGGTCGATGGTGGCGGGTGCGGGGTGCGCCGCTCCCGGCGGCCGGCAGTCGGGGCAGACGCACCCGCCGGCGGGTACCGAGAAGGCGCCGTGCCGCCCGGGGGTGCCGCAGACCGCGCACTCGACCAGCGCGGGCGCCCAGCCGGCGAGCCCCATGCCCCGCAGCAGGTACGCGTCGAGGATCAGCGTGCTGGCGTGGGCCCCCTCGGCGAGCGCGCGCAAGGCGCCCAGGGTCAGCAGGAACAGCCGCAGCGTCGGCTCGGCCTCCACCGGGGTGAGCCGCTCGGCCGTCTCGGCGATCGCGCTGGCCGTCGTGTATCGGGGGTAGTCGTCAAGGAACCGCTTGGCGTACAGCTCGATGCCCTCGACCTGCCGCACGGTGTGCAGCCCTGTGCCCTCGGCGAGCTGCAGGTCGACGTGCCCGAACGGCTCCAGCCGGCCGCCGAACCGCGACGTGGTTCGCCGTAC
Source organism: Micromonospora sp. CPCC 206061 (assembly GCF_036906915.1). Taxonomy (NCBI): domain Bacteria; kingdom Bacillati; phylum Actinomycetota; class Actinomycetes; order Micromonosporales; family Micromonosporaceae; genus Micromonospora; species Micromonospora sp. CPCC 206061. The sequence continues at coordinate 14,623 of NZ_JBAKHX010000048.1, forward strand.
GCCCCGCGCGACTGCCCGGATGCGGCCGTGCCGGCGGGTCAGCAGCGTGATGATCCGATCGGACTCGCCCAGTTTCTGCACGCGCAGCACCACCGCGTCGTCGCGGTAGAGCGGCTTGCTGTATCCGGGCACGGCACCATTCTGCCCCCACAGAACTCAGGGTCTTATCGGGTGGTGATCCTGATGTGCCCTCCGGGCAGCCGGCATACGGTCCAGTCATGGTTTCCCGCGTCCTGCCCGCCGCTGTCCTCGGTGCGGCCCTGGTCGCCACGCTCGCCGCCTGCGGCGAGGTGGCCTACTCCCGGCTCGAGTTCAACGACACCGAAAACGTCGCGATCACCGAGATCCGCCTGGAGCCGGGCAGCGGCGACCTCACGGTGGAGAGCACCGACACCAAGCAGGTGGAGATCCGCCGCATGGTGCGGTACCGCTCCAACGAGCCCGACACGTCGTACAAGATCGAAGGCACGACGCTGGTGCTCGACGCCGACTGCGGCAGTTGGTGCTCGGTCAACTACGAGGTGACGGCCCCGAAGGGTGTCGCGGTGCGGGGTGGCAACGACTCGGGCAACATCAACCTGTCCGGGGTGTCCGCAGTGGACATGAAGATCGACTCGGGCAACATCACGGTGTCCGGCGCGACCGGCAAGGTGGCCGCCGAGACCGGCTCGGGCAACGTGATCGTCAGGGGGGCGACGGGCGGCGTCGACCTGAAGAGCGGCTCCGGCAACATCGACGCCGACAACCTGGGCGGCCCGCAGAACACCGCGCGCGCCGACTCCGGCAACATCGGGCTGTCGCTCACCGCGCCGGGCGCGGTCACCGCACAGGCCGACAGCGGCAACATCCGGGTGCGGGTGCCGTCGGACAGCTACCAGGTGGAGGCGCGCACCGACTCCGGCCGCACCGACATCGGGGTGCCGGACGTACCGGACGGCAAGCACCTGATCGACCTGAGCACCGACAGCGGCAACATCACGATCAGCAGTAGCTAGCGCCTGTGTCGAAGTGAGGCCGGAGCTTGGCGAGGCCAGGCGGCGACACGGGCCCTAGAGCGGCTCGCCGAGGGGGTGCTCGCAGAAGAAGCCGCCGAGCCGGTCCAGGGCGATCGAATTGCCCCGCGGTAGCGAGTCGGCGTAGGTCTCCGAATCGTCCCGCGGGTGGTAGCCGATCTGCTCGCCCTCGGCCAGCGACAGCCAGCGGCGGGTGTTACGGCTGATTCCCCACAGCACCTGGTAGCCGGTGCGGTCGGTCACCAGGCAGGCCTCGACCAGCCGGGCGCAGTCGTCCGGTGACATCCAGACGTCGAGCAGGCTGGCCGAGAGCGGCGTCGCGAAGCAGGCACCGATCCGCAGCGCGAACACGCTCATGCCGAACCGGTCGGCGTACAGGCTGCCGAGCGACTCCACCGCCGCTTTGCTCCAGCCGTAGTAGGTGTCTGGCCGGGCGGGCACGGTCGCCGGCAGCGGGTCGCCTTTCGGGTAGAAACCCGCGGCGTGGATGGTGGAAGCCAGCAGGACGCGGCGGACGCCGGCTTCGCGGGCGGCTTCCAGCACGGTACGGGTGCCATCGACGTTGAGTCGCTGCAGGTCCGCCCAGCTTCGCTCGACCGGGTACGCGGCGAGGTGCAGCACCGCATCGACATTGGCGACCGCCCGAGCGAGCGTGCCCGGGTCGGTCAGGTCGCCTTCGATCAGGGTCTCGCCGGGGGCGGCCGGTTCTTGGCGAGCCAGGTCGAGCAGGCGCAGCTCGCGGTCGGGGCGGGCGAGCCGGGGCCGGAGCAGGCGGCCGACGCGACCGGCCGAGCCGGTGACGAGCAGCCGCCCGCCCACTCAGAAGCCCAGCTTGCGGAGCTGCTTCGGATCGCGCTGCCAGTCCTTGGCCACCCGGACGTGCAGGTCGAGGTACACCTTGCCGCCGATCAGCCCTTCGATCGCCTGCCGGGAGCGGGTGCCGACCTCTTTGAGCCTGCTGGCCTTCGCGCCGATCACGATCGCCTTCTGGCTCTGCCGCTCGACGTACACGTCGGCGTAGATCTTGGTGAGCCCGCCCTCGCGCATCATCTCCTCGACCACGACGGCGATCGAGTGCGGCAGCTCGTCGCGGACGCCCTCCAGCGCGGCCTCGCGGATCAGCTCGGCGATCAGCACCTGCTCGGGCTCGTCGGTGAGCATGTCGTCGGGGTAGAGCTGCGGCGACTCCGGCAGGTATCCGGTCATCACGTCGATCAGCGTCTCGACCTGGTATCCGGAGACGGCGCTGACCGGCACCACCTCGGCGAACTCGCCCAGCTCGCTGACCGCGATGAGCTGTTCGGCGAGCCGCTTCTTGTCGACCAGGTCGGCCTTTGTGACCACGGCGATCACCGACGCCTTGAGCTCGGCCAGCTCGCCGGTGATGAACCGGTCGCCGCGGCCGATCTCCTCGTCGGCCGGGATGCACAGGCCGATCGCGTCGACCTCGCTCCAGGTCTGCCGCACCAGGTCGTTGAGGCGCTCGCCGAGCAGCGTGCGCGGCCGGTGCAGGCCCGGGGTGTCGACGAGGACGAGCTGCGCCTCGGGCCGGTGCAGCACGCCGCGGATGATGTGCCGCGTCGTCTGCGGCTTGTTGGATGTGATGGCGATCTTCTGCCCGATGATCGCGTTCATCAGGGTCGACTTGCCGGCGTTCGGCCGCCCTACGAAGCAGGCGAACCCCGCCCGGTACGTCACGAAGTCACCGTGCCGAGCACCGCGCCACTCGGCGCCACCACGTGGATTGGCGCATCCGCGGCCAGGTCGCGCACGGCGGCGTGGCCGGCACCGTCGAGAGTGGACGCCTCGGTGACCACGGCCGCGGCCTCCAGCCGGGTCGCGCCGGCCGCCACCGCCGACGCCACTGCGAGCTGGAGCGCGGTGAGGGTGAGGGAGGGCAGCGCCACGTTCGCCGCCGCGTACGTGCGCCCGTCCTGGTCGCGCACGGCGGCGCCCTCGACGGCGCCGATCCGGGCCCGCGCGCCGCGGGCGAGCGTGACCAGCTTGGCGTCTTCCGCCTCCAGCGCGGCGGGCGCGGCAGTGGGCTCAGGCATCTGCGGGTTGCCTCTCCTGTTCGGGTACTTCGGCCGGGATCTCGGCGTCGAGGTCGCGGCGGACGAGGACGGAGTCGATGCGGTTACGCCGGCCGGTGGTGCCTTCGGCGACGAGTCGCAGCCCGCCCACCGTAGCCTCCGCGCCGGGGATCGGTACGCGCCCCAGGGCCTGGGCGAGCAGACCACCCACGGTCTCCACCTCGTCGGCGGGCAGTTCCACGTCGAACAGCTCACCGAGGTCTTCGACAGGCAGCCGGGCGGTGACGCGTACGGCGCCGTCGTCGAGCCGCTCGACCGGTGGGCGCTCCACGTCGTACTCGTCGGTGATCTCGCCGACGATCTCTTCCAGGATGTCTTCGATCGTGACCAGCCCACCGGTGCCGCCGTATTCGTCGACGACGATCACCAGATGGGTGCGGGCGGCCTGCATCTCGGACAGCAGGTCGTCGACCGGCTTGGACTCGGGGACGAAGGTGGCCTCGCGCATCAGGTCGGCGACCGCCATCGCCTCGGCCGCCGGGTCGCCGCTCTGCGTGCGGCGCACCACGTCCTTCAGGTACAGGATGCCGAGCACGTCGTCGACGCTCTCCCCTATCACCGGGATGCGCGAGAAGCCGGAGCGTAGGAAGAGCACGAGCGCCTGCCGCAGCGACTTGTGCGACTCGATCCACACCATCTCGGTGCGCGGCACCATGACCTCGCGCGCGATGGTCTCGCCGAGCGCGAACACCGAGTGGATCATCTGCCGCTCGCCGTGCTCGACGACCCCGCGCTGCTCGGCGAGGTCGACCAGCTCGCGCAGCTCCACCTGGGTGGCGAACGGGCCTTCCCGGAAGCCGCGACCCGGCGTCACCGCGTTGCCGATCAGGATCAGCAATGACGCGAGCGGGCCGAGCGCCCGGCCCAGCCAGCGCACCAGCGGCGCGGTGGCGCGCCCGACGGCGTACGCGTGCTGGCGGCCGATCGTGCGGGGCCCGACCCCCACGACGACGAAGCTGACCACCGTCATGGCGCCCGCTGTGACCAGCGCGGCGGTCCAGCCGGCGTCGAACGTGTCGACGGCCACCAGCGCGACCAGTGTGGTGGCGGTCAGCTCGCAGAGCAGCCGCAGCAGGAGCAGCAGGTTGAGGTGCCGGACGACGTCGGACGCGACGATCTGGAGGGCGCGCGCTCCGCGTACCCCCTCACGAGCCAGCTCGGCGGCGCGCGCGTGCGAGACGGCGCCGAGCGCGGCGTCGGTCATCGCGAAGATGCCCGCGAGGACGACCAACCCAGCGGCGGCCAGCAGGAGCTGGAGGTCTGGTAAGCCACCCGCCGCAGCGGCCTCCGCGAGCATTACAGCGCCTCCTGATTCGCTCGCTTCGCGGCGCCCCAAGGCGCCGCGATCCCGCCGGCGGCGGCGATAGTCGACGGTCCAGCACCGCGACGCCGGCGGGAAAGCGTCACCGCGCCGCTACGCTCCCTCATTTGACCCGGGTTGCCCGCCAGCTGGACAGCAGACGGGCCTGCAGGGCGAACATCTCCCGTTCCTCCTCCGGCTCGGCATGGTCGTAGCCGAGCAGGTGGAGAGCGCCATGGACGGTCAGCAGGTGCAGCTCGTCGGCCGCGGAGTGGCCGGCGGTGGCCGCCTGCTTGGCCGCCACCTCCGGACACAACACGATGTCGCCGAGCAGGGCGGGCTCGCCGGAGCCGGCCTCACCGGGGCCGTGGTCGACGCTGCCCTCGTCCATGGGGAACGCGAGCACGTCTGTGGGACCGTCACTGCCCATCCAGCGATGGTTCAGCTCGGTCATGTATTCGATGTCGACAAGCAGCACGGACAGCTCGGCGAGCGGGTTGACCCCCATCTCGTCGAGGGTGTGCCTGGCAACGGCCAGCACCGCGTCGGTGTCGACGCTGACGCCGGACTCGTTGGCGATCTCGATGGACAACGTGCTTTCCCCCGATTGACTCAGCGACGCCGGCCCGCGCGGGCGGTGCGTCCGGGCACGGCGTGCACGCCCTGGCCGCCCTGGGACTCGCGTTCGGCATCCCAGCGGGCGTAGGCGTCGACGATGTCGCTGACCAGCCGGTGCCGCACCACGTCAGAGCTGGAGAGCTGCGCGAAGTGGACGTCTTCGACGCCCTCCAGGATGTCGCGGACGACCTTGAGCCCGCTCGTGGTGCCGCCGGGCAGGTCGACCTGGGTGATGTCGCCCGTCACCACGATCCGGGAGCCGAAGCCGAGCCGGGTGAGGAACATCTTCATCTGCTCGGGCGTGGTGTTCTGCGCCTCGTCGAGGATGATGAACGCGTCGTTGAGCGTACGACCACGCATGTACGCCAGCGGTGCGACCTCGATCGTGCCCGCCTGCATCAGCCGCGGGATCGACTCGGGGTCGAGCATGTCGTGCAGCGCGTCGTACAGCGGCCGCAGGTACGGGTCGATCTTCTCGTACAGCGTGCCGGGCAGGAAGCCGAGCCGCTCCCCCGCCTCGACGGCCGGCCGGGTCAGGATGATCCGGTTGACCTGCTTGGCCTGGAGAGCCTGCACGGCCTTGGCCATCGCGAGGTAGGTCTTGCCGGTGCCCGCAGGGCCGATGCCGAACACGATGGTGTGCCCGTCGATCGCGTCGACGTAGCGCTTCTGTCCCAGCGTCTTGGGCCGGATGGTCCGGCCGCGCCGGGACAGGATGTTGAGCGTGAGGACCTCGGCGGGCCGCTCGGCCGTGCCCTGCTCGAGCATGCCGACGGTTCGCCGCACAGCGTCGGTGGTCAGTGTCTCACCCTTCTCGATCAGCTCGAGCAGCTCGGTGAACAGGCGCTCGGCCAGCGCGTTGTCGGCCGGCACCCCGGTAATGGTGATCTCGTTGCCGCGCACGTGGACGTCGCTTCGCAGGGACCGCTCGACGAGCCGAAGGATCTCATCCCCGGCGCCGAGCAGGTTTACCATGATCTGCGAGTCAGGAACCGTGATCTTGGTCTGCACGCGGGTCTGCCCGGTGGGGGATGCAGTCGTCATAGGTCTGGCCCGTGGGCCAACGCCACCCGCTTCCATCTCGGTGTGCTGCTGAAGTACCTCTCATCGTATCGGCTCAACGCCTTCACCACCGCGCCCATTTCGCCTCGGGCGGATGTTTGGTGACGGAAAGCGACCGAAATACTTTCAGAACGTTCGGTGGAGTACCACTTCCCCCGAATGGGGGATTCGCGATCTTCAAAGCTTTTCCAGTATCACCGTCGGTGACCCACGTCACTTTGGACAAACCACCCCAACGGAGGCATTCAGTGGCCGAGCAGCGCCGTACTCCCGGAGCCGCACCTGGCCACCCGTGGCCTCCGAGCCGACCCGGGCAGTGGCCACCCCACAAGCCGGAATACCAGGCGAGCCGACCCACACCGGTACGCCCGCAGCGCCGTGCCGACGCGAGTCGATGGCACTGGCTGCTCTTTATTCCGATCGTCGTGCCGCTCCTGACGCCGCTGTACAACCGGATCGAGCCGACGCTGCTGGGGCTGCCGTTCTTCTACTGGTGCCAGCTCGCGTTCGCCCTCCTGGCCTCGGTGATCATCGCGATCGTGCACGTCGCGACCAAGGACAAGTAGGACATGCCGACATTCGCCGACCACCAGGTCGAATTCTGGATCTTCGCGTTCATGTTCGGCCTGGTCACCGTCATGGGCTTCTGGGCCGCCCGATGGCGCCGGCCAGACAACATCCACACGCTGGAGGAGTGGGGACTCGGCGGCCGCGCCTTCGGCAACTGGGTCACGTTCTTCCTCCTCAGCGGCGACGTCTACACCGCCTACACGTTCGTGGCAGTGCCCACGCTGGTCTTCGGCGTCGGCGCCTCCGGCTTCTTCCCCATGCCGTTCCTGGTGATCGTCTACCCGATGCTCTTCGTGGTGCTGGCCCGCTTCTGGTCGGTCTGCCACGTGCACGGGTTCGTGACGCCGGCGGAGTTCGTCCGGGCGCGGTTCGGCTCCCGGACGCTCGCGCTCGGCATCGCCATGACCGGCATCCTGGCCACGATGCCGTACATCGCGCTGCAGCTCATCGGCATCGAAGCGGTGTTCAAGGTGATGGGCCTGCCGGAGGGGTGGCCGCTCACCGCCGCGTTCATCGTCCTCGCGCTGTACACGTTCAACTCCGGCCTGCGGGCGCCGGCGCTGATCTCGATCGTCAAGGACGCGCTCGTGCTGTGGACCGTGCTGGCGGCGTTCCTGATCGTGGCCTCGCACTCCGGCGGCTGGGAGACGGTCTTCCGGGTCGCGGAGACCAAGTACGCCACGTCACCAAGCACCAGCGACGGCCTGCTGCTGCCGGCCAGCAGCCAGCTCAATTACATCACGCTGGCCGTCGGGTCGGCGGTCGCGCTCTTCCTGTACCCGCACACGCTGACCGGCGTGCTCGCCTCCCGCAACCGGGCCACGCTGCGCCGCAACCTGTCGGTACTGCCGCTGTACACGCTGACCCTCGGCGTGCTCATGCTGGTCGGGTTCGCGGCGATCCTCAGCGACATCCAGCCGATCGGCGGCGACCGCAACACGGTCGTGCCGCTGTGGTTCGACGAGAACTTCCCCGCCTGGAGCGCGGGGCTGGCGTTCGCCGCGATCGGCGTGGGCGCGATGGTGCCCGCCGCGATCATGTCGATCGCCGCTGCGAACCTCTTCACCCGCGACGTGTACAAGGAGTTCATCCGGCCGGAGGCCACGCCCGCCGAGGAGACCCTGGTCAGCAAGATCGCCTCGCTGGCCATGAAGTTCGGCGCGGTGATCTGCATCCTGATGCTGAACACCCAGTTCGCCATCGACCTCCAGCTCATCGGCGGCGTCTTCGTCATGCAGACGCTGCCGGCGGTCGCCATCGGGCTCTTCACCGCGTGGCTGCACCGGTGGGCGCTGATCGCGGGCATCATCGGCGGGCTCACCACCGGGCTCGTGATGCTGTACCAGATCCCCCAGCGCGGCGCCGACGGCAACATCGTGCGGGAGCACTTCGGCGGGTCCGCGTGGCCGCTCAGCAACCTGGGCTTCGACACCCGCAGCACGATCTACGTGGGCGTCGTTGCGCTGGCCGCCAACCTGATCGTCGCCGCGCTCGCGACGCCGCTACTGCGGGCGATGGGCGTGCCGGACGGGCGCGACCGCACCCGCGAGCAGGACTACGTGGCCGACGAGGGTGACCCGACGGTGCGCCGCATGACAGAGCTGATCGACGGCGAGCCCACCCGCGACCAGACCGCCGCCCAGTCCCTGTTCACCCCGACGGGCGGCGGCCGCCACTCCCTCTAGCGCCGTCTCAAGCCGACGGCGACGCGCCCTCGAAGGTTTCCTGAGTACGGGTGAACCGGTACGTCGACCAGTGCATGCGCACCACCGTGCCGGCCCCGTCCCGGGTGAGCCGCAGCAGCTCGCCCGCCTCCCGCCCGGAGGCGGTGCGCAACACGTCCGGCTCACCCGGCTCCGGGGCGAACACCGCCGGCGGCTTGCCGTCCGGGTCGTCCGCGCCGCGCCCGCGCAGCGTCCCGTCCTTCCAGAAGAAGACGTACTCGAACCCCTCGCTCCACCACCGGCCCAGCACCGACCGGTACGGCTCGGGCACCGGCTCGCCGGGCGTCCACGGCGCGATGCCGGCCGGGTCCTCCTCGACCGCGGCCGCGAGCAGCTGGTGCGGCAGTTCGAAGATCTTGACGGCGGTACCCGACGACCCGAGCGCCGCGCAGCCCATCGCGCCCGGCGTGCCGTCGCCGCCACGCCGCCCGTACACGCCGGCGATGAACCCGGGCATCGCGCCGTCGTGCCCCACGTGCGTGACCCGGGCGCCTTGCGGAACCAGGATCAGCCCCAGCCCGAACCCGGCCACCCACAGCGACTCGTCGGTCGTGGTCAGCGGCCAGCGCATCTCGTCGAGCGTCGCCGGGCGGAGCACCGCGCCGTCGGGGTCGAGCGCCGCCGGGTCGGCGAGGAACGCCGCCCAGCGCGCCATGTCGGCCGCGGTGCTCCAGAGCTGAGACGCGGGTCCGACCCCGTCGAGGTCGAGCGGCGGCTCGGGCCGGGCGTGATCCGAGTACGCGTCGACGAGGTACCCGGTCACCGCCCGCTCGGTGGGCGCGACCGTCGTGGCCGTCAGGCCCAGCGGGCTCAGCACGCGGTCGGCGAGCACCTCGGCCCAGGTGCCGCCGCGCAGCCGCCCGACGACGTGCCCGAGCAGCGACAGCCCCAGGTTGGAGTAGTGGTACCGGCGGCCCGGCGGCAGTACGCGCTCGACGCGGTCGAGTTCGGCGAGCATGCGGCCGGTGTCTGGTGCCAGCAGGGTGTCCCAAACGTCGCCGTGCGGCTCGCGCTGGATGCCGGACGTGTGCGACAGCAGCCGCCGCACGGTCAGCTCGCCGTGCGCCGGCACGTCCAGGTGCCGCCCGATCGGGTCGTCGAGGTCGAGCAACCCGTCGTCGCGGCACTGCATGACCAGTACCGACGTGAAGGTCTTGGTGACCGACCCGATCCGGAACTGGCTGTCAGGTGCGGCCGCACCGACCTGGACCCGCCACAGCGGGCGGTCGGACCGGTGCAGGGCGACGGACAGCGCGGGCACCCGCGCCTCGGCCTGTACCTTCCGAGCGAGACGCTCAAGCTTGATCATTTGGCGAGCATAGGGCCCAGCGGCTCGCCACCCAACACGTGCGCGTGGACGTGGGAGACCTCCTGGCCGGCGTACTCGCCGGTGTTGAAGATCACCCGGAACCCGTCGGCGACGAGGCCCTCGTGCTCGGCCACGATGGCCGCCGTCTCCAGCACCTCGCCGGCGAGCTTGGCGTCGGCCTGCGCGAGCGTCGCGACGTCGGCGTAGTGCTCCTTCGTGATCACGAGGATGTGCGAGGCCGCCTTGGGCGTGATGTCGCGGAAGGCCAGCGTGGTGTCAGTTTCGCGCACCAGGGTCGCCGGGATCTCGCCCGACACGATCCGGCAGAAGAGGCAGTCCATCGTCACGAGGCTCATCGTATGCTCCGGGCCGCCCACAAGGGTGGTACTCACGCAGACCGGCCACACCCGACCCACGCGCCTCGGCCGCTGATATGACGCACTTGGGATGCCATTGACTCATTGCCATTCCTGAATCGCTGTCCGTACGCTCCCCGACAAAAGCGTGCCCACAAGGCGCGCGAATCCATTGGGGAGGGTCAGGAAATGATTCGCAGACTTGCTGCCGCCGCGATGGCCGCGGCCGCCGTGGGCAGCATGACCCTGGCAGCGCCGGCCACGGCCGCCGACATCGGGCCGTACGTCGTCGGAGGCACGCGCGCCGCGCAGGGCGAATTCCCGTTCATGGTGCGGCTCTCGATGGGCTGCGGCGGGGCGCTCTACAGCCCGCGGCTGGTGCTCACCGCAGCGCACTGCGTGAGCCGTACCGGCACGAACACGAGCATCACCGCCACGCTGGGCGCCGTCGACCTCCAGTCGTCGAGCCGCATCCAGGTGCGGTCCAACTACGTGTACCGGGCGCCGGGATACAACGGAAGCGGCAAGGACTGGGCGCTGATCCGCCTGGCCAGCCCCGTCACCAGCCTCGCCACCTTGCCGATCGCGACGAACACCGCGAACAACAGCGGGACGTTCACGATCGCCGGATGGGGCGCCGCGCGCGAGAACGGCGGGCAGCAGCGGTACCTGCTGAAGGCCCAGGTGCCGTTCGTCAGCGACAGCAGCTGCAACTCGTCGTACGGCGGCGACCTCATCCCGAACGAGGAGATCTGCGCCGGGTACGCGTCGGGGGGCACCGACACGTGCCAGGGCGACTCCGGCGGCCCGATGTTCCGTCGCGATGCCAGCAACGCCTGGATCCAGGTGGGCATCACGAGCTGGGGCTACGGCTGCGCACGGGCCGGGTACCCCGGCGTCTACACCGAGGTGAGCACATTCGCCTCGGCGATCGCCTCGGCCGCCGCGTCCCTCGGCGGCTGACCCGGCCGATCAAGGGGCGGTTCCTTCCCCCGGGGGACCGCCCCTTGAACGTGGATGATGGTCGGATGGCTGGACGATCTGTACTGGTGACAGGCGCCTCGCGGGGCATCGGGCGGGCGGTGGCCCGAGCGTGGCGCGGACATCCGGGCGCAGAGCCCGTTCAACCGGGTCGCCCGGGCCGACGAGATCGCCGCCGCCGTCCACTGGCTCGCCTCACCGGCCGCGGAATGGGCATCGGGCACCATCATCGATCTCAACGGAGCCTCCTACCTGCGGACCTGACCGGTTATAGGGTCGGTTGATGTCCGACATCGAAAAGGCGCTCGCCGCTCTCGACCTGGAAACCAAGGTCAAGCTCCTGTCCGGCAAGGACTTCTGGACGCTACCGGCGGTGCCGGAGATCGGTCTGCGTTCGCTCGTGATGTCCGACGGCCCCATCGGGGTACGCGGCATCGGTTGGACGCCGGACGACCCGTCGATCGCGCTGCCGAGCCCGACCGCGCTCGCCGCCACCTGGGATCCCGACCTTGCCCGCACCGCCGGCCGCCTGCTCGGTCAGGAGGCCCGCCGCAAGGGCGTGCACGTGCTCCTCGCGCCCACCGTCAACCTGCACCGCAGCCCACTCGGCGGCCGGCACTTCGAGTGCTACTCCGAAGACCCGCTACTGACCGCCCGGATCGGCGTCCAGTACGTGCTCGGCGTGCAGGACCAGGGCGTCGGCACCACCGTCAAACACTTCGTGTGCAACGACTCCGAGACCGACCGGTTCACTGTGGACGTGCGCGTCGGCGAGCGGGTGCTGCGCGAGCTGTACCTGGCGCCGTTCGAGGCGATCGTCGAGGCCGGCGCGTGGGGCGTGATGGCGGCGTACAACAGCGTCAACGGCTTCACCATGACCGAGCACGACCAGTTGCAGAACGGCGTGCTCAAGCGCGAATGGGGCTTCGACGGCTTCATCGTCTCCGACTGGACCGCTGCCCGCAGCACCGAAGCCAGCGCGTGCGGCGGCCTCGACGTGGTCATGCCGGCCGTCGGTGACCCGTGGGGCTACGACCTGGTCGCCGCCGTGCGCGCCGGCACCGTCCCGGAAGAGGTGATCGACGACAAGGTGCGCCGGGTGCTGCGGCTCGCCGCCCGGGTGGGCGCGCTCGGTGACGGTCCTCGCCCCGCGGTGTCATCTCTCGTCGGTGCCGTGGTAGCCCGCGAGATCGCCACGCGGTCGTTCGTGCTGGCCCGAAACGACAACGTGCTCCCGCTGGACGCGGGCGCGCTCCGCCGGGTGGCCGTGTCCGGAGCGCTCGCCGTGGACGCCCGGGTACAGGGCGGAGGCAGCGCACAGGTGTACCCGCCGTACATCGTGTCCCCCCTCGACGGGCTCACCGCCGCGCTCCCCGGTGCCGACGTGTCGTACACGATCGGCGCCGACCCGCGCCGCAGGGTGCCCGCCGCGACCGCTCCACAGTGGAGCGACATCGTCGCGACGCTGCGCGCCGAAGACGGCCGCGAGCTGTATCGCACGCCTCTTCACACCGCGACCGTACGGTGGATGGGCGACCCGCCGCCCGGCGTCGACCCGTACGAGCTGGCCACGATCGAGCTGACCGCGCGGCTGACCCCGGCCACCGGTGGCACGCATCAGCTCGCGATCGTCGGGTTCGGCGAGTTCACGCTCAGCGCCGCCGACGCCGTGGTTTTCGAAGGCCCTGTGTACCGCGAAGACGACCCGGCGTTGGTGTTCCTGTCGTCGGAGGAGCGGCGGTTCCCGGTCGAACTCACCGCTGGCGAGCCGGTCGACGTGACGCTCACCCAGCGTGTGACCATGCCAGGCTTCGTATCGTTCACCCTCGGTCACACCCCACCCAGTGGCACCCCCGAAGAGTTGCTCGACGAGGCGGCCCGCGCCGCCGCATCCGCCGATGTGGCCGTGGTCGTCGTGGGCACCACCGAAGAGGTCGAGTCCGAAGGCTTCGACCGCAAGACGCTCGCGCTCCCCGGCCGCCAGGACGAGCTCGTCTCCCGGGTCGCTGCCGCCAACCCGCGCACCGTCGTCGTGGTCAACGCCGGCTCGCCTGTGCTGATGCCCTGGGCCGACGAGGTGGCGGCGATCCTGCTCACCTGGTTCCCCGGTCAGGAGGCGGGAGCCGCCCTGGCCGACGTCCTGCTGGGCGTGGCAGAGCCCGGCGGGCGGCTGCCCACCACCTGGCCCCGCCACGCCGAAGACATACCTGTCCTTTCGACCCGGCCGGTCGACGGCGCACTGCCGTACGACGAGGGCGTGTTCGTGGGGTACCGCGGGTGGCGGGCCGAGCCACTCTTCCCGTTCGGGCACGGGCTGGGCTACACGACGTGGGCGTACGAGTCACTGTCCATCGAGGACACCGACGCGGTCGTGGTGGTACGCAACACGGGCACGCGCCCGGGCCGCGAGGTCGTCCAGATCTACGTGGCCCCCGAAACCCCCGACCCGGAGCGTCCGGAACGCTGGCTGGCCGGCTTCGCGACTGCGGCAGCCGCACCGGGTTCGACCGCCACCGTGCGCATACCCCTCCCCGACCGCGCATTCCAGATCTGGCGCGACGGCTGGCACCTCGTTCCCGGCGCGTACCGCGTAGAGGCCTCCCACTCCCTACCCGACCCCCGCCTGACAACCCCCCTCCTCCGCTAGCCCTGCCTCGCCCGCGCGCCCGCACCCTTCCGTCGCCCCTTTCCATCGATCAAGGCCAAACGCACGCGGTTTGATCTCTTTTCCACGTGCGTTTGCCCTTGATCGATGCGGCTGGCCTTGATCGATGGCAGGGCGGCCGCGGGGTGCCCGCGGGACGCGCGGCGTGTCCGCCGCCACGCCCCACCCCGCGCGAGCTCCCCGCAGCGAACGCGGGCGGCGCCGGGATGAGGAGACGCGGCCTGGTGAGGCGCAGTGGGATCGCGACGACCCTGGCGCCGCGCGACGATCAAGGAGATTCGCATCGATCAAGGGCAAACGCACGCGGTTTAGAGATCGAACCACGTGCGTTTGCCCTTGATCGACGGCACGGGGCGCGGCGCGCAGCGCCACAGCACGGGGCGCGGCGCGCAGCGCCACAGCACGGGGCGCGGCGCGCAGCGCCACAGCACGGGGCGCGCGGGAAGCGCCACAGCACGGGGCGCACGGGAAGCGCCACAGCACGGGGCGCACGGGAAGCGGGCGCGGCGCCAGAATGCGCGGGAGCGGGGAGTGGGGTGGTGTTACCAGCGGGCCAGGCGAGTGGCCAGGACGGCGAGGGCGGCTACGCCTGCTGTTGAGGTGCGGAGGACGGTGTCGCCCAGGCGGACCGGAACGGCGCCCGCGGATTCGAACACTGACAGTTCCTCCGGAGCTATGCCGCCCTCGGGGCCCACGACCAGGGCGATCTCGCCGGTCGCCGGCAGGTCGATCGTGGAGAGGCGGGCGGTCGCCTCCTCGTGGAGTACGAATGTTGCCCTGGTCGCCGCCTCGCGGGTGGAAGCGGGCGGCGCGACCACGGGCAGCCACGCGCGCCGGGCCTGTTTCGCAGCCTCGCGGGCTGTCGCCGCCCACTTTTCGTGCGCGCGGGTGCCTCGCTCGCCGCGCCACTGCACCACGGAACGGGCAGCCGCCCAGGGGACGATCTCGTCGACCCCGACCTCGGTCATCGCCTGCACGGCCAGCTCTCCACGGTCACCCTTGGCGATGCCCTGGATCACCACCAGGCGCGGGTCGGGCGGCTGGGCGTACACCTTGGAGGTGATCGTCAGGTCGAGCGTGCCTCGGCCGACGGCCCGGACCACCGCGGTCGCGATGCCCCCGCGCCCGTCGGCGAGCAGCAATTCCTCGCCGACCCGCAGCCGTTGGACGGTGGCCGCGTGATGGCCCTCAGGCCCATCGAGGACGAAGGAACCGGAGGGCAGCGACGCGACCAGGAAGAGCGGCGCGCTCAAGCGGGGGCCCCGCAGAAATGCGCAGCGCAGCGCAGCATTTTCGTGGGGTGCTTCAAGCGTGGCCGTTGAAGGCGTCGCGGACCCGGGAGAAGAATCCGCCCTGCTTGCTCAGCTCGGCGACCTCTTCGCCGCGGGTCTTCGCGAACTCGCGCAGGATCCGCTCCTGTTCGGGGTCGAGCTTGGTGGGCGTGCGGACGTCGAGGTGCACGAAGAGGTCGCCGCGCCCGGTGCCGCGCAGGTGGGGCACGCCGCGGGCGCGCAGCCGCAGGGTCGCGCCGGGCTGGGTGCCGGGTTTGACGTCGAGCTGCTCTTCGCTGTCGAGGGTCTTGATGGTCAGCCGGGTGCCGAGGGCGGCGGCGGTCATCGGGACGGTGACGCGACAGTGCAGGTCGTCGCCCTTGCGGGAGTAGACGTCGTGCGGCCGCTCGTGGATCTCGACGTACAGGTCGCCGGCCGTGCCGCCGCCGGGGCCGACCTCGCCCTGCTGGGCCAGGCGGATGCGCATGCCGTCTTCGACGCCGGCCGGGATCTTGACGGTGAGCGAGCGGCGGGTGCGGACCCGGCCGTCGCCGGCGCAGGTGGGGCAGGCGTGCGGGATGACCGTGCCGTATCCCTGGCAGACGGAGCAGGGCCGGGACGAGACGACCTGGCCGAGGAACGTGCGCTGGACGGACTGCACCTCGCCGCGCCCGCCGCACGCCTCGCAGGTAGCGAGGTGGGTGCCGGCCGCGGTGCCGGCGCCGGCGCAGGTGGTGCAGAGCACGGCCGTGTCGACGGTGATAGGCGCCTCGACGCCGAACGCGGTCTCGGTGAGCTCGAGTTCGAGCCGGAGGATCGCGTCGGCGCCGGGCCGGGTGCGCGAGCGGGGCCCGCGGGTGGCACCGGCCGTGCCGAAGAACGCGTCCATGATGTCCTGGAAACCGACGAACGGTCCGGCACCTGGGCCGCCACCGCCCGGCCCGCCGCCACCGGGCGCGAGCGGGTCGCCACCGAGGTCGACGATCTGCCGCTTCTGGTCGTCGGAGAGCACCTCGTAGGCGGCGTTGATGTCCTTGAACTTCTCGTGCGCTTCCGGGTCCGGGTTGACATCCGGGTGGTACTGGCGGGCCAGCTTCCGGTAGGCGCGCTTGATCTCGTCGTCGGAGGCGTCCCGGTTTACACCGAGAATCCCGTAGTAGTCCTTGGCCACTGCGTTCCGTGTCCTCATGTCGTTCGCGCTATCCCCGGGCCGTCCGTAAATACTGCCTAGTTGTTGCCCAGCAGCTCGCCCACGTAGCGTGCCACGGCGCGCACGGTAGCGATGGTGCCGGGGTAGTCCATTCTGGTCGGCCCCAGCACACCCAGGCTGCCAACGATCGTGACGCCTGGGCCGTAGCCGGTGCTGACAACCGAGGTGGACCGCAGGTTGTCGATCTCGTTTTCGTCGCCGATGCGCACCCGCAGGGTGCTCGCGTCAACCTCACCGAGCAGCTTGAGCAGGATGACCTCCTCCTCCAACGCCTCCAGGATCGGACGCAACGAGCCCTGGAAGTCCAGAAGGCTACCCCGAGTCAGGTTAGCCCGTCCGGCCAACGCGATGCGCTCTTCGTGCCGTTCGACAAGTGTCTCTAGCAACACACTGGCCAATGTCGCCATCGTGCCGCGGATATCCGGGGCAACCTCGTCGACCAGAGCTTGCACCAGAGGCGGAGTGTCGGAAAGCCGCTTGCCCACGAGCTTTTCGTTGACCATGCGGCGCAGGTCGGACACGGCCTCGTCAGGCACCGGGCCAGGCAGTTCGACGAGCCGCTGCTCGACCCGGCCCGTGTCGACGATCATGACGAGCATCAGGCGGGTGGTCGAGATCGGCACCAGCTCGAGGTGGCGCACCGAGGAGCGGGCCAGGCTGGGGTACTGCACGACCGCGACCTGGCGGGTGAGCTGAGCGAGCAGGCGCACGGTGCGGTGCACGACGTCGTCGAGGTCGAGGGCGCCGGCGAGGAACCGCTCGATGGCCCGGCGCTCGGCCGGGCTCAGCGGCTTGATCCGGGACAGCCGGTCGACGAAGAGCCGGTAGCCGAGGTCGGTAGGCACCCGGCCGGCGCTGGTGTGGGGCTGCCGGATGTAGCCCTCCTCTTCGAGGACGGCCATGTCGTTGCGAACCGTCGCCGGAGACACGCCGAGGTTGTGCCGCTCGACCAGCGCCTTGCTGCCGACCGGCTCCTGGGTGGCCACGTAGTCTTCGACGATCGCCCGCAGGACGTCGAGTTTGCGCTCGTCGAGACTCATATCACCTCCTGCGGCCCAGGCACGGCGATCCGGCCGGGACCGGCCGGATATCGCTGGCACTCGACTGTAACGAGTGCCAGTCTACGTCGCACCCCCCAACCTCGCGATGATCACTTTGGGCATAATGTCCATGACTGGACGTGTGTGTTGTCTGGCGCAGGTTGATCGATGCCCCTACCGTGACCTGCATGACCGAAGCACCTCGCCCTCCTGGAGAGAGTGATCCCACCTCTCCACCGACACCCCCAGCGTCCTATTCGATGCCGGGCGAGGATCCCTCTCCCGGCCAAGTTCCGCCGCCCGCGGCGGAACCGCCACCACCCTTCAGTGGGGCTGGCTATCCGCCACCCCAGCAGCCCGGCTATCCACCACAGGGCCCGCCACCGGGCGCCTACTACAGCGGTCCGCCGCCTGCCGGCTACGCGAACAACGACGAAAAGACCTGGGCGCTCGTCGCCCACTTCGGTGGCGCCGCCGGCGCGCTGATCGGCGGCGGCACGCTTGGTTGGGTGGGGCCCCTCGTGGCGCTGCTCGCCAAGGGCAACCAGTCGCCCACGGTGCGGGCCCACGCGATCGCCGCGCTCAACTTCCAGCTGCTGTGGTCGATCATCACGGTCGTCTGCTGGATCCTGGCATGTGCCCTGATCGGCTTCATCCTCGCCCCGATCGCGACGATCATCGCGATCGTCTTCGGGATCATCGGCGGTGTGAAGGCCAACGACGGCCAGCTCTACCGGTACCCGATGAGCGCACCCTTCGTGAAGTGAGACGTGCGGCCCGGGTTTTCGGACCCGGGCCTCACGGCAGCAGGTCGCGCACTACCGCGTCGGCCAGCAGTCGGCCGCGGAGCGTCAGCACGACCCGGCCGTCGTGCTCTTCCAGAAGGCCCTCCGCCACTTTCTGGACAGCGGCTGCCCGCCCGCCGGCATCCAAGCTGGCGAGCGAGATCCCCGACGCCAGCCGCAACCGCAGCATCACGTCTTCCACATGGCGGTCGGCGTCGGTGAGGATCTCCCGCCCGTGGCCCGGCGAGACGCCAGCCGCCAGGCGAGACGCGTAGCTCGACGGGTGCTTGACGTTCCACCAGCGGACGCCGCCGACGTGGCTGTGCGCGCCCGGCCCGAGACCCCACCAGTCGCCGCCGGTCCAGTAGAGCAGGTTGTGCCGGCAGCGGGCGTCCGCGCTCGTCGCCCAGTTCGACACCTCATACCAGGAGAAACCGGCCGCGTCGAGGGCGGCCTCCGCGGCCAGATAACGGTCCGCGGCCACGTCGTCCGACGGGTACGCCAGCTCACCGCGCCGCATCCGAGTGGCGAGCCGGGTGCCGTCCTCCACGATCAACGCGTACGCGCTCACGTGGTCGACTCCCGCACCGACCGCCGCCGCCAGCGACGCCGCGAAATCGTCGCCGGACTCCCCCGGCGTGCCGTAGATCAGGTCCAGGTTGACGTGGTCGAAACCGGCATCGCGTGCCTCCAGCGCCGCGGCCCGCGCACGGCCCGGCGTGTGCCGCCTGTCGAGCACCTGCAGTACGCCCAGCGCGGCCGACTGCATGCCGAGGGAGACCCGGGTGAACCCGGCCTTGCGCAGCCGGCCCAGCGACTGGGGCGTGACCGACTCGGGGTTTGCCTCGGTGGTCACCTCGGCATCGCCTGCGAGGCCCCAGGTGCGATCGATCGCGTCCAGGATGCGGCCCAGGTCGTCCGGGTCCAGCAGCGTGGGGGTACCGCCGCCGAAGAACACCGTGTCGACACGCGCGGGCTTCACGATGCGGCGGGCCAGCGCCAGCTCGGCGAGGACGGTGTCCGCGTACTGGTCCCGGCTCGCTCCCCCGCCCAGCTCAGCGGCGGTGTACGTGTTGAAGTCGCAGTACCCGCACCGGCTGGCGCAGAACGGCACGTGCACGTACACGCCGAAGCCCCGGCCGGTGAGCGCGGTGCCGTCGGGGAGCGCGCCATCGGCCGGTACGGCCTCACCGTCTGGGAGCTGACCTGCCACGCCCTTTAGTCTGCCCGCATGGCAGCAACGGAGCTGATACGGGTCGACCGGGCACGTGGCGTGGCGACGCTCACCCTGGACTCCCCGCACAACCGCAACGCGCTCTCCACCCCGTTGATGACCCGGCTCCTCGCCGAGCTGGACTCGGCGGCGGCCGACGAGGCGGTACGGGTGGTGGTGATCACGCACACCGGGCCGGTCTTCTGCTCCGGGGCGGACCTGTCGGAGACCGCCGCTGGCGTGGCACCCACCGGGCTGCTCTCGGACGTCCTCGCCGCCATCTGGGAGTCGCCCAAGCCGGTCGTGGCGAGGGTCGGCGGGGCGGCGCGGGCGGGCGGCCTCGGGCTCGTCGCGGCCGCCGACATCGCTATCTGTGCCGACGAGGCAACGTTCGCGTTCAGCGAGGTCCGCATCGGAGTGGTGCCGGCGATCATCTCGGGCACCGTGCTGCGCCGGCTGGCTCCGCGCGCGGCCGCCGAACTCTTCCTGACCGGTGACGTCTTCGACGGGCGCCGGGCGGCCGAGATCGGGCTCGTGACGGCCGCCGCGCCCGCCGAGGCTCTGGACGCCACGGTCGCCTCGTACTGCGGTGCCCTGCTGCGCGGCGGGCCGCTGGCGCTGGCCGGTACCAAAAAGGTTCTGCACCGGCCGCCGGCCGCTACGGTACGTGAAGATCTTGCGGATTTGGCCGCGCTTTCGGCCGAGTATTTCGGTTCTGACGAGGGGCGCGAGGGCGTACTGGCGTTTCGCGAGAAACGCGCTCCCCGCTGGGTACCCGACGAGTAACTCCCCTTTACGTGCCAAAGGACCCACAGGTACGGTCGCTTGTCGAATGTTGCGTACCCTGGACGCACGACTCATGTGGGGGTGACGGTGCGTATTCGGCCAGGCGTGGCGGTTTTCATAGCGCTCGTGGCAATCGCTGGTCTGGGCCTATACGTGGGCAAGCGCGACTGGGGTGTCGACATCAAGCTCCCCACGGTGGCCCGCCGGTGCACCGTCCAAGCCGATGGCCAGGTCACCCTCGACGCCAGCCAGATGGCCAACGCCGCCACCATCGCCGCGATCGGCATCCGGCGCCAGATGCCCGAGCGGGCCGTGGTGGTCGCGCTGGCCACCGCTCTACAAGAGTCCAAACTGGAAAACCTGGCCGGCGGCGACCGCGACTCCATCGGCCTGTTCCAGCAGCGTCCCAGCCAGGGCTGGGGCACGCCGGAGCAGATCCGCGACCCGCGGTATGCGTCCACAAAGTTCTACACGGCGCTCAACAAGGTGCGCGGCTGGGAAGACATGCGCGTCACCGACGCTGCCCAGCGGGTGCAGCGCTCCGCCTTCCCCAACGCCTACGAGAAGTGGGCCGACGAGTCCGCCGTGCTGGCCAAGGCGCTGCTCGGCAACGCCACCGGCGCGGTCGCCTGCAGCATCGACGGCGAGCCGGCGGTGCGCGGGCTGGCGGCCGCCGAGGCGCTGGGCGCCAACCTGCGGCTCGACTGGGGCAAGCTCGAGGTCGCGGCGCCGGCTGAACTCATCGGCCTCGCGGTGCCGGCGGGCAGCCCGCAGGCTGGCTGGCGGTACGCGCACTGGCTGGTCTCGCACGCCACTGACCACGGAATCAAGCGGGTGCGGTTCGGCGATCTGGAGTGGACGGCCGACGAGGGCAACTGGTCGCGGATCGATGCGTCTTCGGCCGAAAGCGGTCAGGTCATCGCCGAGGTCCACACCGACGCCTGACGTCACCACGTTCACTGGCCGTATTCGGTTGCGTGGGCCTGAACGGTTTTCGCGAAATCGGATTTGGCCGCTTCTTAATCCGACCGCCGCCGGTGACGCTCGTGCTCGACGAATCTGTCCGACGTCACCCGAAAGAGGCTCCGCAGTGTTCCCTGACTCCACTGACAGGAGTGCCCGCCGCCACCCCTCTTTGGGTGACGGCGGGCGTTGTTTACGGATGGAACGGTGTTAGTACCTGCTGACTCCGCGCCGGCCGGTCACTCCGGCCACGAGAGCCACACCGACGGCCGCGAGGACCACTTGCAGCAGAATCTCGGTCCAGTCCAGGCCCGCCGTGTCGGCGACTCCCGCCGCCCGCGCGATCACGGTGCCGAGAAGTGCGGCACCCACGCCGACGAGAATGGTGAGCCAGATCGGGATGTTTTGGCGGCCTGGTAGGACCAGACGGCCCAGTGCACCGATGATCAAACCGATGATCAGAGCGGAGATGATGCCGGTGGCGGTCACGGTCGCCTCCTTTTCCGGGGGAGTTTTCGTTACCGCCTAACGTTTCCCGGGGGTTCCCGTTCCCAAACGCAGCGCCGCGTCCCGGACTGCCTTGTCCATCGTCTCGAAGGCGAGCTTGGGCGGCTCATCCAGGGCGAACCAGGCCATCTCGGATGACTCGTCGGGGTCGAGCGTCACTCGCGCGCCGTCGAGCGTCGCCAGGTAGAAGCAGTCGAGTACCGGCAGAAGCTCGCCCTGGAAGGCGTAGCTGCCGACGTACATCCCGACGAAGTCACCGAGCGTGACCTCGACGCCGAGCTCTTCGCGGCCCTCGCGCACCGCCGCGACCGCGGGCTCCTCCCAGCCGTCGCAAAACCCCCCAGGCGTCTCCCACAGGCCCGCCTGCGGCTCGCGGGCGCGCTTGAGCGCCAGGAACCGCCCATCCTCGTACACGATCAGGCTGCCCGTCGGGCGGGCGTTGACGAAGAGGGCGTACCCGCAGGCACCGCACGTGGTCGGCGCCGCGTTTTCGAGCTTCTGGCCGCAACGCGGGCAGAACATTACTTCTTGCCGCCCTTGGCATCTCCCGCGTCGGAGGTGGACAGCGCCGCGATGAAGGCCTCCTGCGGGACCTCGACGCGGCCCACCATCTTCATCCGCTTCTTGCCTTCCTTCTGCTTCTCCAGCAGCTTGCGCTTTCGGGTGATGTCACCGCCGTAGCACTTGGCAAGCACGTCCTTACGGATCGCGCGGATCGTCTCGCGTGCGATCACCCTGTTGCCGATCGCGGCCTGGATCGGCACCTCGAACTGCTGGCGCGGGATCAGGTTGCGCAGCTTCGCCGCGATCGTGACGCCGTAGTTGTACGCCTTGTCCTTGTGCACGATCGCGCTGAACGCGTCGACGGCGTCGCCGTGCAGCAGGATGTCGACCTTGACCAGGTCGGCCTTCTGCTCGCCGCTGGGCTCGTAGTCCAGGCTCGCGTAGCCCTTCGTGCGGCTCTTGAGCTGGTCGAAGAAGTCGTAGATGATCTCCGCGAGCGGCAGCGTGTAGCGCAGCTCGACCCGGTCGGCCGAGAGGTAGTCCATGCCGAGCAGGGTGCCGCGCCGGCCCTGGCACAGCTCCATCACCGCGCCCACGTAGTCGGTGGGCGTGAGCACGGTCGCCCGCACCACCGGTTCGTAGACCTCGGCGACCTTCCCGGTGGGGTACTCGCTCGGGTTGGTGACCGTGTGCTCCACGCCGTCTTCCATGATCACCCGGTAGACCACGTTGGGCGCGGTGGAGATCAGATCGAGGCCGAACTCGCGCTCCAGGCGCTCCTGGATGATCTCCAGGTGCAGCAGGCCGAGGAAGCCGCACCGGAACCCGAAGCCGAGCGCGGCGCTGGTCTCCGGCTCGTAGCCGAGCGCGGCGTCGTTGAGCTTGAGCTTGTCGAGCGCGTCGCGCAGTCCCGGATAGTCGGAGCCGTCGATCGGGTACAGGCCGGAGTAGACCATCGGCTTAGGGTCCTTGTATCCGCCGAGCGCCTCGCTCGCTGGACGGATGTTGATCGTCACGGTGTCACCGACCCGTGACTGCCGGACGTCCTTAACCCCGGTGATCAGGTAGCCGACCTCGCCGACGCCCAGCGCCTGCGCCTTCTCCATCTCTGGTGAGATGACGCCCAGCTCCAGCAGCTCGTGGACGGCGCCGGTGGACATCATCTTGATGCGGTCGCGGGCCTCGATGCGGCCGTCGATGACCCGGACGTAGGTGACCACGCCGCGGTACACGTCGTAGACCGAGTCGAAGATCATCGCGCGGGCGGGTGCGCTGGCATCGCCGGTGGGCGGCTGGAACTGCCGGACGATCTCGTCCAGCAGGTGCGACACCCCCTCGCCGGTCTTGCCAGACACGCGCAGGCAGTCTTCCGGCTGGCAGCCGATCAGGTGGGCGAGCTCCTCGGCGTACTTCTCCGGCTGGGCGGCCGGCAGGTCGATCTTGTTGAGCACGGGGATGACGTGCAGGTCGTTCTCCAGCGCCAGGTACAGGTTGGCGAGCGTCTGCGCCTCGATCCCCTGCGCCGCGTCGACCAGCAGCACCGCACCCTCGCACGCGGCGAGACTGCGCGACACCTCGTACGTGAAGTCGACGTGCCCAGGCGTGTCGATCATGTTGAGAACGGCCTGGTCACCGGTCTGATCGCCCTCGCGGACCGTCCACGGCATGCGGACGGCCTGGCTCTTGATGGTGATGCCGCGCTCGCGCTCGATGTCCATCCGGTCGAGGTACTGAGCACGCATCTGCCGCGCGTCGACCACGCCGGTCAGCTGCAGCATCCGATCGGCCAGGGTCGACTTGCCATGGTCGATGTGGGCGATGATGCAGAAGTTCCGGATACGTCCGGGGTCGGTCGCGCCGGGGCTGTTCGCGGTCACCGGTGGCACAGTCGTCCGTTCTTGTCACGCTGTAAGGGACGGCTCCTATGCTCCCATGCCGGCGCCGGTTACTCCTCGGGTGGCTCTTGGAAGAGTGCCGCCAGCCTTGGAAGGTGGCGCCGGACCTCACCTTCGTCGTCGAAGTCCCAGAAGTCGTTGAGCTCCGGCTGCCGGGGCGCCTCTTTGGGCAGCTCGACACCCGTCGCCTTGTGATGGGCCTCGCGGGCGATGTCGAGCATCGCCTCGCACTCGAACTCCTCGCCGGTGGCGGAGGCCCTGCGCACCGCCGGCAACTCGGCGAGCGAGTCAGGATCGGACACCGCCCGGGCATACGCCTCGCGACCCTGCGTCATCAGCCAGCCACGGAACGCGTCGAAGCCCTCGGCGGAACAGCCACCGTTGATCAGGTAGGCGGCGCCCCAGAGGTCGACCCGGTAGGAGGCGCCCAGCACCCGCTGGATGTGCTGGTCACAGCCCACGATCTCGGCCGGGTCGCGGGTCGCGAGCGCGGCGGCCGCCCGCCCCGCCACGGCGTTGGCGCCGCCACCCTCAGCACGCGCCTCGTCGACAAGCTTCCAAAACTCATCGGTGTTCATGACCACGGACTGTGCCAGACCGGTGTGACATCGCAGGGCAAGATGGGTGCATGCCCGCGCGCCCGTTGCCCGCCGTGCCGTACGACGCCACCGCGGTACGGCCGGACTGGGCCGACCTTCCCGCCGACCTGCGCGCCGCGATCACCGCCAGGCTCGGCTCCCCGGTGACCTGGGCCACCACCGCGGGCGGCGGGTTCACCCGGGGCTTCGCCGCCGTCCTCGACACCGCGGCCGGCGAGCGCGTCTTCGTCAAGGCCGCTTCGCTGCGCCGTCAGCGCCACCTCACCGACTGGTACGCCCGCGAGGCCGCCGTCACCGCCGCCCTCCCCGAGGCGGTGCCGGCCGTCCGCCCCCGCTGGACCCTGACCGCCGCCGGGCACTACGTGATCTGCCTGGACGCGATCGACGGCCGGATGCCGGCTCTGCCCTGGCAGCCCGCCGACCTGGACGCCGCCCTGACCGCCTGGGCCGCCGCCGCCGAGGCGCTCCGCCAGCCACCCGCCGAGTTGGAGGCCGTCGGCCTGCCTCCCCTCTCCGGTCTCGCCCGCGGCGACCTGTCCTGGTGGCGCGAGATCGCCACCGGTAGCGAGCCCATGCCGCCGACCCCGCCCTGGGTGGAGAAGCGACTCGACGAGTTGGTGGCGCTGGAGTCGGCGCTGCCCTCCCTGGTTGTCACCACCGGCGTGACCCACTGTGACCTGCGGCTCGACAACATACTGATCGACGGTGCCGGCGCCGCGTGGCTCTGCGACTGGACGTGGGTCTGCTACGGCCCGGCCTGGTTCGACACGGCCAGCCTGCTGATCAGCGCGTACGCCAGCGGCCTCGACGCTGACACGCTCTTCGCCGCCCACCCGACGGCCCGCGACGCCCCCACCGACGCGCTGGACGCGACGCTGGCGGCGATGTCCGGGTACTGGTTGACCTCCGCCGAGGCCGGCCCGAGCACCGCATCCCCCCACATCCGCAGCCACCAACGCTGGAGCGCCGAAACCGCCCTGTCCTGGCTAGCCACCCGCCGCACCTGGTCCTAACCACCCTTCACCCTCTACCCACCACCACCACCCGCCCGCCCTCTTTCCGTCGATCAAGGGCAAATGCACGTGGTTTGATCTCTTTTCCGTGTGCGTTTGCCCTTGATCGAGGCGGATGGCCTTGATCGGCGGTGGGCGTTTTGGTCCTCGGGCGCGGGTGCTGGTAGCCTGGCTCTTCGCGCGTGGCGACGCGTAGTTGTCGCCTGCGCCCCGAAGCAACCAACCCGAGCTAGTAGGACGAGGCTGTCGCGTGGCGAACATCAAGTCCCAGATCAAGCGCAACCGGCAGAACGAGAAGCGCCGGTTGCGTAACAAGTCGGTCAAGTCGTCGCTGAAGACCGCCATCCGCAAGTTCAACGAGGCCAGCGAGGCGGGCAACACCGAGGCCGCCGCTGAGCTGATGCGTGACGCCTCGCGCAAGCTGGACAAGGCGGTCAGCAAGGGCGTAATCCACAGGAACCAGGCCGCCAACCGCAAGTCGGCGATCGCCAAGCGGCTGGGTTCGCTCGCCGCCTGACGAGGCCTTCGCGCGGGCGCTGCCCGAGCCGCATCGGCTCGCGCGGCGCCCGTTGTGCTGTCCACCACACGGCAGCCGCGCAGGTCCGCAGGTGCCTTGCTCTGCTTCCACCACGGCAAGCTCCGCCTCCGCGCGGCGCGGTCGGCGCTCGAGCCGCGGTCAGTCGTCGTAGCGGCGGGTCGCGGACTGGCGCGCCCGGAGCTCGTACACGTCGGTCTGGTCGATCTCGGTCTGGTCGATCTCGGTCGGCTGCGCGTTGGGCGCCGGTGCCGGCACACCCCAAGATCCAACGGGTGGTGCGCCCTCCTCGATCGCCCGGTGGCGGGCGACGACGGCGGCCCGCCCGACAGCGACGCTCGCCTCACGCTCCCGCTCGATCTCGGCAACTCGCTGCGCCGACCGGGCAACCGCCCCTGCCACCAGGTCGTTGACCTTCACCATGACGGCGATCGACACCGGCAGGATCACGATCGCCCACCAGCTCACCAGCTCGGTCAGCGCAAGCAGCACACCGAACGCGGCCGCGCCCTCAAAAAACAGGAAGCACACCAGACCACTGGGGTGGAGGTGGCGCAGCCCGAGCACGCGCGCGTAGAGCGGCCGGTAGAGCACCCCTTCCGGGGCGAGGGCCTCCTGCCGTGCCCTGATCTCGCGGCTCATCGGGTGGCACTCCCCCGCTGCCCGGCACCCTGACGAGCGGCGGCCACCGCGAAAATCGCCCGCTCCAGGGCGTACCCGCGGTCGTCGGAGCCGCCCTTCACCTCGGCGTTGCAGTCGGCGGCAGCGCGCATGGCGTCGACCAGGCCCTCGGGGCTCCAACCCCGGCCCTGGCGCTGTGCCCGCTCGATCTTCCACGCCGGCATCCCGAGGCTGCTCGCGAGCTGATACGCGTTGCCGCGCCCCGCCGAGGCGACCCGCGCCACGGTGCGTACCCCGTCAGCGAGCGCGTCGGCAATCGGCACCGGGTCGACGCCGACGTGCAGGGCCCACCGCAGTGCCTCCAGCGCGCCGGGCACGTCTCCCACCATCGCGGCGTCGGCAACCGTGAAGCCGCTCACCTCCGCACGACCGCGGTAGTAGCGCGCCACCGTGTCGACGCCGATCCGGCCATCGGTGTCGGCTATCAGCTGCGAGCACGCGGCCGCCAGCTCGCGCAGGTCGTTGCCGACCGCGGCGAGCAGCGCCTCCGCGGCGTCGTCGGTGCACTTGCCGCCGTTTCGACGGATCTCGTCACGGACGAAGCTCACGCGTTCGCGCTGGCCCTTCAGCTTGGCCGCCGGAACGACGGCCGCGCCAGCCGCACGCAGGCCGTCGGCGAACGCCTTGCCTTTCGCACCGCCCAGGTGCGTGACCACCAGCGTCACGTCCGGATCGGGGCTCTTTGCGTACGCAAGGAGAGCCGTGACCAGGTCTTTCTTGGCGTCCTGCCCGTTGCGGACGACCAGCAGCCGGCGCCCGCCGAACAGCGACGGGCTCAGCATCTCGGCGACCTCGCCGGGGGTGAGCGCGCCCGCCTCGTACTCGCGAACGTCTGCGCCCGGGTCGGTGGCGCGTGCGGCCTCGATGGCCTGAGCGACCGCCCGGGTGGCCAGAAGCTCCTCGTCGCCGGAGACGAGCACGATCGGGGGCGAGGATGTCGAGGTCACGGAGCCATATTGGCACGACGGATCGTTGCTGGATCACGGTCTCTCACCCGTTCGGGCATTCGGGGGATCGCCTTTCGATAAAGCAGACAAATCACTCAGTCGCCTTTCGAGTGACCACCGCCAGGCCACGGTCGGTTTCAACCACGGCGACGTCACCGTCCACATCGGTCCGCAGTACACGTGCGCCACCCCGGCTGAGGCGAGCGAGGACCGCGTTCGCCGGGTGTCCGTACCGATTGCCGGAACCGACCGGCACGAGTGCCACCGCCGGGTCGACCGCGTCGAGAAAGCCTGGATCTTGGAAGGCGCTCCCGTGGTGGGCGACCTTCAAAATGTCGGCTCGGAGCCCGGCGGCACCCACCCGTTCCAGCAACGCCTGCTGCAACTCCACCTCCGCGTCACCGGTGAGCAGCACCCGCACACCGTCGCCGCGCACGGTGAGCACCAGCGAGTTGTTGTTGGCGTCCGACCGTGTCCCGCGCATCGGGTGCGGCGGCCCGATCGCCCGTAGTTCCATCGGGCCGACCACGCGTGCCCAGCCGGCATGCGCGGCCACCACCGGTATCCGATGGGCGGCCGCCGATCGTGCCACCAGCGCACGGCCGAACTCCGGCTCATGCCACGCCGTGGTGACCACCGCACCGACGGCTCGGCCACGCAGGATGCCCTCGATGCCGCCGATGTGATCGAGATGGAAGTGCGTCACCACCAGCAAAGGCACGGCGCGTACGCCCAGCCGACGCAGGCAGCGGTCGACCGCTGACGGATCGGGCCCGGCGTCGACCACGATGGCCTGCCCGGACGCCACCGGCATCACCACGACGTCGCCCTGCCCCACGGCGCACACCGCGACGATCAGCCCCGCCGGCGGCCACCCGGACGCCACCAGTCGCACCGGCAGCGCGCCGACCGCCACCGCGACCACAACGACCGCCACGAGCCGCCGGACGAGCCGCCACCTCGACGCCAAGAGGAACGCGATCGTCAGCGCGCCGAGCAGCAACGCACCCGGCACACCGGGCGGCCACGGCACGCTCCCCGCCGGCACCCGCGCCCCGTAGCGCGCCACCAGCACCAGCCACCATGCCGGCCAGCCGCCCAGCCACGCGGCGAACTCGGCACCCGCTGGCCAGATCGGCGACACCACCGCCGCCGCGACGCCCAGCAGGGTGGCTGGCGCGATCGCCGGCACCGCCAGCAGGTTGGCCGGCAGCGCCACCAGGCTCACACCACCGGACAGGCCCGCGACGACCGGCGCGCAGGCGACCTGTGCCGACGCCGGAATCACAATCGCCTCGGCCACGCCCGCCGGCACGCCCCGCCGCCGGAGCGCATCACGCCAGCGCGGCGCGAGCAGCAGCAACCCGCCGGTCGCGAGGACGGACAGGGCGAACCCGGCGTCGCCCGCCAACTCCGGATCCACCACGACGAGCACCGTCACGGCGGTCGCCAGCGCCGGAAGCGCCGCCCGTGGTCGGCCGGCCGCCAGCGCAAACAGACCGACCGCTCCCATCGCCGCAGCCCGGACGACACTCGGCGACGGCCTGGCCAGAATGACGAACCCGGCCAGCGCGAGCCCGCACGCTCCCGCCGCGAGCCACGGCCCCGCCCGCGACCACCGGGCTGCCAGGAGCACCGCTCCGATCACGATCGCCACGTTGGAACCGCTGACCGCCACAAGGTGAGTCATGCCGGTGGTGCGGAAGTCGTCGACCACCGCCGGATCGAGCCGGCTGACATCGCCGACCACGAGACCGGGCAACAGCCCACCCGGCTCGTCGGGCAGCGGGCCGCAGGCTTGCTGCAAGCCGGCGCGAAGGCGGCCGGCGGCCCGCTGCGCCCACGATGGCTTGCCGTGCAGGGCTGGTGCACCACGCGCCGACAGGACACCGGCCCGCAGGTCACCGCCGCGCGCCGGCATCAGTCGCCCCTTCGTGGTCAGCCGCTGTCCGGGCAGCAGCGGGCGCCAGGCAGGATCGGTCGCCAGCACCAGGATGCGCGCGGACACCCGCAGCGTCTGAGCTGGACCGTCAACTGGACGCACGGTCCGCAGGTCGGCTGACACCACGTACAGGGGCGGGCGCCCCGAGTCGCCGCCGACGCGGCGCGGATCGTCACGAACGACGAGGTCGGCGTCGACGGTGGCCTGGTCGCGCACCAGGGCGGCCAGCGGGCCGGCATCCCGCGCCACCAGGCGTGCGCTGGTCGCCGTGCTGCCGCACACGACGCCGATGAGCACCCCGGCAACCGTCCACCCATGCCGGCAGCCCCGACTCTTCCAACCCCGCAAGCCGAGCCCGCCCGGCTGCCCAGACCGAGCCCGCCACCACGGCTCGCCCTGCGCCCACAGCCACCCTCGCCAGCCCGTCTGGGGCTGCAGGCGCGGCAGTCCTCGCCACCCTGCTGAGCCCGGCGAGCGGAGCCTGCCCCGCCAGGTCGGTGGGTCCGAGCGCAGCCGGTCTTGCCGGGTCGGTGCGCCCAGCGACCGCAGCCAGCCCCATCGGCCCGGCCGACCCGGACGGCGCAGCATCGCCGTCGAGACGATGGTCGCGGCGAGGGCCGCGCAGGCGCCCACGAGGGCCGACGTGCGTGCCGATGTGTAGAGGGCGCCGAGCGCGGAGAGCCAGGTGGCCACCGCCAGGCCGGCGAGCCGGAGGTCGGGCGGCCTCATACCACCACCAGCTCCTTGAGCTGCTCGTATCGCGCGTCACCGATGCCATCGACCTGCCGGAGGTCGCTCACCGACCGGAACCCGCCGCGCTGATCGCGGTGGTCGAGGATGCGCTGCGCCAAGACCGGCCCGACTCCCGGCAGGGTGTCCAACTCCGCAAGGGTCGCGGTGTTGAGGTTGACCTTGCCGCCGCTCTGGGCGGACGGCCCAGCACCACCCGGCGGTGCGGGCGGGGCCGTGACACCGACCAGGATCAGCTCGCCGTCGGTGACCTTTCGCGCCAGGTTGAGCAGTGCGACGTCGGTGCCGGGCAGCACTCCCCCGGCTGCCTCCAGCGCGTCGGCAACGCGGGCGCCCGCGGGCAGCCGCACCAGACCTGGCTTACGCACCTTGCCCGCGACTGCCACCACGACCTCCGCCGGGCTGGCGTCCACCGCTCCGCCGGACGCGGGGTCGC
The DNA here is from genome assembly GCF_036906915.1 of Micromonospora sp. CPCC 206061. Taxonomy (NCBI): domain Bacteria; kingdom Bacillati; phylum Actinomycetota; class Actinomycetes; order Micromonosporales; family Micromonosporaceae; genus Micromonospora; species Micromonospora sp. CPCC 206061. Next base: position 45,391 of record NZ_JBAKHX010000048.1, read on the forward strand.
CGGAACCAGCAGCGCCATCGGGTCCTGCCGCCCCAGCTCCGGGCTCGGCCGCGCCCCCGCCAACGGCCGTGCCGCCCGGCTCGGCCGATGTGCCCGCCACCGCCTCCGCGGCGACCGGTTGCGGCCTCGGCCGAGCTCGCCATGCGATCACGGCGGCGACCAGCACCACCACCAGGGCCACGACCGCGAGCGCCTTGACGCCGCGGCGACCCGGATCGAACGGGCTCGCCCCACCGAACCTGCTGGGTCGCTCGTCCGGCTCGTCCGGCGGCGCCTGCCAGCCGGCCGCTTCGTCGACATGCCCGGCCCGCTCCCAGCCCGTCCGCCTCGAAGAGGGCGCCGCCCCCGTCGGGTCACCCGTCAGGGCCCGGCCGCCAAAGTCTCGCGGAGACGGCAGATCCCAAGGGTGCGCTCCTAGGCCCGACGGAGGCGGCACGTCATCAACCGCCGCCTCGCCCGCTGAGGCGTCGCGCGGGCGGGCCGCGGCTGCATGGTGCGGGACAGGCTGAGAACGCCGCGCGGCCGCTCGGGGCATCGGAACCGCGGGCATCGCCCGACGCCCCCCACCCACACCTCGACCGGCGCCGGCGTGGCTCGAAGCACGAACAGCCCCGCCCAACCCAGCCCGGCTCGGACCACCAGCGGCCGGGCTCGCCCCTTCACCAGCCCCGCTCAGACCGCCACCAGCCCGGCCGGACCCAGCGCCAACCCAGCTCGCACCATCAGCAGCGTGATCGGACCCACCCGCAGCCCAGGTCGCCCCGCCAACAGCCGCGCTTGCCCCTCCATGAACCCAGCTCGGCTCGCTCGCGGCCTGGGTCGGCCAGCCGCCAGCCCCGTCCGACTCGCCAAAATCCCAAGCGGACCCGGCCGCCGGCATCACCGTGCCCAGCTCGCCAAGGTCTCCTGGCGGCGATGCCACCCAGGTGTCGCCGGCCGATGCACCGGAAGCCGAAGGGACGGCCAAGCCTTCTCCGGCGGGGCTTGCCTGAAGGTGCGGAGCGGCGAGGTCGCTGACAGCCGGCGGCAGAGGGAACGCCGGCTCGTCGTCAGTGCGGTGAGCGCCCGCTCCGGGTGAGGGAACGGCCGCCGTGCCCAGCGGAAACGCGACCATCGTCGCGTCCGGGAGGGCAGGCACGGCGGCCGCCGTGCGCGATGATGGCGGTGCGACGTCGCGGGCCTTAGGCCCCATCGGCCCGCTCCGCAGCCGTGCCAGACGCTGCCGCACCGTCACTTCGTCGTCCCTCGACGTATCGCGCACGGACCGAAGCTATGGCCCTTGCCTCACCCGCCGCCCCGAACATTTCCTCGGCTGTGGACAACCCAAGGCCCTGTGGAAAACGCCCTGATCAAGCCCTCACCTGCTACGGCGCCGCGTTGACACGCAGGGCCGCCGATCAAGGAAAACCTCATCGATCAAGGGCAAACGCACACGGATCAGGGATCAAACCACGTGCGTTTGCCCTTGATCGACGAAAAGCGGGAGGCACGGCGCGCACGCGGCGCCGTACGAAGGCGAGCGGGGAGAGAAGGCGAGAGCGCTAGGCGTGGCGGTGGGTTACCACGCAGAGGAGGCCGGGGCCTACGTGGGTGGCCACCACTGCGCCTACCTCTGTCACGTAGCGCTCGTGCAGGCGCGTGCCCAGCCGCTGCTCCAGCGCGTCGATCAACTGCCCCGCCCGCTCGGGCGCGCCGAAGTGGTGCACGCCCACGTCTACATCGGACTCTTCTGCGGCCTCGACGGCCAGGTCGAGCAGGCGTGCCACGCCACGGCTGGCGGTGCGCACCCGGTCGCGCACCACGATCGCCCCGTCGACGACGTGCAGGATCGGCTTCACGGACAGGGCTGTGCCGAGCAGCGCCGACGCCGCCCCGATGCGACCGCCCCGCCTGAGGAACTCCAGCGTGTCGACGTAAAACAGCGTGTCGGTGCGGTCGATGGCGGCGCGCGCCGCTTGGCGTACGGCTGCCAGGTCGGCGTCTCGCGCGGCGGTCTCGGCGGCCGCGAGCGCCGGGAAGCCGAGGCCCATGCCCGTGGATCGGGCGTCGATCACCTCGATCGCCCCTCCGACCTCGGCCGCGGCGAGCGTGGCGGATTCGACCGTGCCGGACAGTTCGGCGGAGATGTGCACGGAGACAACGCCGGTGGCGCCGTTGTCGAGCAGCTTGCGGTACACCGAGGCGAACTGCTCCGGGGCCGGGCGGGAGGTGGTCATGCTGACGCGGCGTTCGGTGAGGGCCTGGGCGATCTCGCCACGGCTGGCGTCGACGCCCTCAAGGCCGACGGCGTCGTTGATGACGACGGTGAGGGGCACGACGGTGATGCCATGCGCCTGGACGAGGGCGGACGGCAGGTACGCGGTGGAATCGGTGACGACCGCGACTGGCATGCCGGCACGGTAGCCGATCAGGGCCCGAACGCAATGTTCGGGGAACTCGCGGTGGGTGCCGATCAAGGAACATCGGATCGATCAAGGGCAAAATGCACGCGGATCAGAGATCAAACCACGTGCCTTGCCCTTGATCGACGGATAGGGGCGCGGCGCGTGCGGCAAGAAGCGGGGCTCAGCCCGGCATGACCTCGGTGACCCTGAACGGGGTGCCCTGCTGGCAGGTCGTCATCATGTCGGGCTGGGGGCGGCCACGCACCGTGACCTGGGCACCGACCGGAATATCGGCGTCGCTGACATCGCCGGACGGCAGCAGTAGGTAGCTGGTGCCGCCGCTGCTCAACAGCTTGCAGCCGCCCTCGACGCCGGCCACAACCCGCCCGGTTAGCGTCACCCCACCAGAAGCCGGAGGAGAGGACGGCGCGGCCGACGAAGGCGAGGCCGCCGTGGCCGAGGGCGAGGGCGAAGGCAAGGGCGAAGGCGAAAGCGAAGGCGAGACCACCGAGGGCGAAGGTGACGGCGAGGGCGCGGATGTCGGAGCCGACGAACCGCAGCCAGCCAGCGCCAACGTCAGAAGGAGAAGAGCCGAACGGGTACCCATATCAGGTCAGACGGGCGACGGCGTCGGCCGGTTGCCGGAAAGCCCGGCGTTGTGCGAGCGCAGCCACCACCCGCGGACCTGATCATGCCCCAGCTCGGTCCAGTGGCAGTTCTGCAACGGGCCGACCGAGCGCAGGATCTCCGGCGACCAGCCGAGAAGGAAGCCGCACCCCTGCCGGGCCGCCCCGCCGTGAGTCGCCACGACGATCGTGCCGCCGGGCGCCGCGTCGGCCGCCTCCTGGAGCGCCTGCCCGACGCGTTTTCCCAGGTCGTCGAGGGTCTCGACGTCACATCCGACGTCGCGCTCCCCGGCCCGCCAGCGGGTGTGCTCGTCGGGGTACCGCTCGGCGACCTCCGCCATGGTCAGGCCCTGCCACTTGCCGTAGGACCGTTCCCGCAGCCGTGGGTCGGTGCGAACCGGCAGCCCGGTGAGCGCCGCGAGCGTCGCCGCGGTGTCGGCCGCGCGCCGCAGGTCGCTCGCGACGATCGCGTCCGGATGCAGCGCCGCGAGCAGCGGCGCGGCGGCGGCGGCCTGCTCGCGACCCAGATCGTTCAGCGCAGTGTCGGTCTGTCCCTGGACGCGGTTCGACGCGTTCCAATCCGTGTTGCCGTGTCGCCAGACGATGAGACGGGTCATTCGGCTTCGACCAGGGCGCGATCCACGAATGGGATCGTCGGGCAGTCCTTCCACAGCCGGTCGAGCGCGTAGAACTCTCGTTCCTCGCTGTGCTGGACGTGCACCACGACGTCAACGTAGTCGAGCAGCACCCACCGGCCGGCCCGCTCGCCCTCGCGCCGCACTGGCTTGGCCTTTTCCGGAAGGTTGGCCAGCCGCTCCTCGATCGCGTCGACTATTGCCTGCACCTGCCGCTCGTTGGGGGCGGAGGCGAGCACGAAGGCGTCGGTGATGACCAGTTGGTCACCCACGTCGATGATGACGATGTCTTGCGCCTTCTTGTCGGCGGCGGCCTGGGCGGCGGCGAGCGCCAACTCTCGGGCGCGCTCGGATGCAGTCACCCGCCTAGCCTCTCACACCCACGCAGCCGTCGCCGAGCGTTAAAACGGACAAATTACCGGTAAAGACGTCGCTTGGCGATGTACTGCACCACACCATCCGGCACGAGGTACCAGACCGGCTTGCCGGCCGCGACCCGCGCCCGGCAGTCGGTCGACGAGATCGCCATCGCCGGCACCTGCACGAGGCTCACCACGTCAGCGGGCAGGTGATCATCGGACAGCGGGAAACCCGGACGGGTGACCCCGATGAAATGCGCCATCTCGAACATCTGGTCGGTGTCTTTCCACGACAGCAACTTCTCCAGCGCGTCGGCGCCGGTGATGAAGAACAGCCGCGCCTTCGGCCCGTACTCCGCGCGCAGGTCGCGCAGCGTGTCGACGGTGTAGGTAGGTCCAGTTCTGTCGATGTCGACCCGGCTCACGTGGAACTGCGGGTTTGACGCGGTCGCGATGACCGTCATCAGGTAACGGTCCTCGCGCGGGCTGACGGGAACGTCGCCCTTCTGCCACGGCTCGCCGGTGGGCACGAACACCACCTCGTCCAGCCCGTACCGGTTGGCCACCTCGCTCGCCGCCACCAGGTGACCATGGTGGATCGGGTCGAACGTGCCGCCCATGATCCCGATCCGCCGCGCTTCGTCCGCCATGCCGGAATCGTAATTCGATCACGCGGACGACCGCGCCGCGAGGGCGCGGCGCAGGCCGTCGTCCATGTCCGTGACGGCCCGGCGCACGCTGGGCTCCAGGTCGTCGCGGGCCAGCAGCGCGGCGGCCGCTTCCCGGGTGGTCGACGCCACGGCGTAACGGGGAAAGGCCAGCGACGCGACGGCTTCAGCAATCCATGCGGTACGCAGGCGCGCGGCGGCCGGCATTTCCGAGAAGTACCGCTCCACATAGGACTCGGTCACCTCGGGCCGCTCCGGTTGCCAGAAGCCTTCCGCGTACCCGCCGACGATGCGGTTCGACCGGGTGGTGTCGGATGTCACTACCCGCCAGGCGTGGGCCTTCGCGTCGGGGTCCGGCCGCGCGGCCACACAGCGTGCCGCCCACTCCTGCCCGAGGGCGCTGGGGTCGGAGGCCAACTCCGCCTCGATCTCCGCTCCGCCGATCGCACCGAGCACCGCCTGCCGGTACCGGATCGACCATCGCAGGTCGGCGTCGACGATCAGGCCGTCGGGTACCTCGGCGCCGGCCAGCCAGCCGGCCAGCCGCGCCGTGTCGACCGTGGCGCCGATCCAGCCGCGCGCCGTGGCGAGCTGTAGGGAACCGCCCGGCGCCGCCGTTCTCAGCAACCGGTCGCACGCCTGCGCGACGTGCACGAGCGCCGCCGCCCGCTGTCCGGTGTCGAGGTACCTGTCGAGCAGGTCCCGGCTCATCCGCAGCACGTCCGCCACGACGACCGCCTCGGTCTCCGCCGGCAGCGCGGTCACGATGAGCGCCACCAGATCGGCCACCGGCAGCTCGTTGTCGCCTACCGCGTCCACAGTGGCCGCCCACAGCAGCGCGCGGGCGAGCGGGTCGGTGAGCGCGGGCAACGCTCGAGGCAACGCCGCCGCGGAACCGGCGTCGAGACGCACCTTGGCGAAGGTCAGGTCGCCGTCGTTGGGCAGCAGCAGATCTGCCGCGGACAAGCCGGTGAGCGCCGGCACGGCCGTTCGCACGCCATCCACGTCGGCGTCGACGCGCTGCCGGAGCACACCTCCGTCGTACAGCCCGATACCCACCCGGTGCGGTCGCAGCGTGGGATGCGACTCCGGCGCCGTCTGGACGACGTGGACCGTCTCATAGCGACCGTCCACGATGACCGGTTCGAGGCGCAGCGTGTTGACCTGCGCGGTGCGCAGCCACGCGTCTGCCCACCCGCGTAGGTCGCGCCCACTGGCCTTTGTCAACGCGGCGAGCAGGTCGGCCAGCGTCGCGTTGCCGAACCGGTGAGCCGCGAAGTGCGCCCGCAGCCCGGCCAGCACCGGCTCGTCGCCCAGCCACGCCACGAGCTGGCGGAGCACGGAGGCGCCCTTGGCGTACGAGATGCCATCGAAGTTGAGCAGCGCGTGCGCCGCGTCGGGCACGTGATCGGGCGCGACCGGGTGCGTGGACGGCCGCTGGTCGGCGATGTACCCGGTCGCCTTGCGTCGCATCGCGAACGTGGTCCAGGCCCCGCCGAACCGGGTCGCCTCGGCGGTCACCCGCACGCCCAGGTACTCGGCGAACGACTCGCTGAGCCACAGGTCGTCCCACCAGCGCATGGTCACGAGGTCGCCGAACCACATGTGTGCCATCTCGTGCGCGATGGTCACCGTCCGCTGCTCTCGCTGCCCCTCGGTGACCGCCGACCGGAAGACGTAGTCGTCGCGCAGCGCCACGAGGCCCGGGTTCTCCATCGCGCCCGCGTTGAATTCCGGCACGAACGCCTGGTCGTACCGGCCAAACGGGTACCGCACGCCGAACAGCTCGTGATACCGGTCCAGGCACTGCCGGGTGACCGTGAACAGCTCACCGGCCTCCTTGTCCAGGTCGGCGGCCAGTGACCGCCGGCAGTACAGGGCGAGCGGGATGCCGTCGTGCTCGTCGTACCGGGCGTGGTACGGGCCGGCGATCAGCGTCACGAAGTACGTGGCGAGCGGCTGTGTGGTGACGAACGTGTGACGGCCATCGTCCATCTTGGCCACGGCGCCGTTGGCAGCCACCAGCCAGTCCGGTGGCGCGGTCACCGAAAGGGTGACTGGTGCTTTCAGGTCGGGCTGGTCGAAGCACGCGAAGATACGCTGTGCCTGGTCCAGAAACGACATCGCGTACAGGTAGGTCTCGCCATCGACGGGGTCGACGAAGCGGTGCAGCCCCTCACCCGTGTTGGAGTACGCCATCTCCGCCTCGACGGTGAGCGCGTTGCGCGCGGCCAGTCCCGCCAGCGGCAGCCGGTTGCCGTCCACCATGGCCGGTGTGAGCTGCACGCCGTTCAGCGTGGCCGCGACCAGCGTGGTGGGTTTGATCTCGACGAACGTGCTGGCGCCGGGCCGCGCGGCCCGGAAGCGGATCGTGGTGGTCGATCGGAATCCACCATCCCGCGTCAGGTCCAGGTCGATCTCGTACGACTCGACGGCGAGCAGCTCGGCGCGCTCGACGGCTTCGGCACGGGTGAGGCAGCGCATCCGCCCATACTGCACGATTGGCAGAGGTATAGCCTGTGCCGCGAAGACACACTCTTGCGAAGGAGCAAGCGATGGCCCAGCACCCGAAGGGTGACTTTGACCTGTCCCGAGCGGTGTGGCAGCGGGCCAAGGGTGACGACTCCGAGAGCGCGGTCGAGGTCGCGTTCGTCGACGAGCTGATCGGCCTGCGCAACTCCGCTGACCCTGCCGGACCGGTGCTCGTGTTCACGAAGGACGAGTGGGACGCGTTCGTGGGCGGTGCGCAGGACGGCGAGTTCGACGTCGACTGAGCGGCGCCTGACGGCGTGTTGTACGGCCCCTGAGGCGATGCTCACCTAATTTCCCCAATATGGACATTCGGGGCGCGGCCGGCGCGCTTCTGGCGGCGCTCACCGTTGTGGCCGCCACGCCCGCGCCGGCAGCCGCCCGCCACCAGACCACGATCGTCAACTTCGACCGCAGCGGCAACCAGCTCACGCGGTTCGACGTCGAAGGACACGCGGTCGACGCGCACGACGGCGACCTCGCGCTCTTCGGCAGCCGGTACTTCCTGTACGGCACCAGCTACGACTGCGGGTACGGGCTGAAGGTCAACGGCACGCCGTTCTGCGGGTTCAAGGTGTACAGCTCGCCGGACCTCGTGCACTGGACCGACCGCGGCCCGCTCTTTGACGCGTCGACCGACACGTGGCAGCGCCGGTGCGCGCCGCCCACGTTCGGCTGTTACCGACCGCATGTCGTCTACAACGCGCGCACCGAGCGGTACGTGTTGTGGATCAACGGATACGACAACCGCAGCGGTTATCACGTCTTCACCTCGCGCAAGCCGTCCGGGCCGTTCAAGGAGGAAGCCGAGCCGACGCTGCGGCACATGGGCGCCGGACCGGGCTTCAACAACGGCGACTTCGATCTCTTCGTCGACGCGGACGGCGCGGGATACATCGCGTACACCGACATCAGCCGCCGTCACGCGCAGGTCGTCGAGCGGCTGGACGACACGTACACCACCGGCACCGGCGTGGCGGCCGACGTCGGCGCGATCCGCTCGGAGGGTCCGTCGCTCTTCCGCCGGGGCGGGACCTACTACCTCGTCTACGGCAACACCTGCCCGTACTGCGCGGCCCGCACCGAATACCGGACCGCGAGGGGCCCGCTGGGGCCGTGGTCGGCCACGACCACCATCAGCGCCAACTCCTGCCAGGGCCAGCCCGCCTTCGTCGCACCGATACCGACCACGTCCGGCACCGCCTACCTGTACGGCGCCGACCTGTGGAACTCGCGCCGCCCCAACCAGGCCCTCGCGAACTACTTCTGGGCGCCGCTGTCGTTCGCCGCGGACGGCGCGATCCGGCCGATCTCCTGCGTCGCCACCGCACGCCTCGCGCTGGCCACCGGATCGCCCGGCGAGCCGGTCGCGTCGCCCGACCTCGACCAGACCGCCGGCCGGGACGGCTTTCGTACGCACTGCGACATCAGCGCGACCTGGAGCCGGCTGCAGAGCTTCGCACCGTCGCGCACCGGCAGTCTGAGCGGCGCCTCGCTGACCACCTTTCAGTCCGGCTGGCCGGATCGGGACCTGGTGCTCGACGTGGTGCGCGTCGACGGCCGCCTCCAACCGGTTGGCGCGCCACTGCGCACGATCACCGTGCCGCGCACCCGGGTGGGCTGGTCGGCGCGCTCGATCACCGTGCGGCCGGGGGTGCCGGTGGTGGCGGGCAAGCGGTACGCCATCCTCGCCCGGACCTCGTCGGGGCGCGGCTGTTACGGCTTCGCCTTCAACGACGCGACGCCGTATCGCTCCGGTAGCGCCGCGTATCGCAAGGGAACCGCGGCCTGGACGGCCGAGACCCGCCGGTCGCTCAAGTTCGACACCGAGATGAACGGTAGTGCCTTCAAGGGTCGAGGAGGCTGCGGACCAGGTCCATGCGAGTGACGCGCGGAGCGAGCCGGCGCAGTTGGAGCGCGAGGTTCATCGCGGTGAGCACCGGCTCGTCGTCGGGCAGTTCGAAGCCCATCCGCTCGCGCAGCCAGACCGACACCTCCGCCCAGCTGTAGAAGGTGGTGTCGCAACCGGGGTTGAGCGGTGGCGGGAAGCCACCCGGCCCGTACCGCCCGACGGCCCACAGCCGCACGTTTTCGCGCGAGCGACGGACGCGTACGCCGATGTCGGCGAGCGTCACCCAGTCGCCGGCGTCGACGCGGACCGGGCGATGCCCTTCGGCTTCGAGATCGCGAACGGCGGGCGGGACGGCCTCGGCGAGGCTCGGCGCGTCGCGCTCGACCTGAACGGGCGCGGCGGACGCGTCGGCGACCACGATGGCGAACTGCTGTATCGGCACGGCTCCTCCTTCGTTTGCCCCTCGGAGGGGATCACGCCGACCCCGGGGTCCGGAGGAGCCAGCACAGCAGGGGGCCAGCTCGGAGACTCGCTTCTCTTGTTGCTGTCGTATAGTCCAGATGGACTATACGGGGAGGACTAATCCACACGGATGTTGACGACACTGGCGCTGGTGGTGCTCGAGCTGCTGCATGAGCGGCCAATGCACCCGTACGAGATCCAGCAGATGATCCGCGACCGGTACATCGACCACGTCGTCAAGGTGCGCGCCGGCTCGCTCTACCACACCGTCGACCGGCTGCACCGGTCCGAACTGATCGAGCCGATCGAGACCGCCCGCGCCGGCCGGCGCCCGGAACGCACCGTGTACGCGATCACCGAAACCGGGCGGGACGAGTTCGGCGCCGGGCTCCGCGAGCTCGTCCGCGAGCCCCGCCAGGAGTACCCGGCCTTCGCCGCCGGCCTGGAGATGCTGCACACCATCGACGGCGACGAAGCCGCCGAGATGCTCGCGCGCCGCTGCGTCCGGTTGGAGGCGGAGATCGCCGCGTACGCCGAGGTGCTGGCGGGCGTCATGAGACGCGGCGTGCCCCGGGCCGGCCTCATCGAGGTCGAGTACGCCCAGGCCATGCGCCAGGCCGAGCTCACGTGGATACGGGGGCTGATCGACGACATTCAGAGCGGCGCCCTGCCCTGGGACGCCGAGAAACCGGAGGAAACCCGATGAGAGCACGGCAAAACCCGTGGCTGGTACTGGCCACGCTGTGCCTCGGCTTCTTCATGATCCTGCTGGACACCACGATCGTGAACATCGCGGTGCCCGACATGAGCGCCAGCCTGGACGCGTCGCTCGACCAGATCCTCTGGGTCATCAACGCGTACGTGCTCGTGTACGCGGTCCTGCTGATCTCGTGCGGACGCCTGGGCGACATCTTCGGCCCCAAGCAGCTGTTCATCCTCGGCCTGGCCGTCTTCACGCTCGCGTCGGCGGCCTGCGGCTTCGCGAGCAGCCCCGGGCAGCTCATCGTCTCCCGGATCGTGCAGGGCATCGGCGGTGCGCTGCTCACCCCGCAGACGCTCTCCGTGATCACGGTCATCTTCCCGCCGGAGAAGCGCGGCGCGGCGTTCGGCGTGTGGGGCGCGGTCGCGGGCGTCGCCACCGCCGCCGGCCCCACCCTCGGCGGCTACCTGGTCACCAACTGGGGCTGGGAGTGGGTCTTCTTCGTCAACGTGCCGTTCGGCGTGATCACCATCGCGCTCGCCGTGTTCGTGATGCCCAACCTCAAGGTCAACCGCCGGCACCGGCTCGACTGGGCCGGCACACTGCTCGCCACGGCGGGACTCTTCCTCATCACGTACGGCCTGATCGAGGGCGAGTCGCACCACTGGGGTGACGTCTGGGGGCCGGTCACCATCCCGATGGTCATCGGTGCCGGGGCACTCGTACTGGCGGTGTTCCTGTGGCACCAGTACCTGATCCGCGACAATGAGCCGCTCGTGCCGTTCTCCCTCTTCGCGGACCGCAACTTCGCGCTGATGAACTGGGTGAGCGGCGCGATCGCGTTCGGCATGCTCGGCCTTTTCCTGCCGATCGTCATCTTCCTCCAGTCGGTCCTCGGCCTCAGCGCCCTGCAGGCCGGCCTGGCCATCGCGCCGGTGTCCCTGATCTCGATGGTGATCGCGCCGTTCGCCGGCCGCATCACCGACCGCGACCGCCTCGGCGGAAAGTGGCTGCTAGTCGTCGGCCTCAGCCTGTGGGCCGTCGGCATGGGCCTGGTGGTGTGGCTCGCCCACGTCGACTCCGGACAGTGGAGCCTGCTGCCGGGCCTGCTCGTGGCCGGCGTGGGCCTCGGCTTTACGTTCGCGCCCCTACAGACCATCGCGATGCGCGACGTCCCGCCCCGCTTCGCGGGCGCGGCTTCCGGCCTGATCAACACCAGCCGCCAGTTGGGCGGCGTGATCGGCTCGGCCGCCGTGGGCGCGCTGCTCCAGGCCCAGCTGGCCACCAAGCTGCGTGCGTCGGCCGAGGCCAACGCCCAGGCGGTACCGCCGGAGTTCCGCGACCGATTCGTGGCCGGCTTCAGCGACGCGAGCACCGGCAGCCTGCACGTCGGCGCGGGCCAGTCCGGTGTGGCGCTGCCACCCGGCCTGCCCGATCAGGCGCGGCAGGCGATCACGGCAGCCACCGAGCGGACGTTCCACGAGGGCTTCACCGACGCGATGAAGGTGACGCTGATCCTGCCGCTGGTCGTGCTGGCGGTGGCGGCAGCGTCCTGCCTACTCGTGAGGCGCCCGAGCCGCCCCGAACCCGCCCCCGAACCCACCAAGCCCGCGGCAGCCCCCGCCTGACGCGCCCCCGCCGCACGACGCGCCTCTTTTCCGTCGCCGCGCCGCCCCTTTCGTCGATCAAGGGCAAACGCACGTGGTTCGATCTCTAATCCGCGCGCATTTGCCCTTGATCGACCGACTCTTCCTTGATCGGCGAGCCGTGACACGGCAATGAGGGCCGGCCGCATAGGCGGCCGACCCCCACAAGGATGACGCTCTAGAGCGTGCTGGCGTTCGTGTTCGGACCTGTCGGCCGGGTCGACGTCGTCGTCGCCCCGGTGCCGGCCATCTTCTCCTCGGACGTCAGTGCACCTGTGTCGCGCGATGTGCCGCTGGCGAGCTTCTCGCCCACCTTGGTGTGGGCCAGCTTGTCCTTGCCCTCCTCGTACAGGCGGTTGGCCTGCGCCTGAGCGACGCCTGCGGCCTCCTGGACGGTCGGGTGATCCCACATCTTGCGGGCGTTCTGCACCAGCTCTTCGTACTTCTCCCGGCCCGCACGGGCACCCAGGACGAAGCCCGCAGCCAGCCCGCCGATGAACCACAGCTTTCCGCGCATGGCGGCTCCTTCCTACCGGACGCGGTGTTGCGCCCCAGGGCTGCCCCAGAGGCGACTCGTGTCGCGCCTGCGTGCTCTGTCCCCGGGTACCTACCCATCCTGCCTCGCGGTCATGCACCTTCGGGCCAGCAGTGGAGGAATGTCCCGAATTAGTGCCGGCGTGTCCCCCATAACCCTGTCGCCACGAGGCGGGGAGTGTCCTGTACTCTTGTGCCGTCGCACGGCAGCGCGCGATCCCCCATAGCTCAATTGGCAGAGCAGCCGGCTGTTAACCGGCAGGTTTTTGGTTCGAGTCCAAATGGGGGAGCTTCCCTGACCCGCCCGCCACGCCGCCGAACGGGTGGTGGCCGAGGCTCGCGACAGCGGGATACGATCCCGGCGGTCAGCGCGGGGCGGTAGCTCAGCCGGTTAGAGCAGGGGACTCATAATCCCTCGGTCGCGGGTTCGAGTCCCGCCCGCCCCACCAATGGCCGCTAAGCTGCGGGATGCTGACGCGGACCTGTGTCGATATGCGAAACGGGTCACGAACGCTCCCGCTGGGATGGCCGATGTCTTGATCGTCGGCACGACGGGGTGCGCTTGTCTGTGTATTACTGTCGGTTGCGTGGAGGAAGACGGTCGTAGCCCGGCGTACCAGCCGTTGACCTTGGCCCAGCTGAGCGCACTGCTGGTCGGCACCGACGAGTCGCGGCGGTGGCGGCTGGTTGCAGAGTTCCTGGAGGAGTTCCGCTGGGAGCGGCCCCGCACGAGGGGCGAAATGCTGGCAGGCGGCTGAACCTCCGAGCACAGGCGACGAGCGCTGGGACGTGTTCCTGGCGGCACTGGCAGAGCACCTTGCGGCGCGCGACGGCCGGCGAGGCCCATCATGGGTCGAGCCGAGGTCATTGCGGCGATTGTGGTTTCCGTTCAACACCCGTGCGGCTCGCGTCGATGCGATTCCCGAGATCTGCGCTGTTGTACCTGTCGATCGCTATCGCGTCGCCAGTTCTGTTCCGAGTTCCGGCCAGAATAACCGGGTGCTTCCGCAGGCTCGTCAGCCGCGTCACGCTGTTCGCCGAGTATCGCCGCAGCAAGCGCCTGGCTGAGGCCGTAGTCGATGCGCCCCGGTCTGCTGATCGAGATCTGGTGTCAGCGCGCCGACGGACCTCCTGGACCGTACGGCCGCCGTGGCCCTCTTTCCAGCCTGGTTACGGGAGCACCGACCCGATCGGTCCCAACCGGCCGATCTCGACGAACTCGTCACAGAGCTCGCGGACTCCTGGCAGATCGGTGGTCCCGCAGACCTGTATCACACGTGTTCCCCGCACCGCGTCGCGCTCGTCGCCGCGCACGTCTGCGGCTACTACCAGGACGACTTCGCCGCAGACCTCATCGCATTGCTCCCCGACTGGACCGCGTGGCTCGCTGACAACAACGCCACGCGGGCTCCGCTCGCCGACCGCTGCGACCCCCACGCTCACGGCGCACCACATAAGGGCGTCAGCGCCGACGACGGCGGACCGGACTACCTCGCCCGAATCGCCGAGTAGCGCAACCACCCTCTACTTGAGCCAGCACGTGCGTGCGTTGGGTGCACGGATGCGAATCATCTTCGACTACGACGACGACCTTTGCCGGAACCCCCTTATCCATCCCTCGGCGGACGTCGTGACCGGGCCATCGATACTGGTAGCGGGTCGCCTCGATAACCTGTCGTTCTGGTCGGCCAGGTACTCCGATGTACCAGATCCAGCCGGCCCGGCCGCGCACGCTGGATACCCCGCGCCGACCCGCCGTTTACGCTGGTGGCGTGAGCCCCCCGGAGCCGCTGCTGCTCGTCATTGACGGCAACAGCCTGCTGCACCGCGCGTACCATGCCGCGGCCACGGGGGAGCTGCGCGACGGTGAGGGCCGGGCGGTGTGGGCGCTCAAGGGGCTAGTCACGCATGTCGCCCATGCGGCGGCTCGGCTGCGTCCGGACGCGGTACTGGTCGGCTTCGACTGTCCGGTGTCGTCGGCGAGGGCGGACGACTACGCCGGGTACAAGGCGCATCGGCCGGCCAAGCCGGCGGATCTGCGGGAGCAGTTGGCCGCCGCGCCGGAGCTGTTGCGCGCGGCTGGGCTGCCGGTGCTCGTCCCGCCTGGCTACGAGGCTGACGACGTTCTCGCCAGTTGCGCGGCGAAGGCTCGGGACACCGGCTGGCGTGCGGTCCTGGTCACCAGCGATCGCGATGCCTTCGCGCTGCTCGACGCGAGCACCTCGGTGTTGCGGATCCGCAACGGTGGCCGC
>NZ_JBAKHX010000049.1:0-58571 GCF_036906915.1 Micromonospora sp. CPCC 206061
CGGCATCGAACCTAGCGGATCACGAACCCCCGGGCCCGATCACCACCCCTATAGAAGCGTCGACGGGAGGGGCGCGGGCGCCACAGGGACACGGGAGGGGCGCGGGCGCCGCAGCGACACCGGAGGGGCGCGGGCGCCGCAGCGACACCGGAGGGGCACGGGGGGCACGGGAGGGGCGCGGCGCGGGCGCAGCGCCGCCAGCGCCGGGCGGACCGATCGGGGGTCGCGCGATGTGGGTGCCGGCTTCGCCTCGACGGGCGGCTGAGCCGGCTCAGGCGAGGCGGGTCCAACATCCAGAGAGGTCACGGTGAGGCTCATGGTGGCCCAGGTTCGCAGCCACCCTGCAATGCCACCACAGGGTCAGCTATGTCCGGGCTGTGAGCCCGGCAGCCGCACTGTGAACTCGGTGTGTCCCGGCCGGCTAACCACCGACACCGCACCGTGGTGCGCCTCGACCACCGCCGCGACGATCGCCAGGCCCAGGCCGGTGCTGCCGGCCGCTCGCGACCGCGAGCTGTCGCCGCGCGCGAACCGCTCGAACACCTCCGGCTGCAGCTCCGGCGGGACGCCGGGACCGTTGTCGGTCACCCTGATCACCGCGTACCCGTCGGGCTCCGCCGAAAGCGACGACGTCACCACCGTGCCCGGCGAGGTGTGCGTGCGGGCGTTGGCCAGCAGGTTGGCGACCACCTGGTGCAGCCGCGCGGCGTCGCCGGGGACGCTGACGGCCTCTTCCGGTACGTCCAGCCGCCAGTGGTGCTCCGGGCCCGCCACGTGGGCGTCGCTGACCGCGTCGACGAGCAGCGCCGACAGGTCGACCGGCCTGTCCTCCAGCGGCCGCCCCGAGTCCAGCCGGGCGAGCAGCAGCAGGTCGTCGACCAGCGTGGTCATCCGGGCGCTCTCCGACTCGACCCGGCGCAGGGCGTGCGCCACGTCGGGCGGTACCGCTTCGCGGCCCCGGCGGGTGACCTCCGCGTACCCCCGGATGGCCGCCAAGGGGGTGCGCAGTTCGTGGCTGGCGTCCGCCACGAACTGGCGTACCCGGGTCTCGCTGGCCTGCCGTGCGACGAGCGCGTTGGCCACGTGGCCGAGCATGCGGTTGAGCGCGGCCCCGACCTGGCCGACCTCGGTGCGCGGGTCGGTGTCGCCCTCCGGCACGCGGACCGACAGCGCGACCTCGCCGCGGTCGAGCGGCAGCTCGGCGACGCGGCTCGCGGTCGCGGCGACCCGGCGCAGCGGGCGCAGGGAAGCCCCGATGATGAGCGCTCCGATGCCGGCGGCGAGCAACACTCCGCCCGCCACCACGGCGACCTCCACTCCGATCATGCGCAGCACGGTCGCCGAGGCGGTGTCGAGCGGCACCGCGACGACGTACGTGTACCCGTCGGGGCACAGCACCGCGGCGGCTCGGTAGGTGCCCAGCTGGGGGACGTCCACGGTGTGGATGTCGCCGTCGACCGCCACCTGGCTGAGGACCGCCTCCTGGGCGTCGGCCGCCGGATTGTCGCCCCCGTAGGCCGTCAGCTTCGCGACCGCCGAACCCTTCACCTCGGTCCCGGCGAGCTTGACGACCACGGTGCCCGCCGCCTGGCCCGGGGTCAGGAGCGGCCGCTGCTCCGGCTGCTGCGGTCCCCCTGGTTTGTTTCCGCCCTTGGGATCCGCGCCCTTGAAATTGTCGGCGAAGCGATTCGCGCCCGCGACGACCTGGGTGTCGACCTGGTCGTAGAGGTAGTCACGCAGGGACAGCGTGGTCACCACGCCGATGATCAGGGACACCACGGCCAGCAGCGCGACCATGGTGGCGATCAGGCGGGCACGCAGCGACCAGCTACTCCGCCGGTTTGAGGACATAGCCCGCGCCCCGCAGCGTATGGATCATCGGTGGGCGCCCGGCGTCGATCTTCTTGCGCAGGTACGAGATGTAGAGCTCGACGACGTTGGCCTGGCCACCGAAGTCGTAGTTCCACACCCGGTCCAGGATCTGCGCCTTGCTCAACACCCGGCGCGGATTGCGCATCAGGAAACGCAGCAGCTCGAACTCGGTCGCCGTCAGCGTCACCAGGTCGCCGCCGCGGCGCACCTCGTGGCTGTCTTCGTCGAGGCTGAGGTCGCCGACGACCAGGGTCGCGTCGTCGCGTACCGTGCCGACGCCCGCCCGTCGCATCAGCGCCCGCAGCCGCGCGACCACCTCTTCCAGGCTGAACGGCTTGGTGACATAGTCGTCGCCGCCCGCCGTGAGCCCGGCGACCCGGTCCTCCACGGCGTCGCGGGCGGTGAGGAAGAGCACCGGCACGTCGGGCGAGTTCCCCCGCATGCGGCGCAGCACCTCCAGTCCGTCGAGGTCGGGCAGCATGACGTCGAGGACCACGGCGTCCGGTTCGAAGTCCTTGGCGAGGCGAACAGCGCTCATCCCGTTGGCGGCCGTGCGGACCTGCCACCCCTCGTAGCGCAGCGCCATCGACAACAGGTCGGTGAGGGTTGGTTCGTCGTCGACGACGAGCACCCGCACCGGCTCGCCGTCGTGGCGGCGCAGCTCGGGGCCGGCCTGCCGCGTGTTCATGCTCATCACGTCCTTCATGCTGGCCGCGCAGGCTGTGCCAACCCTAGGCCGTTTCTGTGCGCCGGCTGTGAGGATTTCACAGGTCCGGCACAGCTTGACCCTAGGGCCGCCCCAGCCGCCGCACGCACGCTTTGTGGCATGGATGACCTTCGGGTGGCGGTCACGGACCAGACCGCGCTGCGCGCGGCCCGCAACCTGGCACAGGCGCGGGTCGCCCAGACGCACGCACCCGCCGCACCAGCCTCAGAGCCGCCGGATCTCCCGGCCGCATGCCCGGCCCGCAGATCTTGCACTTGTCGGGCCGAAGGTCGACCAGGTCCTGTGCCGGCGTGGGGGCCGGAGCGAGGGCGAGGCCCAGGCAGCGTCCGGCAAGGCGGGCGAAAGGTCGCATACCGGCGCCGCCGGTCGTCGTCTGAGCCCGCCGCAGCCCGGTCACCCACTTCGACACAGGCCCTAGATCCACATATCGGCGACCCCCACGGGCGCGGGTTACGGGGCTAGGGAGCGGTACAGGGGGCGTAGGCGCTCCAGCAGGCCCGGGCCGCCCAGCAGCGGGCCCGGCGCCGGGAGCTGGCGCAACAGGAGGTCGGGGTCGGTGTCCAGGGTCTGCGGGCGCGACGGCAAGGGATGGGGTGGGAGCCAGAAGCGGTCCAGCGTCTCCTCCAGCGGCGTGTCGGGCACGTCGGTCAGCACAGGCGCCGTACCCACCGCCACAGCAGCGGGCGCCCGCCGGGTACGCGCCGCAGGCCCGCGCAGCCGCGCCAGCAGCGCCTCCCGCGACCGCCCCCGCCAGTGCAGGATCTGGAACGGGTCGGCGTCGAACGCCTCCGCCAGCAGGTAGAAGGTCGCCGCCAGATGCTTGCACGGCACCGCGTGGTCAGGGCACGAGCAGCGCATGTCGAGTTCGCCGATGGTGCGCGGGAACAGCGGCGCACCGCCCTCTTCGAACAGCCGCTCCAGGTCCGGCGGCAGGTCGCCGGCCAGCAGCCGGGCGCTGTAGATGGCCTGCGCCGCGAGCGTGTTCTCGATCCGCGTCCACACCGCGTCGGTAAACGGCGCCAGCCCGACCCGCACCTGGTACGGCGTGGCGCGCGAGCCCTGCACCGACGCGGTGACCGCGCCGGGCGACACATCGAGCGAGAGCACCTGGCCGGCGCGCGCGTACGACCGACCGCGGGTGAGCCGGGTGCCGACCGCGAACGACTCCAGCACGTCGAGGAACCGCCGCGACCACCACGACTCGCCGATCTTGCCGCGGGCGCTGCGCGCCTTGAGCCCGCCGTCGACCTTCCGGGTCCGCCCGTACACGTGGTAGCTCATTCGACCACCGCCCCGGCCTCCAGCGCGAACAGGGTACGCAGCTCCGATGTGGACAGCTCCGTCAGCCACTGCTCACCGGCGCCCACGATGCGAGCGGCCAGCCCGCGCTTCTCCCGGATCATCTCGGAGATCTTCTCCTCGACAGTGCCGGCACACACGAACTTGCGCACCTGCACCGCCCGCCGCTGCCCGATCCGGTACGCCCGGTCGGTCGCCTGATCCTCCACCGCCGGGTTCCACCAGCGGTCCACATGCACCACATGGTTGGCCGCGGTCAGCGTCAGCCCCGTGCCGCCCGCCTTCAGCGACAGCACGAACAGCGATGGCCCGCCGTCATCCTGGAACCGCGCCACCATCGCATCGCGGTCCTTCTTGGACACTCCACCGTGGAGATACAGCACCTCGCGGCCCGTGCGCCCCGACAGGTGCGCGCGCAGCATCGCGCCGAACTCGGCGTACTGCGTGAACAGCAGCGCCTTCTCCCCCGCCGCCAGCACCTCGTCGAGGATCTCCTCCAGCCGCGCCAGCTTGCCCGACCGGCCCGCCATCCGGGTGCCGTCATGCAGGAACTGAGCCGGATGGTTGCACACCTGCTTGAGCTTCGTCATCGTGGCCAGCACCAGCCCGCGCCGCTCGATGCCCTCACTCGACTCGATCCGGGCCAGCATGTCGTCGACGACCGCCTGATACAGCGACGCCTGCTCGCCGGTGAGGTTGCAGAGCACCTCCATCTCCAACTTCTCCGGCAGGTCCGAGATGATCGACTTATCGGTCTTGAGGCGCCGCAACACGAACGGCCCCGTGATCCGCCGCAGCCGCTCGGCCGCCTCCTCGTCGCCGTGCCGCTCCACCGGCTCCGCGTACTTCCGCTTGAATGCCGCCGCCGCGCCCAGCAGCCCCGGATTCGCGAACTCCATGATGGACCACAGGTCGGCCAACCGGTTCTCCACCGGCGTACCCGTCACCGCAACCCGGTGCCGCGCCGGCAGCGCCCGCACCGCCGCCGCCTGCCGCGTGGCCGCGTTCTTGATGGCCTGCGCCTCGTCGACGACCACCCGGTGCCACGCGACCTCACCCAGCGCCTCCGCGTCGCGCGCCGCGATCGCGTACGTGGTGACGACGACGTCCGCGGCGCGCACGGCCGCCGCGAACTCCGCTCCCCGCGGCCGTTCCGCACCATGGTGTACATGGACCCGCAGCTCCGGCGCGAACTTGGCCGCCTCCCGCTGCCAGTTCCCCACCAGCGACATGGGACACACCAACAACGTCGGCCCCACCTCAGGTGATTTTCCTGACATTAGGGCTAAAAGCTGTATAGTTTTACCCAAACCCATATCATCTGCCAGAATGCCGCCCAATCCCAGCGACTCGAGGAAGCTGAGCCAGGCCAGGCCGCGCTTCTGGTACGGACGCAGGGTGCCGGTGAAACCGGGTGGCGGCTCCACCGGAGCCATGTGCCGCTCGGCCTGGCCGGCCAGCAGGTCTCCCAGCGCCCCGTCAGCCGTGACCGCGAGCACGGGGAGCGCGTCCGGGTCGTCCTCCAGCGACAGTCCAAGGTGGAGCAGCTCGCCGACCGTCATCTCGCCGCCGGACTTGAGCAGCTTGAGCCCGGCAGCGAGCCGCTTGGCGTCGAGCTCGACCCACTGCCCGCGTAGCCGCACGAGCGGCGTCTTCAGTTTGGCGAGCGTGCGCAGTTCGCTCTCGGAGAGCGGCTCGTCGCCGAGTGCCAGCTCCCATTTGTAGTCCACGATGGACGACATGCCGACGGCGTTGCGGCCAGCGACGGTGCCGGGCGCGGTGCGGGTCTTGGCGTTCAGGCGGGCACCGAGACGCGAGCCGGGCTTGCCCCACCAGGTGGGCAGCAGCACGCCGAACCCGGCCGCGTGCAGCAGTGGCGCTCCCTCGCGCAGGAACCGGTGCGCGCCTGCGGCGTCGACGGCGAGCGTGCTGGGCTTGGCGGTGCGCAGGGCGTCGTCGAGTTCGGGCCACAGGCGGCTGGCGCGGCCAAGCTCGGTGAGCAGGGTCTCGCGCGGGGCGTCGAGGTGCCGGGCGAGGGCGCGCAGGGCGCCGCGGGAGCGCCACACGCTTTCGGCGTCGACGACGAGGCTGGGCTCGTCGGCCGCCTGGAGGGCGAAGTCGACCCGCCAATCCTGCACCTCGTCGGACTGTGGTTCGACGAGCCGGAAGCAGGCGCGCACGGCTCCGCCGGCGGCGTCGCGCTGCCATTCGGCGAGTTCGGCGGCGAGGGCCGCGATGTCGGATGGGTCGGCGGTGAAGTGCCGCTCGTATCCGGTGAGCGCCGCCAGCCAGGCGCCGGTGGCGGTGCCACGGCCGCCGGCGATGCGCGCGCCGGTGGTGCGGGCGGCGGCGTCGACGAGCGCGTCGAGTGCCGCGGCGGTGATCTCGGCAGGGCTGCCGCCGGCGGCGCGCGCGGCGGGCGGCAGGGCCGCCGCGAGCGATTGCGCCCATATGCCGTCCGCCCCGGTGAGCAACGGCCGCCACAGGGCCAGCGCCCTGCTGGCTGGCCCGGGGGCTGCAAAGGCGGCGCCTTCCCTCGCGCGGCGCACCGACTTCGTCGGCGCGTCGCTCGGTCCAGGCGACGCCGGCCCCTGGCCCGGGGTCGCGGGGTCAGGCGCGAGCGTGGGGAGCAGGCGGCCGCGGTGGACGAGGTCGACGGCGAAGTCGGCCACTTCGGCCAGGTGGCGCAGCGACGCGCCGTACAGCAGGTCGTCGTCGTCGAGGGCCCGGAGCAGCGGAAGCGCGTCGTCGGGCGCCAGCTCCAGCACGGGTACGCGCCAGGTGGCGAGCGCCACCGGCGCGCGGGGTGGCGGCTCTGGGCGTACCAACTCGGGCGAATCGACGGGCCGGCCGGCGGCGGTCGGAAGGCCTAGCGCGACGGTGGCCTGGGTGGCTTTTGCGGCGATCTCGCCGAGCGCGGCGGCGAGGTCGCCGGCCGACGCGGCGAAGGGGTGGGGTCGCTGTTTCGGCGGGCGGCCCGACCGGCGTGCTGGGTCGGCCGGCGCCGCCGGATCTTCCGCCCACAGGGCCAGGTGACCGTGGTGCCACAGCCCGTGTACGACCAACACCTGGCCAGTTTGCCAGAGTAGGTTGGGATCATGACTCAACCGACCGTGAGCCTCGCCGGTGGAGGCCAGATGCCGCTGCTCGGCTTCGGTACCTGGCAGCTGCCCGGTTCGCAGGCGTACGACCCGGTGCGGATGGCGCTCGACACCGGATACCGGCATCTTGACACCGCGACGATGTACCGCAACGAGACCGAGGTCGGCCGGGCTCTGCTCGACAGCGGGGTGCCGCGTGACCAGGTCTTCGTCACGACGAAGCTGCCCGCCGAGCGGGCGGGCCGGGAGCGCGAGACGATCGAGGCGAGCCTGCGCGCGCTGGGCATCGACCAGCTCGACCTGTGGCTGGTGCACTGGCCGCCGAACGGCGCGGCGCGACCGGAGACGTGGCGCGAGTTCGTGGCCGCGCGGGAGGCGGGGTTGACGCGCGCGATCGGGGTGAGCAATTACAGCATCGGGCAGATCGACGAGTTGATCGACGCGACCGGGGTGGCGCCGGAGGTCAACCAGATCCCGTACAGCCCGGCGCTGCACGACGCGAAGCTGCTCGCCGAGCACCGGGAGCGGGGGGTGGTGGTGGAGGGGTACAGCCCGTTCCGCCGCAGCAACCTGCGCGAGCCGGTGTTCGCCGAGGTGGCGAAGGCGCACGGGGTGACGCCGGCCCAGGTGATCCTGCGCTGGCACCTCCAGCACGAGATCGTGGTGATCCCGAAGTCGGCGACCCCGGACCGTATCAAGGCCAACTTCGATGTCTCCGGCTTCGAGCTGACGCCGGACGAGATGGCAAGGATCGACGCGGTCTAGCTGAGGGCTAGGACGGCGGCGGATTCGGCCGGAAGGTCGACCGCCGTCGTCACGCCGGGGGCGGTCGACAGGAGGATGTCCGCCGCGGCCAGCGGGACGCGGGTGGGGTGCGGTGCGAGGTTGGCCGCCACCGCCGTGCTTCCGCGCCGCATCACGAGCCAGCGGTCGCCGTGCGTGACCTCGACCCGGTCGAGTCGGGGGTCGGTCAGGTCGGGCAGGGCGCGGCGCAGGGCGATGAGTCGCCGGTACAGGTCGAGCATGTCGCGGTGCGCGGGCTTGCCGAGTTCGGCCCAGTCGAGCCGGGACCGGGCGAGCGTCAGCGGGTCCTGCGGGTCGGGCACGTCGCCGGTCGGCCAGCCGTGCGCGGCGAACTCGCGCCGCCGGCCCTCGCGCACGGCGGTGGCGAGGTCGGGCTCGGGGTGGCTGGTGAAGAACTGCCACGGCGTGGTCGCGCCCCACTCCTCGCCCATGAAGAGCATCGGTGTGAACGGCGACGTCAACAGCAGCACCGCGCCGACGCGCAGCAGCCCCGGGCTCAGCGTCGTTGAAATCCGGTCGCCGGTCGCCCTGTTGCCGATCTGGTCGTGGTTCTGGAGGTACGCGACGAAGCGGTGCGCGGGTGTGCGCTCCCGGTCGACGGGCCGGCCGTGCGTGCGGCCGCGGAAGCTCGACCACGTGCCGGCGTGGAAGTACGCACCGGTCAGCACGGTGGCGAGGCACTCCGGCGAGCCGAAGTCGGCGTAGTAGCCCTGCCGTTCGCCGGTCAGCAGGGTGTGCAGCGCGTGGTGCGCGTCGTCGTTCCACTGCCCGTGGAGCCCGTATCCGCCGGCCTCGCGCGGCGTGATGAGCCGGGGGTCGTTGAGGTCTGACTCGGCGATCAGCGTGAGTGGGCGGCCGAGGTGCGCGGCGAGGGCGTCGACCTCCGCGGCCAGTTCCTCCAGCAGGTGTACCGCCCGGTGGTCGACGAGCGCGTGCACGGCGTCCAGCCGCAGCCCGTCGGCGTGGTAGTCGCGCAGCCAGGCCAGCGCACTGTCCACGATGTACCGCCGGACCTCGTCGGAGTGGCGACCGTCCAGATTGAGCGATCGTCCCCACGAGTTGCCGCCGTCGGCGAGGTACGGCCCGAACCGCGGTGCGTACGCCCCGGACGGTCCGAAGTGGTTGTAGACCGCGTCGATGAGCACCCCGAGGCCGCGCGCGTGGCAGGCGTCGATGAGCCGCTTGAGCCCGTCCGGCCCGCCGTACCCTTCGTGCGGCGCGTACCAGCACACGCCGTCGTAGCCCCAGTTGTGTGTGCCGTTGAAGGCGTTGACGGGCAGCAGCTCGACCATGTCGACGCCCAGGTCGACGAGGTGGTCGAGGCGCCCGATGGCCGCGTCGAAGGTGCCTTCCGGCGTGAACGTGCCGATGTGCAGCTCGTACAGCACGCTGCCGGCCAGCGTCGGCCCGGTCCAGGCGGCGTCGGTCCACGGGAAGGCGGCGTGGTCGTAGACGCGGCTCAGGCCGTGTGGCCCGTGCGGCTGCCACGCCGAGCGCGGGTCGGGCAGCGGCTCGTCGGCACCGTCCAACAGGTACCCGTAGTCCGTGCCGGGCAGCGCGCCGGGCACGTCGGCGCGCCACCACCCGCCGGCGCCGGCCGTCATGGGAACGTCGGCGGTGAAGCCGGTGAGCCGCAGCCGCACGTCGGACCGTTCGGGCGCCCACACCTCGAAGTGGGTCATGTGACCGGACTGTAGTCCGGGAGCGGCTTCAACACGTCGTAACACATCGGTCACGCGGCGTGTGGCGCATGATCGAGGCGTCCCTCAAGTCTGTTGGAGCGACTTGAGGGACGCCTCGATCTCGGTTCATGCGACGCGGTACGCGCGCACGATCGTCTGGTCGATCGCGCTTCCGGCGCTGCCCTTCGCCTCGACGCGCAGCGACACGAACTGGCCCGCCATCGCCTGCGGCACCTTCGCCGTGAACCGGTCGCCCGCGCCTCGGACCACCGGCACCGACTGCCACGTCGCGCCGTCGTCGACCGATGTCCAAAACGCGAGCGAGGTCACGTCCTGCCGGGCCACCCCGTGTGACTGGTGGACGGTGAACGCCGCTGTGTCGCCGGCGGGCTTGTTGTCCGTGTCCAGCGGCAGGGTGTAGTCCACCGACAGCAGCGGCACCCGCGCGCTCCCGGTGCCGGACGGGCCGGTCGAGCGGAACGTCCACGCCGTGCTCACCCGCGTCGACACCGGCAGCCAGCCGCTGTTGTCGACCTCGTGGGTGAGCCGGTACGTGCCGGCGTCCGCCGGGATGGCGAAGTCGCCGAACGACCCGGCCACCTCACCGATCTTCGCACCGTCCCTGTGCAGCGACATGCTCGCCTTGCCCTGCTCGAAGCATGTGAACCGCTGGTGCTGGTCGACCATCGGCACGATCTCGACGTGCAGATTGCCCCGGGTCCGGCTCACCGGGTTCGGGGTGCACCCGCTGATGGCCGGCTCCGGGTCGTCGTACCAGTCGGGGCGCAGCGGCTGCCGCACCCAGTCCTTCTCGTGGCGGCTGCCTGGCTCGTACCGCCGCGCCGCCTCCTGCGTGACCAGCCCGTCGTAGAACGCCTCGTCGAGCCACGCGAACCCGGGCGACACGTAGTCGGTGCGGCTGCCGTACACCTGGTCGGTGTACGACTCGGAGATCAGGCCGCCGGCCTCGCTCACCCCGTACCGCTTGTGGCTGGTCCGGGAGTCCGGGCTGTCCAGCCGGTGGAAACGCTGGTCGATCCGCACCAGCTGGGCCTTCTCGGCGTCCGTCACCGTGTACGACGGGTCGGCCGGGATGCCCCGCTCGTGCTCGGAGATCAGGTCGTAGAAGGAGCCCTCCGCGGTCAGGCCGGCCATCGTGTACGCCGAGAACGTGCCGAGCCCCGGCTCGTCCATGGGCGCCGCGTACACGCTGTCCTTGGTGGCCTGCTCGCCCCACGCGTAGGCGAAGTCGCTCCAGCCGAGGCCGCGCCGCCCGAACTGCTCGAAGCTGATGCCGAGCGCCTCCGCCGTGGTCTCCACGCCGTCGACGCCGACCTTCACCGGCACCGCGCGGGCGCCGTCCATCACCACGGCGGTGTCGCCCGCGACCGTCACGTCGGTGTCGCCGGCCAGGATCATCCGGCCGTCGGCGAACGGGTCGCCCTGCCAGATGGAGCCCAGCACGCTGTACCGGCCAGCCGGCACCGGTACCCGGACCGTCTCACCCCTGTCGACGCCGATGATCTCGGCGAAGGCCGCGGGGTCGTCCAGGTTGATGATCCAGGCGTTGGCGGAGGCTCCGGCGTCCGCCGGCACGTCCGCGGGCAGCGTCATGGTGAGCGCCAGCTCGTGGCTCGGCGGCTTCACCTCGAACGCGACCAGCGTCGTGCCGGCGCCGCCGGCCGTGACGGTGGCGCCGTAGAAGCCGGGCGCGAGCCCGGTCCGGTCGACCCGCAGCACCGCAACGCCGTTGCCGCGCGGCGCGATCGACAGCCTGGACTCCGACAGCGTGGCCGACCGCGAGGTCTCGCCGTGCCGGTCGGCGACGGTCACCGCGAGTGGCACGCGCGCGGCGCGGCGGCCGGTGTTGGTCCAGGTCAGCTTGGCCTCGGTAGCCTCGGCGCCCAGGCTGACCAGGCCGACGTCGGACACCACGCCGCCGAGGGCACGCGCCGCGTTCAGCCGGCCGGCGCCGACGGTGTACGGGTCCGCGGCGGCCACCGGGTCCGCCGCACCGACGAGCGCCGCCTTGAGGCGGCGAGGGGACCAGTCCGGGTGGCGCTGCGCGAGCAACGCGGCCGCGCCCGCGACGTGCGGCGTGGCCATGGAGGTACCGGAGGCCGCCGCGTACCGGGCGTCAATCGCGCGGCCCATCGTGGTACCGGCGGCGCGCGCCGCGACGATGTCCACGCCCGGCGCCACGATCTCGGGCTTCGCGGCAGCCGTGTTGATCAGTGGCCCGCGGCTGGAGAACTCGGCCAGCTTGTCGCTGCCGTCGACCGCGCCCACGGTCAGCGCGGTGGCGGCGGCCGCCGGCGCGGTGATGATCCGGTCGTAGGGGCCGTCGTTGCCGGCGGCCACCACGAAGAGCGTGCCGTGCTCGTCGGTCAGGGCGTCGAGCGCCTGCGACATCGGGTCGCTGCCGTCGCTCGGGTCCCAGCTGCCGAGGCTCAGGTTGACCACGTCGGCGCGCGGTGCCGCCCACTCCATGCCGGCGATCACCTGCGAGTCGGTGCCGTACCCCTCGTCGTCGAGCACCTTGCCGGCCAGCAGCGTCGCGGCCGGCGCCACACCCCGGCGCTCGCCACGCGCGGCGGCTCCGGTGCCGGCGATCGTCGCCGCCACGTGGGTGCCGTGCCCGTGGCCGTCGACCGCGTCGCCGGCCTCGACCGTGAAGTCCTTCTTCTCGGCGACCTTCCTGGCGAGGTCGGGATGGGTGGCGTCGACGCCGGTGTCAAGCACCGCGACCTTGGTGCCCTTGCCGGTGTACCCGCTCGCCCACGCCTGCGGCGCCGACACCTGCGTGAGGTTCCGGTCGATCTTGGCGGCGTTGAGCCCCGTGGCTTTGACCTTGTGGTCGAGCCAGACCTTGCCGCCCCCGGCGTTGGGCAGCTCGGCGCGCTTGTCCTTCGGGTGCCGGCCCGCGACGGCGTCGATGCTCGGCAGGTCCCGCCTGCCGCGCAGCCCGGCGGCGAACGTGCTCGCCGCGCGCGCCTTGCCGGGCCGCACGATCAGCGGCAGCTCCTTGGCGCGCGCGTCGTCGTACCCCTCGGTGATCAGCGTGGTCACGTCGAAGAGGGCCTCGTCGTATACGTCACCCAGCAGGTGCGCCACGTCACCCGGCACCACGCGCACCCGCCCGTCCGGACCGCAGTTGCGCCGCAGCACCCCGCTCGGGCGCGCCGGTCTCACCGAGACGACCGGGCAGCCGGACGTTCGCGTGTGGACGGTGACGACGTCGCCGGTGAGCAGCGTCACCGTGTACGTCTTGCCGGCCGGCAGCAGCGCGGCCGGCGCGTTGACCGCCGTGACGCCGCTGCGCCGGGTGTCGGCGTACGCCACGCCACCGCCCGCGGCGAGCACACCGGCGACGAGCGCGATCCCCAGGACCCTTCGACTTCGTCCGTGTCTATTCACGTCCCGAAGACGGGTTCACCGACGCCTCCGGTTGCATCCGCTCGCCAGCCGGCGTGTCTTCGCTCACCTTCTGGCCCTTTTGGAATGCGCGCGTAACAACAATGCTTTTTGATTGGTGAAGCCCGGTCGGGCAACAACCTCCTACACCTGCCGCCAGAGGCGCCGGCGGGGTAGACACGTACCTTCTCACCCCTGAAATGGAGACGCAGTGACCCTGCGGGTCGACGAGCAAGACGGCGCCCTCCGCCCCAGCACGCTCCCCTCCCCCTCGACCTACCCGCGCACCGGCCTGCCCACGGCCTCGGGGCCCGCGCCCGACGGCCGCCGCCGGATCCTCATGCTTTCCTGGGAGTACCCGCCGGTCATGGTGGGTGGCCTCGGCCGGCACGTGCATGCGCTGTCCACCTCGCTGGCCGCCGCCGGCCACGAGGTCACCGTCGTCACCCGCCACGCCCCCGGCGCGCCCCTGGAGGAGTACGCCGACGGCGTGCGCATCGTCCGGGCGCCCGAAGACCCGCCGGTGTTCCCGCTCGCGACGCCATCGTTGCTGGCGTGGACGATGGCGTTCAACCACACGCTCACCCGCGCCGCGCTGCGGGCCGCCGAGTCCGGCGAGTACGACGTGATCCACGCGCACGACTGGCTCGTGGCGCACACCGCGATGACCCTCAAGGAGCACCTCGATTTGCCGCTGGTCACCACCATCCACGCCACCGAGGCGGGGCGGCACCAGGGCTGGCTCCCCGAGGAGATGAACCGCACGATCCACTCGGTGGAGTGGTGGCTGTCGAGCGAGTCGACCCGCGTCGTGGTCTGCTCCGAGTACATGAAGTGGGAGGCCAACCGCCTCTTCGACCTCCCGACCGACCGTCTCGACGTGGTCGCGAACGGCGTCGAGACCGACCGCTGGCAGGTCTCCCCGGCCGCGGTCTCCGCCGCGCGCGAGCGGTTCGCCGGCAACGGCCCGCTGCTGACCTTCGCCGGCCGGCTGGTGTACGAGAAGGGCGTGCAGGACCTGATCGCGGGCCTGCCGAAGCTGCGTTCGGAGCACCCGGGCCTGCGGCTGGTGATCGCCGGTGACGGCCCGTACCGGCCGGAGCTGGAGGCCGACATCCACCGGCTGGGGCTGTCGCAGGTGGTGACGTTCCCGGGGTTCCTGGGCGGCACCGACCTGCCCGCCGTGATCGCGGCGTCGGACTGCTTCGCGGTCCCGAGCATCTACGAGCCGTTCGGCATGGTGGCCCTGGAAGGCGCCGCGGCCGGTGCCCCGCTGGCGGTTGCCGCGACGGGTGGCCTGGCGGAGTTCGTCGAGCCGGGCGTCAACGGCGTCACGTTCCCGGCGAAGGACCCGGACGCGCTCGCCCACGCGGTCAGCACGCTGCTGGCCGACTCCGAGATGGCCCGCACGCTCGCGGGTCGGGCCCGGAGCATGGTGCACGAGCGGTACGGCTGGGCGTCGATCGCGGCGCGCACCGCCGCGGTGTACTCGTCGGCGATCGCCCAGGCGCCGGCTTTCAACGCCCAGCAGGCGGAGCTGCGCATGGCGCAGGGCCGCGCGGTGGCCCCGGTTCGCGAGGGTAACCTGCTGGCGGTCGCCTGATGCTCGACACCTTGAAGCGACCTACTCCCATGAGTGATCTCGACCTCTTCCTGCTCTCCCAGGGCCGTCACGAGCGGCTCTGGGAGGTGTTGGGCGCCCAGGCACGCGAGGGCGGTTCGCACTTCACGGTCTGGGCGCCGAACGCGCGTGAGGTCCAGGTGGTCGGCGACTTCAACGGGTGGCAGGGTGACCCGCTGGAGCGGCTCGGCCCGAGTGGCGTGTGGGGCGGTTTCGTCCCGGGCGCCGCGACCGGCCACCGGTACAAGTACCGGATCCACGGCTCGGACGGTGAGTGGACCGACAAGGCCGACCCGATGGCGACGGCCACCGAGTGCCCGCCGAAGACCGCCTCGGTGATCTACGAGTCCGCCTACGAGTGGGGCGACGCCCAGTGGCTCGGGCAGCGGAAGTCGGATCACCACGCCCAGCCGATGTCCGTCTACGAGGTTCACCTCGGGTCGTGGCGGCCTGGCCTTTCGTACCGAGACCTCGCCGAGCAGCTCACCGAGTACGTCACCGATCTGGGCTTCACGCACGTGGAGTTCCTGCCGGTGGCCGAGCACCCGTATGGCGGCTCGTGGGGCTACCAGGTCACCGGGTACTACGCGCCGACGGCCCGGTTCGGGTCGCCCGACGACTTCCGGTACCTGGTCGACCGCCTGCACCAGGCCGGCGTCGGTGTGCTGCTCGACTGGGTGCCGGCGCACTTCCCCAAGGACGCCTGGGCGCTCGCCCGGTTCGACGGCACCCCGCTGTACGAGCACGCCGACCCGCGTCGCGGCGAGCACCCCGACTGGGGCAGCCTCGTGTTCGACTACGGCCGCCCGGAGGTGCGCAACTTCCTGGTCGCCAACGCCCTGTACTGGCTGGAGGAGTTCCACATCGACGGCCTGCGCGTCGACGCGGTCGCGTCGATGCTCTACCTCGACTACTCCCGCGGCCCCGGCCAGTGGTCCCCGAACGCGTACGGCGGCAACCATCACCTGGAAGCCATCGACCTGCTCAAGCAGCTCAACGAGACGGTCTACCGCACCCACCCGGGCGTCGTCATGATCGCCGAGGAGTCGACCGCCTGGCCCGGCGTTTCCCGCCCGGTCGACTGGGGCGGCCTGGGGTTCGGCCTGAAGTGGAACATGGGCTGGATGCACGACACGCTCGACTACGTCGAGCGCGACCCGGTGCACCGCAAGTACCACCACGCCCAGCTGACGTGGCCGTCCGTCTACGCCTTCGACGAGCAGTTCGTCCTGCCCATCAGCCACGACGAGGTCGTACACGGCAAGCGCTCCCTGGTGGCGAAGCTCCCCGGCGACCGCTGGCAACGCCTGGCGGGCCTGCGCGGCTTCCTGGCCTACATGTGGGCCTTCCCTGGCAAGCAACTGCTCTTCATGGGCTCCGAACTAGCCGACGAACAAGAGTGGAGCGAAGCCCGCGGCCTCGACTGGACCCAAGCCGGCGGCGACGGCACCAGCCCTTTGATCCGCGACCTCAACCACCTGTACCGCTCCACTGCGGCCCTGTGGTCGCAGGACACAAAGCCCGAGGGCTTCGAGTGGATCCGCCACGACGACAGCGCGGCCAACACGTTGGCCTTCACCAGGAAGTCCCCGGACGGCGAATACCTGACCTGCGTAGTCAACTTCTCCGGCATCCCGCGCATCGGCTACCAGCTCACCCTCCCCGAGGCAGGGGTGTGGCAAGAAGTCATCAACACTGACGCCCAGGCCTACGGCGGCACCGGAGTGGGCAACTACGGCGCGGTCAAGACCGCCGCCGACGGCGCGACCGAGGTGAACGTGGGCCCTTACGCCGCAGTCTGGCTACGGCGCTAGTCAGCCGGCTTTTCGGGGGCGAGGGTGACCACCCTCGCCCCGAAACCCGCCCTTGATCACATCAACCTCTCGTGACACGATAGCCTCACCAAACTGAACAGTTTGGTTTGATCGGGGGATCACGAGGGTGCGGGGGAACGCGAAGCGGGAGCAAATCTGCCGTGGCGCCCTCGAAGTCTTCCTCCAGTGCGGCGTCGCCGGCACCAGCATGGACCACGTCGCCGCCACCGCCGGCGTCTCCAAGCAGACCCTGTACGTCTACTTCCGCAGCAAGGAAGAGCTGCTGGTCGACGTGCTCGGCAGCATGGTGAACTCGCTCGACGAGCGTGCCCCGCTGCTCGCCGACCGGGCGGTCGCGTCACACAACGACCTGCGCGCCGTGCTCTCCGAGGTGGCCTGGACACTGGTCAGCCACCTCATGAGCCCCAACTATCTGGCGCTGTTCCGCATCTTCATCGCCGAGATGGTCAGCACTCCCGCCCTCGCCCAGATCTGGCGCGAGACGGTGCCAGCACGGTTCCTCGCCCGCGTCGAGACGGTGCTCACACACGCCCGCGAGGCCGGCGTGATCAAGGACGTCGACCTCGACCTCGCCACCCGGCTGTTCATCGGCCCCATGATGACCTTCGTCTTTCTGGACGGTCTGGCCCGTCCGGGCAACGTCCTGGTTCCGAATCGAGAGCGGGTCGACGAGGTGGTCGACCTCTACCTGCGCGCCGTCACCTGACACCCCTCGGAGGCCGGCCACATGTCCTTCAACCTCGACACCTACAAACGCGAGGCCCAAGCCGTCACCGTCAACGACATCGACTTCGACGACTTCCGCGACCAGCCCCTCTCACCCGAAGCTCTGCGCTGCCTGCACTACATGACCGACGTCGAGACCCACACCGTCTGCTACCTGCGAGACCTGCTGGTCACGCCCTCGCACCAGAACCCCCGCATCACCACATTTCTCACGATGTGGAACTTCGAGGAGTTCTGGCATGGCGATGTCATCGACCGCGTTCTCGCGGTGCACGATGAGATCAACGGCCTGCCGCGCCACGAGAGCGTGCGGCTCGCCCAAGGCTTTTCGGGCAACGTGCTGGCACCCATCACGCAGTGCCTCGCGGCCGCGGTGATCGGTGAGGACTTCATCGCCACGCACATGACGTGGGGAGCCGTCAACGAATGGTCCGCCCACGCCGCGTACGGAAGGTTGATCGAGCTTGAACAGCATGCGACGCTGACGAAGATTCTCCAGCGTATCCAGCAACAGGAGAGCCGACACTTGGCGTTCTACATGACCGAGGCCCGGGAGCGCCTGGAGCGCAGCCGGCGGGCCCAGCGGATCACTCGCTTCCTGCTCAAGCGCTTCTGGGCCCCCGTGGGCTCCACCATCACGACGAAGGCGGAGACTCAGTTCATCCTGGGTCACCTCTTCAACGGCAAGGACGGGGCGCGGATGGTGCGGATGCTCGATCAGAAGGTCGACAAGCTGCCCGGGCAGGCGGGCCTGAGCCTGGTGTCCAAGTCGGTCGCCAAGTTCGGTGTGTCGCTCGCATGAGCCATCTGGACGGAGAACACATCCTGCTGACCGGTGGCACAGGCTTCCTCGGTCAGGCGCTGCTCGAAAAGCTGCTCTCCACCTACCCGACGACCCGGGTCACGCTGCTGGTCCGCCGCCGGGGCAGCTCGTCCGGCGCCGACCGGCTCAGGACCCTGCTGAAGCGGCCGGTGTTCGGCACGTGGCGAGAGGCGGTGGGCGCCGACGCGGTCGCGGCCACGGTCGCCGAGCGGGTCAGGGTGATCGACGGCGAGCTGGGCAGCACCGAGGTCACGCTCCCCGACGATCTCAGTGCGGTGATCCACGCGGCGTCGACGGTGTCGTTCGACCCGCCGATCGACGACGCGTTCCGCACCAACGTGCAGGGCGTCGTCGACCTGTACGACGCGGTCGCGCGCACAAGAAACGAGAGGACGCACAGCAGCCCGCCTCCACACGTGATTCACGTCTCGACCGCCTACGTGGCCGGCGCGCGCAAGGGCGTCGTGCCCGAGCGGTCCCTGGACCACGACGCGGTCTGGCGCACCGAGCTGGCCGCCGCCCGCGCGGCGCGCGAGAGCGTGGAGTGGGACTCGCGGCGCCCGGCCGTCCTGCGGCGGGCGCTCGCCGACGCGCGCAAGGACCACGGCAAATCCGGACCCCAGTCCACCGCGGCCGCCGCCGAGCAGCGGCGGGTCGAGTGGGTGGAGAAACAGCTCGTCGAGTACGGTCGGCTGCGCGCGCAGAGCCTTGGCTGGCCCGACGTGTACACCTTCACGAAGGCGCTCGGTGAGCGCGTGGCCGAGGAGAAGCTGACCGGCGCGATGCCGCTGTCGGTGGTGCGGCCGGCCATTGTGGAGAGTTCGCTGCGATACCCCTTCCCCGGCTGGATCGACGGCTTCAAGATGGCCGACCCGCTGATCCTCGCCTACGGCCGGGGCATCCTGCCGGAGTTCCCGGGCCTGCCCGACGGCGTGCTCGACGTGATCCCGGTCGACATCGTCGTAAACGCCACCCTCGCTGTCGCCGCCGCACCACCGCCGGTGGACGAGCCGGCGTACTACCACGTGGGTTCCGGCTCCCGGAACCCACTCACCTTCCGGGGCATCCACGACACCGTCCAGGAGTACTTCACCGAGCACCCGATGCCCGATGGCGGCCGGGGCCAGATCAAGGTTCCGGAGTGGACGTTCCCCGGCGCCAAGCGGGTCGAGCGGATGCTGCGCACCGGCGAGAAGGCGCTGTCGGTGGCGCAGAAGGCGCTGCTGTCCGCCCCCGCCAACAAGCGCACCAGGCACTGGCAGGACGACCTCACCAAGCAGCAGGACAAGCTCGACTTCCTGCGCAAGTACTCGGAGCTCTACGGCGTTTACACCGAGGCCGAGGTCATCTACACCGACAGCAAGCTGCTCGCGTTGCACCGAGCACTGCCGGACGAGCGCACCGAGGAGCACGGCTTCGACGCGGCCATCATCGACTGGCACCACTACCTGCAAGAGGTGCACTACCCCGCCATCACGGCCACCATGCGCAAGGCGACGACCGGACGGCGCACCAGCAGCAGCGCCCTGCCGCCGCTCAAGCGCGCGCCCGACGGCGGAGTCGTCGCGGTCTTCGACCTCGAGGGCACGATAGTGGCCTCCAACGTCATCGAGACGTACCTGCTGGCCAAGCTCTGCGACCTGCCGCGGGCCGGATGGCCGGCGGAGCTGGCCGACCTGGTCCGCCGGATGCCGCGCTACCTGGCCGCCGAGCGCCGCGACCGCGGCGAGTTCCTGCGCACATTCGTGCGCCGCTACGAGGGTGCCGACGAGGCGGGCCTCGCCCGCCTCGTCAAACACCACCTGGGCGACGCGCTGCTGCGGCGCTCGCACCCTGAGGCCATCCGCCAAGTACGCAAGCACCGCGCGGCCGGCCACCGCACGGTCCTCATCACGGGCACCGTCGACGTGCTGGTCCAGCCGATCGCCGGCCTCTTCGACGAGGTGGTGGCGAGCCGGCTGCACGTGCGCGACGGGCGGTTCTCCGGGTTCCTGGAGTCGCCGCCGCTGGTCGGTGAGGCCCGCGCGGCGTGGCTGCGCCGGTACGCGGAGACGGTCGGCGCCGACCTGACCGAGAGCTACGGGTACGGCGACAGCTACTCCGACCGGCCGCTGCTGGAGGCCGTCGGGCACCCGGTCGCGGTCAACCCCGACCCGCACCTGTACCGGCACGCCAAGTCGCGCCGCTGGCCGGTGGCGCACTGGAAGGCATACACGCTGCCGGTGGGCGACGCGTTCGTGGAGACCGCCTTATGAAGCACCCCAGAAAAACGCTCCGCTTCGCTCCACGTTTTCCCGGGGGCCCCGCATGAACCTGACCCTCGAATACCACCGCTCTCCCGTGCGGTACATGACGACCCGCACCGCCACCGGCACCTCGGTCGGCGGCCGGGCGTCGGGCTGGATGGCGGCGAACCTGTCGCCGCTGCGCCTGCTCAACCGCCCCGAGCCCCGGCTGCCCGATGCCGGCTGGACCAGGGTGCGCCCGCGCCTGTCCGGCATCTGCGGCTCCGACCTGGGGCTGCTGACCGGCCGCAACTCGCCCTACCTGTCAGCGCTGATCTCGCTGCCGTTCACGCCCGGCCACGAGGTGGTCGGCGACACCCTCGACGACCTGCCCGACCTGCCGCGCGGCAGCCGGGTGGTGCTCGACCCGGTGCTCGGCTGCGTGCCGCGCGGGCTGGAGCCGTGCACGGGCTGTGCCGCCGATCAGCCGAGCCGCTGCGACCACATCACCGCCG
This sequence comes from Micromonospora sp. CPCC 206061, assembly GCF_036906915.1. Lineage (NCBI taxonomy): Bacteria > Bacillati > Actinomycetota > Actinomycetes > Micromonosporales > Micromonosporaceae > Micromonospora > Micromonospora sp. CPCC 206061. Next base: position 20,645 of record NZ_JBAKHX010000049.1, read on the forward strand.
GACGGGTATCCGCCGGCATGCAGACCGGCTACTGCGCCGACACCGGCGGCGGTTGGAGCCGCATGTTCGTCGCGCACGCCAGCCAGCTGCACCGGGTACCGGACACTGTGGACGACGAGCGGGCGGTTCTGGTGGAGCCGCTGGCATGCGCGATACACACGGTCCGCCGGGTGCCCATCCCGGACGGCGCCAGCGTGCTCGTGGTGGGCGCCGGCACGGTCGGCCTGTTCACCACGATGGCCCTGCGCGAGTACACGAAGGCCGGTCCGATCTACGTGATCGCCCGGTACGGGCACCAGCGCGAGCGAGCCCGCGAGGTGGGCGCGACCGAGGTGCTGACGTCCGACCGCGCGGCGCGGGCGCTGCGCCGAGCCACCGGCGGGTTCCTGGCGCGGCCGGACCGCGGCTCGGAGTACCTGCTGGGCGGCGTCGACCTGGCGTTCGACTGCACCGCCGGTTCCGGTTTGGACACCGCGCTGCGGGTCACCCGGGCCGGTGGCACGGTGGTGATGAGCGGCATGCCGAACGCCGGGGTCGACCTCACGCCGCTGTGGTTCCGCGAGCTCAATCTCGTGGGCGCGTACTGCTCCAGCGGGCACGACTTCCCGGACGCGCTGGCGCTGGCACAGTCCGCGCCGCTGACCGGGTACGTCGACGCGGTGTACCCCCTGTCTCGCTGGCGCGACGCGATCGGTCACGCCAGCGCCGCCGGCCGGCTGGGCTCGGTCAAGGTGGCCTTCGATCCGACGAAAGACCAATAGGGAGACGGCTTCCGTGAGCGAGCGTAGCGAGCGAACTGCAACGAGGTGGCACTGTGAGTAGACCCGGATTTGTCCTCGAGGTGGACGAGCGCACGCCGGCCCTTCTGATGCACGAAGGGGAAGGGTTCCGGTTAGAGAAGCTGCCCCTGGGCAGCCGCGTCATCTACCCGCCGGAGTCGCTTCCCGGCCTGCGCGACCTCGACGCGCAAATCCGCCACGCGCTGGCCAACCCGCTCGGCCGCGAGCCGCTGCACGAGCTGCTGCGGCCGGGCATGCGGCTGACGATCGTCTTCGACGACCTGTCGATCCCGCTGCCGCCCATGCGCACGCCCGACATCCGCCAGCGGATCATCGAGCAGGTGCTGGAGCTGGCCGCCGCCAACGGCGTCGACGACGTCGAGCTGATCGCCGGCAACGCGCTGCACCGCCGGATGACGCCCGCCGAGCTGAAGCGCACGGTCGGCGAGCGGGTGTTCCGCTCGTTCTTCCCGCACCACCTGCGCAACCACGACGCCGAAGACAAGGCGAACCTCGCCGAGATCGGCACCACGCGGCACGGCGAGGTCGTCGAAATCAACAAGCGGGCCGCCGAGAGCGACCTGATCGTGTACGTGAACGTGTCGCTGACCGCGATGAGTGGCGGCCCGAAGTCGGTGTCGGTCGGCCTGGCCTCGTACCGCAGCCTCAAGCACCACCACAACGTGCACACCCTGCGGCACTCGAAGTCGTTCAACGACCCACCGAACTCCGCCATGCACCACTCGTACAACCGCATGGCCGGGCTGCTCGGCGACAACCTCAACATCTTCCAGATCGAGACGACGCTCAACAACGAGACATTCCCCGACTACGTCGGCTTCCTCAACAAACGCGAGTGGGAGTGGAACCTCAAGGACCAGGCCGCGTACCTGGCCTTCAAGCGCGCCAACGACCTGGCGCCGCCAAAGCACCGCCGGCAGATCTGGCACCGCACGGCCGCCCCGTACGGCGTGACGTCGGTGACCGCCGGTGACCCGATCCAGGTGCACGAGGTCACCACGCGCCACGTGCTGCGGCAGCAACTGACCGAAGTGGACGGTCCGGCAGACGTCGGCATCTTCGGGCTGCCGTACATCTGCCCGTACAACGTCAACTCCATCATGAACCCGATCCTCGTGATGTCACTCGGACTCGGGTACTTCTTCAACCTGTACCGGGGCCAGCCCATCGTGCGGCCCGGCGGCGTGGCGATCTACTACCACCCGGTGCGCAACGAGTTCCACCCCGTGCACCACCCCAGCTACATCGACTTCTTCGAAGAGGTGCTCGCCGAGACCACCGACCCGGTGGCCATCGAGACCAAGTTCGAGGAGCAGTTCGCCACCGACCCGTGGTACATACACCTGTACCGCAACAGCTACGCCTACCACGGCGTGCACCCGCTCTACATGTGGTACTGGGGTGCCCACGCCATGGAGCACCTGGGCGACGTGATCTTCGTCGGCGGAAACCGCAAGACCACGCAGCGGATGGGCTTCCGTTCGGCGTCCACACTGGACGACGCGCTGGAGATGGCGCGCGAGCGGGTGGGCAGCTCCCCGAGCATCAACTACCTGCACGCGCCGCCGCTGACCATGGCCGACGTGCGCTGAGAGGGCTGTCATGGGACTGATCCGCGACGTCAAGGTGCTCACCGGCGGGCGCGACTGGCGTGGCCGGTCGCGCACACCTCGCTCGGCGGCGGCACACGAACCACCCGAGCCGCCCCGCGAGTTCCCCACCGGCTGGGCCCGCACCCAGGTCGCCCAGGCGGCCCGCCGCGTGCTGCAGCGCGGCGTGCTGACCCCGCTCACGTGGAGCCAGACCAGGCCCGAGGTGCAGGGCCGCGAACGGCTCGACGCCCTCAAGGGCCCGGTGGTGTTCGTGGCCAACCACAGCAGCCACCTCGACACGCCGCTGATCCTCGGCTCGATCCCCCAGCACCTGGGCAAGCGGGTCGCGGTCGGTGCCGCCGCCGACTACTTCTTCGACGCCCGCTGGCGCGCCGCCGTTACCGCGCTCGTGTTCAACGCGTTCCCCGTCGAGCGGCACCGGTCCCGGCGGCTGCGCAGCCTCGCGCCGTACCTGCTGGCCAAGGGGTGGAGCCTCCTGCTGTTCCCCGAGGGCACCCGCAGCGAAGACGGCTGGATGTCGCCGCTCCGGCTGGGCGCCGCCCACCTGTGCGTCACCCAGGGCGTACCCATCGTGCCGATCGCGCTCCGCGGCACGTACGCGGCCATGCCCCGCGGTCGCAACTGGCCGGTGCCCGGCCGGGCCCGGGTCGTCGTGCGCTACGGCACCCCGCTCCACCCCGCCGAGGGCGAGGGGGCGCGCGCGTTCAACGCCCGGGTCGGCGAATCGATCACCCAGCTGTGGGCCGAGGAAGACCTGGGCTGGTACGGCAGCCTGCGTGCCCAGGCGCGCGGCGAGCTCGCTCTCCCCCGTGGCCAGCAGTTCCCGGCCGCCTCATGGCGCCGCACCTGGGAGTCCACCCGCCCGCTGGTCGGCCGCGCTCCCCGCCGCGCCTGGCGTTCCTAGCGACGGCCTGCCGCCGCCGCGCCCCGGCCGCCGCCCCTGGCCGCCGGCGGGCCCCTTCTCGTCGATCAAGGGCAAACGCACGTGGTTCGATCTCTTTTCCACGTGCGTTTGCCCTTGATCGATGAACATCTCCTTGATCGGCTTCGCCGATCAAGCCCAGGCCGCCCGCACCGGCGTCGTGGATGGGGAAGTGAGGCGGAGCAGGGTGGCGGGCGCCGCCCTGCGGGCGTGGGCTACAGGTCGGGCTCGGCGGCGTCCGCCGCGGCCACGATCGCCGCGCGTTCCCGGACCCTACTCAGCACCGCGCCCCGCCGCTACCGCGTACCCGGCGAGCACCGCCGCACGCACCACGTTGTGCGGCGTGTAGAGACCTTTGCCGATCCACAGTTCCGGGTACGCGTCGGCCTCCACCTGCTCCCGCAGGTACGCGGCGGCCGCGGCGAACGTCGTGGACGGCGCCGGCCGGTACGCCGACAGGGCGTCCAGCGCGAGCACCGCGTACGCGGTCTCCTCGGCCGTGCCCCCGCACGCGCCCCAGGAACCGTCACCGCGCTGGCCGTCGACCAACCACCGCCACGTGCCGGCGAGCTGCCCCGGTGGCAACACCCGGCCCAGCGCGAACACCACCTGAGCGGTCGCGTAGTGCGCCGACGCGTGCCACTTGTCCTGCCACCACGCGCCGTCCCGCCGCTCGCCCAGCAGGTACCGGACGAGCTTCGCGAGCTGCACCGGAAAACCAGCCGGCCGGTGCGAGAACGCCTCCAGCACACGGGCGTTGGCGGACACCGACGCGCCGCGCTCGTACGGGAAGGTGCTGAACCACGCGTCACCCTCGAACGCGAGCAGGCTGCCGAGCCGGTGGCCGACGTCGTATCCCGCGCCGAGCAGCGTGTTGAACACCATCGCCGAGTCATCGGAATCGGGCACCGGAAAGCCCGGGTCGATCGCCGCGAGCCCGGTGTCGACCAGCTGCCGGCGCAGCGTCGCCAGGTGTCGCCAGGCCGTCGTCGGTCGCAGATTGACGCGCTGGAGCAGATACAACACCCACGCCGTCTCGAACGTCGCGATCGGCTGTACCTCGGGAAACCCGCCATCGCGGCTCTTGGCGGCGAGCCCGTCGAGATACGCCAACGCGGCGGGCTCACCGGTGGCCGCCCAGTACGCCGCGGTGGCTGGTGGCGAGTGCCCGAGCGACCCGTTGACGGAGAGGAACCGCCCGGCCGGCGCCGCGTCGAACTCCCCGGTCAGCACCTCCAGCGAGTACAGCAGCGGGGTTGGCCGGCTGGACCAGGCGTCGGGCGGCACGCGGGCGAGCTTGTCGGCGCGTGCCCGGGCCAGGTCGTCGAACTCCGGGTACGGCAGGTCGAGGCCGCGCTCGCGCGCCTCGCCGAGCAGATGCGGCACAGCCAGCTCGAACGCGATCATCTCGTGCGGTGCGCCACGCCACGCCGCAGGCTGGCGCTGGACGTACCCGATCCCGGCTTGGACCGCGTAGCGCGCCCACGGGTCGGGCCGGTCCGCGAGCGCGACCACCGCCGCGAGTGTCGACACCAGACGGTCTGATGGCTGCGGCACCGCGCCACCCCAGGATCCGTCAGGCCACTGCCGCTGGCGCAGCCAGTCGACGGTCTGCGGAAAGCACACTGTGCCGTCGGGATGCCGTAGCCGCGCCGCGAACGCGGTGGCGTAGGCCATCGACTCGGTCGTGCCCTCGCCGATCGCCGCGACCAGCTCGGCGGCGCGCTGCTCTGTCCACGTTGCTGCCTCGCCCGTCATGACGCTCCCAGTGGTGCCGGCCATTCGATGGTTTTCCAGTCGGTCCGGTGCGGGCCTTCGCCCTCCGGGTACCGGAAGTCGATCCGCTGGTAGATCCGGGTGCCCCACACGGCCATGCGGTGCAGCGCGACGGCCGGTGGGTCCGCCCGTGCGAGCAGCGGCGCCAACCGCCGCTCGCAGCTCGCGAGCCGGTCGCCGACAAGATGCCGGACCGTGTCTGGCGAGAGGCCGAGTCGCAGCGCGTTGAGGCCGCCCTCGGCGGCTTCTCGCGCGTGCCCACGCGCGTCGTTGGCCAGCCGCACGGCGACCGCGGCGTCGCGCAGGGCCGGCAGCAGCGGTACCGGATCGACCCGCTCCATCGCGGCCCACAGCGCGACGACGTACATTGGCACACCAACCGTGTACGTCGCGTGCTCGAGGTAGCCGGTCAGCGTGCCCGACTCGGATCGCGCCTCGTACGCCATGCCCACGAGCAGGCGGTCGACGGCGTCCCGCCACAGCGGCGCCACGTCGGGGTGTCCGGGCAGCGCGGCCACGGTGTCGCGTATCTCGGCGAGCGCGCGGGCCAGCGGCTCGTCGCCGTGCGGGCCACCAGCGGCCACCGCTCGGCAGCCCCGCAGTATCGCGTCGGCCGACGCGTGGTCGCACTCGGGACTGTCTACTGTGTCGTCAACGGCGGTGATCCAGCTCCAGATGCGCGAGGCCAGCTCCAGCACCGGACGGTCGAGCCATGGCGAGATGAACGCGCTGCTCAGCGCGAACACCATGGTGTGTTTCTGCGGAAACGCGCTGCCCTGCGCCGCCGCCCAGTCGCGCAGGCTCTCGGCGAGCTGAAGTGCGGTGACGCAGGTGTCGACGGACGGCTTGATGGACGGCAGATCCCAGGTCTCGGCCACCGCGTGACAACTCCCCCGTACCGGTGATGACCTATCGTGAACCAAAGCCTACATTGGGTAGCGTCGATGACGCCAGTGCGCGTCCACGGGGGAGGCTGAATGAATCGCGGCGTTAACCACCTCGCAATCTTCACGGGGGTTCCCGAGTTCGACGAGCCGCGATACGTCGGGCTGCCGAACATCGGTGACCGCCAGCGGTTCTTTTCGCTGCTGGAAGGAGCACTCGACAGGCGCTGGCTGTCGAACGGCGGCCCGCTGGTGCAGGAGTTCGAACGACGCGTCGCCGACCAGGCGGGCGTGCGGCACTGTGTGGCCACCTGCAACGCCACCGTCGCGCTGGAGCTGGCGATCCGCGCGGCCGACCTCACCGGCGAGGTCATCGTGCCCGCGTTCACGTTCCCGGCGACCGTGCACGCCGTACGCTGGATGGGCCTGAAACCCGTGCTGTCCGATGTGGACCCGGAAACTGGCAACATCGACCCGGCCCAGGTCGCGGCGCTGATCACCCCGCGCACCAGCGCGGTGATTGGCGTACACCTGTGGGGCCGGCCGTGCGCGGTCGACGAACTGGCCGCGATCGCCGACCGGCACGGCCTGACCCTGCTCTTCGACGCCGCGCAAGCGTTCGGCGCGCGGCACGCCGGCCGGCCGGTCGGCGGCTTCGGCGCGGCCGAGGTGTTCAGTTTCCACGCCACCAAGCTGGTCAACGCGTTCGAGGGCGGCGCGGTGGTCACCGACGACAGCGGGCTCGCCGCGAGGGTGCGCGCGATGCAGAATTTCGGCATCGTCGGCGAAGACGAGGTAGCGCACACCGGCACGAACGCCAAGATGAGCGAGGCGGCCGCCGCGATGGGGCTCGCGTCGCTCGCGGGCATGGAGACTTTCGTCGACCGCAACCGGCGCAACTACCTGCGATACCGCGAGGCCCTCGCCGGGATTGCCGGGTTGTCGGTGCCGCCGCCCGATCCGAGCGTCGAGCACGCGTACCACTATGTGGTCGCGCGGATCGACGCCGACGCCTTCGGCTTGTGCCGCGACGACCTGATGGCGGTGCTGCGCGCCGAAAACATCATGGCGAAGCGGTACTTCTACCCGGGCTGCCACCGAATGGCGCCTTACCACGCGGACGGTGACGCCTTTCCGCACACCGAGGCGCTGGCAGAAAGCCTGCTGACGCTGCCGACCGGAGCGGCCGTCGACGACCGCGACATCGACCGGATCGCCGCGCTGATCCGCGTGGCGGCGGCGCACGCCCCCGCGGTGGCGGCTCACTTCGCGAAGGCCACCGGCCCCGTGCCTCAGCCGTCATCTAGCGGTCCCGGCCAATGACGAATCTGCCCAGCGTCGCCAGCCGGTCGCAGGCCGCGCCCAGCCGGGTGAGCGTGGCAAGGGCGTCGGCGGCGGCGGCCAGCTCGGCATCCGCCAGCCGCTCGGCGAAGGCGCGACCTCCCGCGTCACGCACCAGTTCGGCCGCCACCCGGGCTTCCGCCTCGTCGAAGGGTTCCGGTCGGGAGTACAGCTCGCGTAGCCGCTCGGCGGCCGAGTTGCGCGCGGCGAGCGCGGCGACGACGGGCAGGCTCTTCTTGCGCCGCCGCAGGTCGGCGCCCGCGGGTTTACCCGTGCGCCGCGGGTCGCCCCAGATGCCGAGCAGGTCGTCGCGGAGCTGGTAGGCGAGGCCGAGATGCCGGCCGTACCGGGCGAGCGCCGCGCAGGCCGCTTCGCCAGCGCCACCGAAGAGACCGCCGAGCAGGCACGCGCAGCCGAGCAGCGACCCCGTCTTCGCCATCGTCATCCGCAGGCAGTCGTCCACGGCGATCGCCTCGGCGCCTTCGAACTCCAGGTCCATCGCCTGGCCCTCGATCAGCTCGTCGACCGTGCGCTCCAGTTCCCGCGCCGCCGCTGCCGCCGCCGGATGACCCGAGCGGGCCAGCACCGCGAACGCGAGCGCGAGCAGCGCGTCGCCCGCGAGGATCGCCGGGGACGCGCCGAACACGGTCCAGGCCGCGGGCCGGTGCCGCCGAGTGGGATCCTCGTCCATCACGTCGTCCTGGAGCAGCGTGCAGTTGTGCAGCAGCTCAACGGCGACGGCGGCGGGCATCGCTTCGGCCGAGTCCGCGCCGACCGCCTCGGCACACGCGAGTGTCAACAGTGGACGGATCGCCTTGCCCGCCGAGTGCCCGTCGAGCCAGCCGAGCTGGTACTCGCAGATCCGGCGCATGCGTGGGTTGAGCGTGCTGAGCGCGGCTGCGAGGGCCGGCCGTACGGCCCGCTGCACCTCGGACAGCCACGCCGAGACGTCCAGCGGTGCGGTGGTCACCCGACCCAGACTACGAGGGATCGAGGTATTTATCGATATTGCGTTTGGTCGCTCAGCGTGGCAGAGTGGCCCACGTTCGGTGATCTCGAGTCCGAAAGACGGGGGGATCGATGTCGCCTGTCCTCGACGCGCTCGCGCCGACCGCGCCCGACCGGCTGCCGCTGTTGGGTCACGCCCTAGCCCTGCGGCGGCGCCCGCTCGACTTCCTCCAGTCCGTGCGCCGTCTCGGCGACGTGGTGCGGGTGTATCTCGGCCCTCGCCCGGCATACGTGGTCAACGACCCCGAACTGGTCCGGCACGTGCTGGTCACCGAGGCGCGCAGGTTCGACAAGGGCGCCTTCTTCGACAAGGTGCGCGCGATCGTCGGCAACGGCCTGGTCAGCTCGAACGGCGCTTTCCACCTGCGCCAACGCCGCCTGATGCAGCCGGCGTTCCACCGTGGACAGATCGCCGGATACGCCGACATCATGAGCGACTACATCACCAAGTGGTCCGCGTCGTGGCGCCCCGGCCAGGTGCTTTCCGTGCACGACGAGATGCACGAGATCGCGCTGACGCTGATCGGAAAGACACTCTTCAGCTCCGACCTGGGCGAAGAGGCGGTCGCCGAGGTCAAACGCTCGATTCCCATTATTCGCGACGGTGTGACGCGGCGCACTCTGTCCCCCGTCGAGTTGCTGGAAAAGCTGCCGACGCCGGCAAACCGTCGATTCGAGCAGGCGATCGTCCGCACCCGGCGGGTCATCGACCAGGTCATCGAGGCGTACCGGGCGGACGACACCGACCACCACGACCTGCTCACCATGCTGCTGAGGGCCCGCGACCGCGACACCGGCGAGACGATGACCGCCGAGCAGGTCAGCGACGAGGTCGTCACCATCATGCTGGCCGGCAGCGAGACCACCGCCAACACGATGGCGTGGGCGTTCTACAGGCTCGGACAGCACACCGACATCGCCGACCGGGTCGCGGCCGAGGCCGCTGACGTGTTGGGCGGCCGGCGTGTGCGGTACGACGACCTGGAGCGGTTGGAATACACCGGGCGGGTGCTCTCCGAGGTGGTGCGCCTCTATCCACTGTGGCTGGTCATGCGACGCTCCGTCACCGACGTACGGATCGGCGACGTCCCGCTCCCGCGCGACACACAGGTCATTCTCAGCCCGCTCGCCATGCACCGCGACCCGGAGCTCTTCGCCGACCCGCTCAGCTTCGACCCCGACCGCTGGCTGCCCGAGCGGGCCGCCGCGATCCCGAAGCACGCTTTTATCCCGTTCGGCTCGGGCAACCGGCAGTGCATCGGCGACGGCTTCGGCTGGACCGAGGCGATGATCGCGCTGACGACCATCGCGGCTCGGTGGCGCCTCACGCCGGTTCCTGGTCGCCCGGTCAGCGAGGCGGTGGCCGCGACCGTGTACCCGAGCCAGCTCCCGATGACGGTGGAGGCGCGATGAGGGTTTTCGTTCTCGCGTACGGCACGCGCGGCGACGTCCAGCCGATGGTGGCGCTGGCCGCCGCGCTGCGGGCGGCTGGGCACGAGCCGCTGCTGGCCGCGCCCGCGTCGTTCGCCGCGCTGGCCGAGCCGCACGGCGTGCCGTTCGCCGGGCTCGACGAGGGCATCCTGAGGCTCTGGTCAGCGCCGGAAATGCACGAGACCGCCGGGCACGGCAAGGGCGGGCTGGCCTCGATGCGAGCGTACGCCGGATACGTCCGCGAGATGAAACCGGCGCTGCGCCGGCTGCTCGCCGGAGCGTGGGGCGCGGCGGAGAGCAGCGGTGCCGAAATGCTCGTCCACTCCCCCGTCGCGATCGCCGGTCCTCACCTCGCCGAACGGCTCGGCGTGCCCAGCGTCATCGCGGCGCTCGACCCGTTGTACGTGCCGACCCGCGAGTTCGCCAACCCGCTGATGCTGGCGCCGTCGTGGTTGCCGGCCGCGCTCAACCGGCTCACGCACGTGGCGTTCGTCCGGGGCCAACTCCGGCTCGCCGGCCTCGGCGTCGACCGCTGGCGCGTCGAGACGCTCGGCCTGCCGCGGCGGCGCGGCCGGCACGACCCCCTGCGGCAGCCCGACGGCCGGCCAACGCACGTGCTCAACCAGGTCAGCCGCCACGTTCTGGCACCACCAGCTGACTGGCCGTCCACAGTGCACACCACCGGGTACTGGTACCTCCCCGCACCGCCCGACTACGCGCCACCGCCGGCCCTCGCCGACTTCCTGGCGGCCGGCGAACCACCCGTGTACGTGGGCTTCGGCAGCGTCGTCGGCTACGACCCGGCCGGGATGGGGCAGCTGGTGCTGGAGGCGCTCGACCGCGCCGGGGCGCGGGCGGTCATCGCCACCGGTTGGGGCGGCATCGCGCCGGGCACCGAGCTGCCTGCCTGTGTTCTCGCCATCGACCAGGCGCCGCACGACTGGCTGCTGCCCCGCATGTCCACGGTCGTGCACCACGCTGGCGGCACCACATGGACCGCTGTCGCCGCGGGCCGGCCGCAGGTCGTCTGCCCGTCCATCGGCGACCAGCCGTTCTGGGCCCGGCGGATGCACGCACTGGGCGTCGCGCCCGCGCCGATACCGGCGGCGAAGCTGACCGCGGCGAGCCTGGCGGCGGCGATCCTCGCCGCGCGTGGCGACTCCATCATCCGGGACCGGGCCGCCGACCTGGGCGACCGGATCCGAGCCGAGACGGGCGCCGCCACCGCGGTCGCCGCCCTGGAGAAGATCCATGCCGAGCGTTGACATGTTCGGGCCGGAATTCGCCGGGGTGTACGACCTCACCTACCGCCGGCGCGGCAAGGACTACGCGGCCGAGGCTGCCCTGGTCGCGCGCGTGGCGCGCGACCGGCGACCCGACGCCACGTCGCTGCTCGACGTCGCCTGCGGCACGGGCGAACACCTGGCGAAGCTGCGCGACAACTTCGCCGACGTGGCCGGGCTCGACGCGTCGCAGGCCATGATCGATCTCGCACGGGCAAAACTTCCGGGGGTACCGGTACACCGCGGCGACATGCGCGAATTCGACGTGGGCCGCCGGTTCGACGTGGTCACGTGCCTGTTCAGCTCCATCGGATACCTCATGTCGGTCGCCGATCTGCGGTCGGCAGTGCGCTCGATGGCGCGGCACCTCAACCCCGGTGGTGTATTGCTCGTGGAGCCGCTGTGGCTGCCGGAGCAGTTCATCGACGGATACGTCGCCGGCGACGTGCTGGAGCAGAACGGCCACACGCTGGCCCGGATGTCACACTCCACAAGGGAGGGCCGCACCGTGCGTATGGACATCCACTATCTGGTGGCCGGCGGTGGTGCGATCCGGCACATCGCGGAAAGCCATCTCAACACGCTGTTCACCCGCGACGAGTACCTGGACGCCGTTACGGACGCCGGGTGCGCCGCCGAGTTCCTGCCGGGCGGTCCGTCCGGCCGCGGCCTGCTCGTCGGCGTACGCCATGCCGAAGGGAGCCGATCGTGACGGTGCGGTCATACCCGTTCAGCCCGCTGGAGGGCCTGCGCCTCGACCCGATGTACGCCCAGCTGCGCGCCGACGAGCCGCTGTCCCGCGTGCGGCTGCCGTACGGCGAGGAGGCTTGGCTCGCTGTCCGCTACGACGACGTGAAGATGGTGCTGAGTGACCCGCGGTTCAGCCGCGCGGCTGCCAATGGCCGCGACGAGCCGCGCATGATGCCGCACCAGTCCGACGCCGGCACGCTCAACATGGACCCTCCCGAGCACAGCCGGCTGCGCGGGTTCGTGGCGCGGGCGTTCACCACCCGGCGCATCGACGAGTTCCGGCCCCGCACCGCCGAGATCGCCTCGGAGCTGGTCGCCGCGATGCGCGCGCAGGGGCCGCCGGTCGACCTGGTCACCGCGTTCGCCACGCCCCTGCCCGTCCGGGTGATCTGCGAGCTGCTCGGGGTGCCTGTCGAGGATCAGGACAAGTTCGGCGTGTGGTCCGAGGCGGTCGTCGCCAGCACCTCGCTGAGCCCTGAGCAGATCGGCGAGTACCTCGGGGCGATGATGGAGTACATGTACGCGCTCGTCGCCCAGCGGCGCGCCGAGCCGACCGACGACTTGATCAGTGCGATGGTCAAGGCGCGCGACGAAAAGGGGCGGCTCACCGAGCACGAGCTCGTCGACCTCGCGGCTGGGCTGCTCGCCGCCGGGCACGAGACCACCGTCACCCAGATTCCCAACTTCGTGTACGTGCTCCTCACCCATCCGAAGGCACGCGACGAGCTGGTCGCGCACCCCGAGCTGGTGCCGAACGCGGTCGAAGAGCTGATGCGGTACGTGCCGCTGGTCGCCGGCACGGTGTTCGCCCGGTACCCCACCGTCGACATCATGATCGGCGAGACCCTCGTGCGGGCCGGAGAGCCGGTGGTGGCGTCGTTGCCCTCGGCCAACCGCGACGAGCGGGTCTTCACCAACCCGGAGGAACTGGACTTCCACCGGCCGGCCTACCCGCACCTGGGCTTCGGGCACGGCATCCACTACTGCTTCGGCGCGCAGCTCGCGCGGATGGAGCTGCAGGTGGCGGTGGCGACCCTGGTGGAGGCGTTCCCCGACCTGCGCCTCGCCACCCCTGAGCAGGACCTGGCCTGGAAACCCGGCCTCCTGGTCCGCGGCCTCCGCGCCCTCCCCGTGACCTGGTAACCCACCCCGCCGCTGGCGCCTCGCCGGCACGGGCACCGTGGAACGCGACCTGTATCGATACGTTGTCAGTCCACCGTCAGCCCCTGGAAAGTGATGGTCGTCTTTGGCACCCCGCCCCCGCCCGCGATGGAGTTGTCGTGGCCACCGGCGGCGACCCTGTCGACGACCTCCATGCCGGACGTCACCGTGCCGAACGGGGTGTACGCCGGATCGAGCTGGCCGTCCTTGAACACGATGAAGAACTGGCTGCCGTTGGTGCCCGCACCGGCGTTCGCCATCGCCACCACCCCGCGCGTGTACCGGGCACCGGCCAGGTTCTCGTCGGCGAACTTGTAGTCCGGCCGCCCCGTCCCATCGCCGACCGGGTCGCCACACTGGAGGATCGAGAGCCCTTCGGTGACCAACCGGTGGCAGCGCGAGCCGTCGAAGAAGTGCTTGGCGGCCAGGTGCTGGAAGCTCGCCACGGTGCATGGGGTCGCCGCCCGGTCCATTGCGATCGTGATCGCACCGAGGTTTGTCGTAATGCGCATCGTGGCGGTGCCGGTGCGCGGTGCGTTCGCGAAGTCGGGCATACCGGCGGCCCTGATTTCGGCCCCACCCGCCAGCGCCTGGGCTCCGCATGCTCCTCCGGCTCCGCCCGCGCTCGGGCTGGGCTGCGCCGTGGCGGTGCCGCCGCCCAGGTCGCCGCCGCTGTCCGAGTCGGAGTCCGACGAGCCGTTCGTCAGGTAGTACACGACGCCCGCGGTTATGCAGCCCGCGCACAGCAGGACCGCGACCACCGCCCCGATGACCAGGCCGATGATCAGGCCACGCCTGCTCTTGGTGGGTGGCGGCGGCCCTTGCGGCGCCATCCCGGGCGGCGGTCCATACGGCGGCATCCCCGGCGGGCCCGGCGGTGCCATCCCCGGCGGCGGGCCCTGTGCGGCCATCCCCGGCGGCGCGGGCCACTGCGACGGGTAGGGCGGCTGCGGCGGGCCGGGTGGCTGCGGCTGGTGGGACAGGTCCGGCTGCTCCCCCGGCAGCTGGTCAGACTGCTGGGGCCGCTCCGGCGGCTGGTCAGACTGCTGGGGCCGCTCCGGCGGCTGGGGCTGCTCCGGCTGGTCCGGCTGGCCGGGCTGGGGTGGCGGCGTGTAGGTCACCTCAGCGAGGGTACCGACCCGGACATAGATCTCAGCTACCACCGACGGCGGGCCGCGATCAAGGAGATCCGCGTCGATCGGGGGCGAACGCACGCGGATCCGAGATCAAAGCACGTGCGCTTGCCCTTGATCGACGGAAAGAGGGCGCGCCGCCGGGCGCGGGCCGGCGCGCTACGCGTGGCGCCAGGACTCGGGGTTCTCCAGGAGCGCGTTCATGGAACCCGAACGGAATGGCTCGATCGTCACGTCGACCGCACCGAAGCCCGCCGATCGGATCGCCTCGCGCAATGACGCGTCGTCCCGCGCGGGCACGACGGCGTGGTCGTCCACCTCGAGCCGCACCGATTCCCCGAGATCCCGTACGCGGACGTTGTGCACGTGGTGGGCGGCGAGCAACCGCCGCGCGGCGGCCTCGGCCCGCTCCACCCGGGCCAGACGCTGCGGTGTGATCGTCACGCCGTACGCGATGCGGCTGGACAGGCACGCAGCGGCCGGCTTGTCCGCGGTCGACAGCCCCCAGCCGCGCGCGATGGCCCGCACCGCCTCCTTGTCCAGGCCCAGGTCGGCGAGGGGCGTGCGGGCGCCGCGCTCGGCGGCGGCCCGGATGCCGGGCCGGAAGCCAGCGGCGACGTCGGACGCGTTGGTGCCGGTGGTGATCGCGGCGTAGCCGTGTGCGGCGGCGACCTGCCGTGCGGTGTCGAGCAGGGTGCTCTTGCAGAAGTAGCAGCGCGTGGGGCCGTTCTCGCGGTAGCCGTCGACGTCGAGCTCGCGAGTCTCCACCATATGGTGTTTAACGCCCAAGTCGGCGCAAAACTCCGCCGTCAGGGAGTGCTCCGAGGCGGGCAGCGACGGCGACACCGCCGTGACCGCCGCCACGTCCGCCGCACCCAACGCGCGCACCGCCGCCGCCAGGACCACGCTGGAGTCGACGCCGCCCGAGAACGCCACCAGGGTGCGGCCGTATCCTGCGAGTTCGTGAACGAGGCGGTCGGGGGGCAGCATGACTGAACGGTACCCAAACGGCGGCGCGCCGGAGATCGCGGATCTCGGGTTCGCCAAGCTCGACCTGCAGCGGGCGGCGCGCACGGGCGACCCCGAGGTGGTCTTCGGCACCGGCAAGACACCGGGGCAGATCGTCGCGGCGCTCCGCGCATTGCACCACGCGCACCCCGACGGTGCTGTGCTCGCGACCCGGCTCTCCGACGAGGCAATCGCCGCGTGCCGCACCGAGCTGCCCGACGCCGACATCGATGAGGTCGCCCGAGTCGCCATGCTTGGGGTGCCCGCATCACCCCGCGGTCGCGTCGCGGTGGTGGGTGCGGGCACCGCCGACCTGCCGGTCATCCGCGAGTGCGCGGCGACGGTGCGGGTGTTCGGCTCGGACCCCGACGTGATCGTCGACGTCGGCGTCGCCGGCCTGCACCGGCTGCTCGCCCAGCGCGACCGCATCGACACCGCCGACGTGGTGGTCGCGGTCGCGGGCATGGAGGCCGCGCTGCCGTCCGTCCTGGGTGGACTGATCGGCGCGCCACTCATCGCCGTGCCCACCAGCGTCGGTTACGGCTGGCACATGGAGGGCCTCACCGCGTGGCTGGCCACGCTCAACAGCTGCGCGCCCGGCGTCGTGACGGTCAATGTGGACAACGGCTTCGGCGCGGGGGTGGCAGCCGCCCGCATCGCGCGAGCCACAGCATGACCGAGCCGGCTGGCACGAACGGCGCGCTCTGGGTGGACGCGAGCAACGGCGCCGCGGGCGACATGCTGCTCGCCGCGCTCCTCGACGCGGGCGCGTCGTTGGAGTCGGTGCGCGCCGGGCTGACCCGCCTGGACGTCGGCGTCGAAGTCGACGCCGCCGAGGTCCGCCGGCACGGCTTCCGCGCCACGCACGTCACGGTCGACGCTCCTCACAGCCACGAGCACCGCGGCCTCCGCGACATCCTCACGCTCATCTCCCCCCTGCCAGATCCGGTACGCGGACATGCCTCGGCCACGTTCCGATGGCTGGCCGAGGCGGAGGCGCACGTCCACGGCACCACAGTGGACGAGGTGCACTTCCACGAGGTCGGCGCGCTGGACGCGATAGCCGACGTGGTGGGCTGCGCCTTGGCGCTGGACGACCTCGGCCTGCTCGACGCGCCCGTGCGGGTGGTCTCACCGGTGGCGGTCGGCTCCGGCACGGTGCGGGCGGCGCACGGCCGGCTGCCGGTACCCGCCCCCGCGGTCGCCGAGCTGCTGGCGCGCGCAGGGGCTCCGCTGGCCGCGCATCCGGCCACGATGGAGCTGTGCACGCCCACCGGGGCGGCCCTGCTGGCGGCGCTCGCGACCGGATGGGGCCCACCGCCCGCGATGACGCCCCGCGCGGTGGGTGTGGGCGCGGGTACCGCCGACCCGCCCGGTCACGCCAACGTCGTACGCGTACTGGTCGGCACCGCGTCGTCCACACCCGACTGGTCCACATCGGAGCTGTACCAGCTCGAGGCCACAGTGGACGACCTCGACCCTCGCCTGTGGCCGGACATATTGGAGGAGCTGCGCGCGGTGGGCGCCGCGGACGCCTGGTGCGTGCCGGCCCTGATGCGCAAGGGCCGCCCCGGCCAGGTGCTGACCGTGCTGGTCGACGCCGACCGGCTCGACCTGGCGTGCGGCGTGGTCTTCGCGCAGACGACCACGCTGGGCCTGCGCGTGCAGACGGTGTCGCGGCGCGCGTTGCGCCGCGACACCGTCGAGGTGACCGTCGCCGGGGCGACCATACGGGTCAAGCGTGGCCACCTCGGCGACCGGGTGGTGACCGCCCAGCCGGAGTACGACGACGCTCTCGCCGCCGCCCGCTCGGCCGGGCTGCCGGTCGCCGAGGTGCTCTCGCTAGCCCGGGATCTCAGTACCCGTAGCGGCTCTTGAGGTGCCGCCACCAGTCACGGAACATCCACATGTCGAATGTCGTGATCTGGCTGGCGCTGCCCGCCTTCATGATGAACCCCTGCCCAGGTGTGGGGTCCCAGTCATAGAAGTCGTCCAAGCCGTATGTGTGCCCCAACTCGTGCAGGAAGATGGTCATGTTCGCCGCGTTGAGGTTGTTCATGAAGTACTCGCGGCCCATCCGTTGGCCCCAGTCGCCCCCGTGACCGCCGCCGAAGCCGTCGGTCAGCCACAGCGAGTGGTCGTAGTGGCGCGCCGCGCCGCCCGGGCAGTTGGGGTAGGTGCCGCCCTGGTTGAAGAAGCGTCCACACGGCTCAGAGCACTGTGGAGCGTTCTCCCGGATGTTGTTGACGTAGATGTCGACGGAGGTGTCGCTCCACTGTAGCTGCGCGCGGTCCCGCACGGCCCAGCCGACGACCTTCACCGGAACGTCGGTGTAGGGGAAGCCGTTGTGGCCGACCATGACGTCCATCCACTTCTTGTACTGCCGGGCGAGCGCGGCGTGGATCTGGTCGCGCTGTGCGGCGGTCACTGAAGCGGAGGAGTCCCAGCGCACGCAGTAGTTGATGTATCCGCGGTTGGCGAAGAGCTGGTCCCAGCCGTAGTTGCGGAATCCGTACAGGTTGCCGTTGTTGTAGGTCTGCTCCTGGTGCTGCCACACCGCGTTCAGCGGCGCCACGAGGTTGCTCGGCGGATTCCAGCCGCTGGTCGGCGGCGGTGGGCTCGACGGCGGCGGTGTGGTGGGTGGCGGTGGGCTCGACGGCGGCGGCGTGGTGGGCCCAGGGCCGCCGGTGGTCGGCGTCACCGCGCCGGTGCACGTCGTGCCGTTGAGCGCGAACGTGGTCGGCGCGGTGTTGGTGGCGCTGAACTGGCCGTTGAATCCGAACGACACGTTGCCGTTCGTGGCGATCGACCCGTTCCAGCTCACGTTGTTGGCCGTCACCTGACTGCCACTCTGCGTGACGGTCGAGTTCCACGCCTGCGTGACCGTCTGCCCGGACGGGAACGTCCACGTCAGCCGCCACGAGGTCAGCGGGTCACCGAGGTTGGTGATGGCGACATTGCCGGTGAACCCGCCACTCCACTGCGACGGCACCGAGTAGGTGACCCGGCAGCCGGCCGCTGCCGCCTGCGCAACGACGGTGGTGGCCAAGCCCGCGGTCACCGCGACGGCGGTGACACCGGCGGCCACGAGGGCGGCGCGCCTTCTGGCTCTCATCATGCTCCTTACGTTCGTGTCGCGACCCCGCCCGGTGACCGCTCGATCGATGAATGTGACTTCATACTCAATCAATGTCCGGCCGGTTGCAACACCCGGTGGACCGGATGGGTGGTAGCGCTCCCACGGCGGGGCAGTTAACATCCCGTCAACGATGGGAGCGAATATGTCAAGGCGTCGATGGACAAGTCTGCTGGCGATCGGTGTTCTCGCCCTGGTCGGCGTCGGCGCTGCCCCGCCCGCACGCGCGGCGGCCGCGGTGCCGCTCGATCAGCTCGCTGTCACCACGACCCAGGTGGCGTTCGGGCTCCAGCGCCCCACCTCCCTCATCGGCGTGCCCGACGGGCGCCTCCTGATCACCGAGAAGCCGGGCAGGATCCGCGCGTTCCACCCCGACACCGGCCTCGAGGCCGCCCCGCTGCTCGACATCAGCGACCGGGTGGACGTCTCCGGCAACGAGCGCGGGCTGCTCGGCATCGCCGCCGCGCCCGACTTCGGCACGACCGGCACCGTGTACCTGGCATACACCGCGCTGCCCGACGGCACGCTGACCCTGTCCAGGGTCCAGCTCGGCGACCCAGGCAGCGAGCAGGTCATCCTGACCCAGGCGCACGCCGAGTTCTCCAACCACAACGGGGGCAACGTCGCGTTCGGGCCGGACGGATACCTCTACTGGAGCCTCGGCGACGGCGGCGCGGCCGACGACGTGCTGGCCACCGGCCAGAACCTGGGCACCCTGCTCGGCAAGATCGTGCGCCTCGACGTCAGCCGCACCTGCGGCACCGCCGCGTACTGCGTACCCGACGACAACCCGTTCGTCGGCCAGGCCGGCGCCCGTCCGGAGATCTGGACGTACGGCCTGCGCAACCCGTGGAAGTTCTCCTTCGACCCGGCCGGCGGTTCGCTGTGGATCGCCGACGTCGGCCAGGGCACCTGGGAAGAGGTCAACCACCTCGCCGCCGGCGCGGCCGGCGCCAACCTCGGCTGGTCCTGCCGCGAGGGCGAGGTCGTCTTCAACGCCGACCGCTGCGTCGCCGGCGCCACCTACGTCGACCCGGTCTTCACGTACCGCACGTCGTTCGAGGGGTGCGCGGTCATCGGCGGCCACGTCTACCGCGGCAGCCGGCACGCCGACCTGGCCGACGGCACATATGTCGTCACCGACTACTGCTCGGCCACCATCTGGGGCATCCGCCCGACCGCCGACGGCGGTCACGAGTCAGCGGTGCTCGCCCAACCCGACATCGTCCAGCCGACCAGCCTGGGCGTGGCGGCCGACGGCGAGCTGTACCTGATCAACGACCTGCCCGGCCAGCTGCACCGGATCTCGTTCGAGCGCAAGGTCCCTCCCGTCGCCTGCACGGTGAGCTACCAGACGCAGGTGTGGGGCACGGGTTTCCGCGCCAACGTCACGCTCACCAACACCGGCAGCACGCCCGTCGACGGCTGGACGGTGGGCTGGACGTTCCCTGGCCCGCAGCGGGTGAGCAGCTCCTGGAACACGCAGGTGACCCAGACGGGCACGACAGTGGCCGCCCGCAACGCGAGCTGGAACGGGTCCGTCGCACCAGGGGCGTCGGTGACGTTCGGCTTCCTCGGCAGCCCCGGCGGCCCCCAACCCGCCCCGACAGCGTTCACCCTGAACGGCTCCCCCTGCGCATAGGGCCTGGGATGGGCGGGCCACGCCCGCCCATCCCAGGTCGGTGCCGCACTGGTCCCCGTTGCGTGATCTCCGTCAGGCGCCGGCGGCGTCCAGGCGCGCCAGCTGGTCGTCCGTGAGCTTCACGTCCAGCGCCGGCACCGCGGCCGCGTACTGTTCCAGCGTGCGCGGCCCGATCAGCGGCACCATCGCCGGTGCCGTCTGGTGCAGCAGCCACGCGAGCACGAGCTGGTTCGGCGTGACGCCGACCTCGGCAGCCACCTCCGTGAGCACCGCGATCCGCGCTTCGGCGTCCGGCCCCGCGTACGGCTCCATGATGCCGTGCCCGCGTCGCTTCTCCGCGGAGTCGTAGACGCCCTTGAGCAGCGGCGAATACGCCACCAGCGTCAGGTCGTCGTGGGCCAGCAGGTAGTCGATCTGCTCATCGTCCACAATGGAGGCACGGCTCAGCCCGGCGCGAGGTCGCAGGTAGGTGTGCTGCTGCTGGAGAGCGACCGGTGCGGGCCAGCCGTTCTGGGCGCACAGCTGGCGGATGCGTTCCAGCCGCCAGGTGCGCACGTTGGACCAGCCGATGTACCTGGCCTTGCCGGCCGCCACGATGTCCGCGAGCGCCGACAGCGTCTCCTCCAGCGGCGTGGAACGGTCGTCGACGTGCACGTAGTACAGATCGACGTGGTCGGTGCCGAGCCGGCGCAGGCTGTCATCGATGGCCCGGCGGAGGGTTTCGCCGCCCGCGCCCTCATACCGGGTAGCGATCTCCTCCCGCAGCTTGCCGCGCAGGGCGTCCGCATCGGAGATCCACGCGCTCCCCTTGGTGGCCAGGAACACCTCGTCGCGCCGCCCGGTGCGCGCGAACCACCGGCCGAGCAGCTCTTCGCTCTCGCCGCCCCGGCCACCCGGCGGCCACCACGCATAGCAGTTGGCGGTGTCGAGGAACGAGCCCCCGGCGTCGAGATACCGGTCGAGCATCTCGAACGACGACGCCTCGTCCGTCAGCGTTCCCATCAGCATGCACCCGAGGGCGAGCTGGCTGACCTGCTCGCCGGTGCGTCCCAGCGCTACTGTCCTCATGCCCGAGACGCTAGGAATTAGAGCGCACTCGAAGTCAAGAGGAATGGCACTCAAAGCGCTCGACGCAACCAATCCTCGACGCCCGCGACGTGCACCGTGGCCCACGACCGAGCGAGCTCCGGCTCGCGCGCCGCGATCGCGTCGATGATCGCACCGTGCTGCTCGCGGGTCTTGTCGACGGCGCCTTCCTGGGTGAGGCCGCGCCAGATCCGGGCCCGCGTGGTCGGGCCGGACAGGCTGTCGATGAGCGAGCACAGCACGCCGTTCCCGGCGCCGGCCGCGATCCGCCGGTGGAACTCCAGGTCGTTGGAGACCAGTTCGTCGATAGTGGGGGCGTCACCGAGGGCGGCATGGATGGCGCGGAGGGACGCGATGTCCGCGTCGGTCATCCGCCGCGCCGCGAGCGCGCTCGCGGCCGGTTCCAGGATGCGGCGTACCTCGAAGAACTCCAGCACGGTGTCGTCGCGGTGAAAGTCGACGACGAAGCTCAACGCGTCCAGCAGCAGCCCGGGCGCGAGGCTCGTGACGTACGTGCCGTCGCCCTGCCGCACGTCGAGCACCCGGATCAGCGACAGCGCCCTCACGGCCTCCCGCAGGGAGTTGCGGGACAGGCCGAGCCGCTCCGCGAGGTCGGCCTCGCGTGGCAGGCGGTCGCCGGGCCGCAGGTCACCGGCCACGATCATGCCCTTGATCTTCTCGATCGCCTCGTCGGTGACCGCCATGCTCTACCTCCTGGTTCGCTCGGTCGTGCGGCACCCAAAGGCGACAACTCCCTCGCTCACTCCTCCTACGGCAGCCGGTAGGTCCGGGTGGCGGTGCCGCCGAACACCGCCATCTGCTCGCGCGGCGACAGCGCCGGCAGCGCCTCGACGAGCGCATTCTTCACCCGTGCGTACGAGGCGGCCAGTAGGCACACGGGCCAGTCTGAGCCGTACATCAGCCGCTCCGGGCCGAAGACCTCGACAGCGGTCGCCACGTACGGACGCAGGTCCGCGACCGTCCATTTTCGCCAGTCGGCCTCGGTGACGAGGCCGGACAGCTTGGCGGTCGCGTTCGGCGCGGCGGCGAGCGCGGCCAGCGCCTCGGCCCACGCGGTGTGCTCGCCGGCTCGAATCGGCGGCTTCGCCAGGTGGTCCAGTACGAACCGCAGCTCCGGCACGTCACGCGCGGCCCGCGCCGCCGCGGGCAGCTGGTCGGCGCGGATCACCAGATCGAACGCCAGGCCGGTGCCGGCGACGGTGCGCAGGCCGCGGCGCACGTCCGGCCGGTCCAGGTAGTCGGGATCGGCCTCGCCCTGGATCTGCGGCCGGACGCCGGCCAGCAGCTCACCGCCGGGCAGGGCCCGGTAGGCGGCGAGCGTGTCGGCCAGCGCCGGGTCCGCCGGGTCGGCCCACGCGACCACGCCCGCGATCTGCGGCGTCTGTTTCGCGTACTCCAGCAGCAGTGCCGCCTCGGCGGTGTCACACCGTCCACCCTCGACCAGCACTGTTCGCTCCACACCGGACTCGGCGAGCACGGACTGGAGGTCCGCCGGTGTGAAGGTGCGCCGGATCGGGGCCAGTTCGGGCGCGTCCAACCAGGTGTAACCCTGCCTGACGCGCCAGAGGTGGTGGTGCGCGTC
Source organism: Micromonospora sp. CPCC 206061 (assembly GCF_036906915.1). NCBI lineage: Bacteria > Bacillati > Actinomycetota > Actinomycetes > Micromonosporales > Micromonosporaceae > Micromonospora > Micromonospora sp. CPCC 206061. The sequence continues at coordinate 43,222 of NZ_JBAKHX010000049.1, forward strand.
GACGATCATCTGGCCCCCGAAGGCTGTGGAAGCGGTGCGTCGGCACGTAACAGGCCGGCGGTGACCAGCTCTGCCCACAGGTCGGCCGGCGGCGACGGCGCGGCGAACAGCGCGGCGTTGCGCTCGACCTGGTCGGGGCTCTGCACGCCGACCACGACCGTGGCCACCGCGGGATGCGCGGCGGCGAACGCCAGCGCGGCGGCTGGCAACGACGTGCCGTGCCTGGCGCAGACCTCCGCGATCGCCCGCGCCTTCTTCATCACAGTGGACGGTGCTGTGCCGTACTCGTAGTGCAGCCCGTCGTGCGGCCGGTCCACGGCCAGCAGTCCGCTGTTGAACACGCCCACGTTGATGACCGCGATCCCCTTGCGCCAGCACTCCGGCAGCAGCGCGTCGAGCGCGGGCTGCTCCAGCAGCGTGTACCGGCCGGCCACCATCACGGCGTCGACATCGGTCTGCGTGGCAAACCGGTGCAGCACGTCCACGCGCTTCGAGCCCACGCCGATCGCCCGCACGACGCCCTGCCTGCGCAGGTCATGTAGCACCGGGTAGGCGCAGCGCAGCGCGGTCTCCTGGTGGCCCTCTGGATCGTGGATGAGGGCGAGGTCGATCCGGTCCAGGCTCAGCCGGCGCAGGCTGTCAGACAGCGACCGCCGCACGCCGTCGGCGCTGAAATCCCACACCCTCTGGTGGGTGGCGGGCACGTCGAACCCTTCGCTGTCACGCGCCCCGCCGCTGTCCGGAGTGGGCACCAGAAGCCGGCCCACCTTGGTACTGACCGTGTACTCGTGGCGGGGGCGCGCCCGCAGCGCGGCGCCGAGCCGGCGCTCGGACAGGCCCAAGCCGTAGTGCGGCGCGGTGTCGAAGTAGCGCACCCCGGTGTCCCACGCTGCCGCCACGGTGGCCGCCGCGACGTCGTCCTCGATGGCCGTGAAGAGGTTGCCCAGCTGTGCGCAGCCCAGGCCCCACCGGCCGAAGGGGAGCTTCATGGCAGCTCCCACACCAGCGGCACACCGGAGTCGCCGCCGGAGTAGTCGTCCTCGACCTCCAGCAGTTCCGCCATCCGGGCTTGCCACGGCACGTTGGCCGGGTGGTCGCGCAGCGCGGCCCGCATCGCCCGGTAGTCGTCGACCTCCACCAGGTGGAAGAGGTCACGCCCGGAGCGCCAGATCCGCCATGTGTGCACGCCGGCCGTGCGCAGCGCGGCATCCAGGTCCTCCGGGATCGTGGCGTGCACCCGTTCGTATTCGCCTTCCTTGCCCGGCTTGAGCCGGGTGTGCAGCGCGATCCGCTCCATTGCGGTCCTCCCGGAAGGGTCAGGGCTGGCGCATCCGCAGGCCCTGCATGCCGCCGTCGACGGCGAGCACGGTGCCCGTGGTTGCGCCGGCCTGCGGGCTGGCGAGGTAGGCGATGGCGGCCGCCACCTCGGCGGCGCTCACGAGCCGGCCGGTGGGCTGGCGGGCCTCCAGAGCGGCCAGTTCGGCGGCCGGGTCGGGTGCGGCCGCCAGCAGCCGGCGCACCCAGGGAGTGTCCACTGTGCCCGGATTGACGCAGCATACCCGGACGCCCTCACGGACGTGGTCGGCGGCCATCGCCAGCGACAGCGACTGCACAGCGCCCTTGGTGGCGCTGTACAGCGCGCGCTGCGGGAGCCCAGCGGTGGCAGCGATCGAGCAGGTGTTGACGATCGCGGCGTGCTCGGACGCCCGCAGGTGCGGCAGGGCGGCACGGCTGACCCGGACGAGACCGACGACGTTGACGTCGAAGACCCGATGCCACTCGTCGTCCGGATTGGACTCCACTGTGCCAACCGCGCCGATTCCGGCGTTGTTGACGAGGACGTCGAGGCCACCGAGCACCTCCACGGCGGCGGCGACTCCGGCGCGTACCGAGGAATCGTCCGAGACGTCGGTGGCGAAGCCGACCAGCGGCTCCGGCAGCCCTTCGGGTTTGAGGTCGAGGCACGCGACCCGGGCACCGCGCTCGGCAAGGAGCACGGCGGTGGCCAGGCCGATGCCCGAAGCCCCACCGGTGACGAGGGCCTTGAGGCCCGCGAAGTCAGCCCCTGATGATTCGCTCATGCTGTTTTCCTGGTTCGCTCGGTCGTGCGGCGCTGAAGGCGACGCCTTCCCTCGCGCCGCGGGCGACTTCGTCGGCGCGTCGCTCAGTCCAGGCGCCACCGCGCCAACTCCCTCGCTCACGCCGCCCCGATCTCCTGGCGCTGCCGACCCAGCCCATCGACCTCCAGTTCGACGACGTCGCCGGCGCGCAGGTAGGGCTTGGGCTCGGGCTGGCCGAGCGCCACGCCCGCCGGTGTGCCGGTGTTGATGAGGTCGCCGGGGTAGAGCACCATGAACTGGCTCAGGTACCGGACGATTTCGGCCACCCCGAAGATCATGTCTTTGGCGCTCCCGTTCTGCCGCGCCTCGCCGTTGACCCACAGCCGCAGCCCGAGCGCCTGCGGGTCGGGCACCTCGTCGGCGGTGACCAGCCACGGGCCCAGCGGGTTGAACGTCTCGCAGGACTTGCCCTTGTCCCACTGCCCGCCGCGTTCGAGCTGGAACTCGCGCTCGGAGACGTCGTGTGACACCGCGTACCCGCCGACGCAGGCGAGCGCGTCCGCCTCCGACTCCAGGTACCGGGCGGTGCGGCCGATGACGACGGCGAGCTCTACCTCCCAGTCGGTCTTCGTGCTGCCGCGCGGCACGAGCACCTGGTCGTATGGTCCGATGACTGTGTCGGGGGCCTTCATGAACACGACCGGCTCGGCCGGCACCGGCAGGTTGCTCTCGGCGGCGTGGTCGCGGTAGTTCAGCCCGATGCACACGATCTTGCCCGGCCGCAGGGGCGCACCGATCCGCAGCCCGTCGGCGTCGAGCACCGGTAGATCGCCACCGGACAGCGCGGCGGCGACGCGCTCGGGCCCGGCCCCTGCGAGGAAGGCTCCATCGACGTCCGGCACGACACCGGTCAGGTCACGCAGCCGGCCCTCGTCGTCCAGTGCGGCGGGGCGCTCGGCGCCGGATGGACCGACCCTCAACAACTTCATACATCGGATGTCTACCAGCACGGACCGTTACTGACAACACCCGCACGAGATGATCCGGCGTGTCCGACGCACTGGTCGTCGCGACCGTGGTGACCGCCCGCCTCCGGTCAGTCCCAGAGCCGTGCGGCGGCGACGGCGTCGACGGTCGCCCAGCCGTGCCCGCACAGGACTAGGGCCTCCGCGATTCGCCACAGCATGGCGTCGACCTCGTCCAGGTCGGCTTCGCCGAGGTCGGGGCGGCGGCGAGCGAGCCTCGCACGCTCCTCTCCCACGATGAGGTGCGCGCGGTACGTGAGATCGCCCTGCAGCCGCTCCCGATCACTCAGCACCCCGACAGAATAATACTACAGGACGTAGTATGTAACCGCCCCAGGGAAGCTGGGCGTGCGTTTGTCCGTATCGACGCAGATCAGGCAGCGGGCCGCGCGGCGCGGCCGAGGAAATGCTCGGCATTTCCGCCTAGCAACGCGGAGCGTTGCTCCGAGGTGAGGAAGTCGGCCTTGCGGACGACCTCGCCGGCCGGGCGTTCGCCCAAGGGGTACGGGTAGTCGCTGCCGAGCAGCACCCGGTCTTCGCCCAGCACCGTCACCAGCAGGCGCAGGGCGGCCGGGTCGAATACCACGGTGTCGACGTAGAAGCGGTCGACGTAGTGGCTGGGCGGGTGCGCCGACCGGCCCCGTACCACGTCACCGCGGCGGTGCCAGGCGTTGTCGGCGCGCCCCAGCCAGTACGGGAAGCTGCCCCCGCCGTGCGCGAAGCAGATCCGCAGCGCGGGCGACACCTCGTCGAAGACGCCGCCGAGCACCATCGCGAGCAGCGACAGGTGCGTCTCGGCGGGCATGCCGGCCAGCCAGCGCGACATCCACCGGTCGAGGCGCCGGCCACCGGGCATGTCCCACGGGTGCACGAAGACCGGCGCGCCCACCTCGGCGCAATGCCGCAGGAATGCCACGATGCCCGGGTCGTCGAGGTCACGGTCGCCGACGTGGTTGCCGATCTCGACGCCCGCGTGGCCGGCGGCGAGGCACCTGTCGAGCTCGGCGCACGCGGCGTCGGGATCCTGCAGGGGCACCTGGCAGAACGGTACGAGGCGGCCCTCGCCGGCCGCCGCGCACTCCAGGGTCAGGTCGTTGAAGATCCGCGCCACCTTGACCGCCTGGGCGGCGGGGCGCTCGTACGAGAAGAACACCGGCGTCGGGGAGACGACCTGCACGTCGACGCCGTCGGCGTCCATGTCGCCGAGCCGCGTCGGCGCGTCCCAGCAGGCCACGCCGATCGGCCGGAACTCCGTCGAGCCGATCATGATCATGGCGTCGCGCTCGGAGCCGACGCGCAACCAGGGCCAACCCTCGCCGCCGCACTCGACGGCGAGGTCCGGCCAGCCCTTGGGCACGACGTGCGTGTGCACGTCTACGACTCGGCCCAACGGTCAGCCCTTGCCTGGATGCAATGTGCCGCACTTTTCGCAGGTGCGGGCCCGCTCGTCGGCGTAGAACGCCCCGAACACCGGCGGCAGGTCGGTGACGATGTCGCGCACCTGTAGCTCGACCTCGTGCACCAGGTTGCCGCACTCGGGGCAGTACCACTGGAACTTCTCCAGCGTGCCCTCCTCGCGCACCCGCTCGACGACCAGCCCGACCGAGCCGACCTCGGGGCGCTGCGGCGAGTGCGGCATGTTGCCCGGAAGCACCCACATCTGACCCTCGCGGATATGCACCGTGTCCGGGCCGTCGGGTGTCATGACGTTGAGGTGCATATTGCCCTTGATCTGGTAGAAGAACTCCTCGTACGGGTCGACGTGGAAGTCGGTGCGCTGGTTGGGCCCGCCGACCACCATCACGATGAAATCGGCGCCGGTCGGGAAGAGCTGCTTGTTGCCCACGGGCGGCTTGAGCAGGTGCTGGTTCTCGGCCAGCCAGTCCGGGAAGTTCACCGGCTGCGCGACGCTGGTCATGAGCCGCCTCCCGCAGCCAGCCCGGAGTCGAGGGAGCTGTGAGGGCGCGCCGCCCGCAGCCGCCACAAAGCGGAGTGAGCGCCAACTAGTTCGGTCATGGTCAAGCCTCCTACGGTAGAAGTGCGACCGCCTGCATCTCGATCAGCAGGTGCGGGTGTGGCAGCTGGTGCACGGCGACCGTGGTGCGCGCCGGGCCGGCCTCGTCGAAGAACTCGCCGTACACCTCGTTGTAGCCGCCGAAGTCGTTCATGTTCACCAGATACGTGGTCACCTGGGTCAGGTCGGTGAGATCGGCGCCCACCGCCCGCAGGATGTCGCGGACGTTCTCGATGACCGCCCTGGTCTGCTCGCGGATGTCCAGTGTGGTCGTTCCCATCTTGTCCACGCCGGCGCCCGCGATCGAGCCGTCGAGGCGGCGGCTCGACGTACCGGAGACGAACGCGAAACCGCCCGCGACCTTCACGTGCGGGAAGCGACCGCGCGGCCGCGCCATGCCACTCACGATCATGAGAGCTCCACACACACGTTGGTCACCTCGGAGTAGAAGTCCAGTGAGTGCCGGCCACCCTCGCGGCCCACGCCGGAGGCCTTCATCCCGCCGAACGGGGTGCGCAGGTCGCGCAGGAACCAGGTGTTGACCCACACCAGCCCGGCGTCGAGGCGGGCACCGGCGCGATGCGCGCGCCCGACGTCGCGGGTCCACACCGTGGCCGCGAGCCCGTAGACGCTGTCGTTGGCGAGCGCGTACGCCTCGTCCTCGTCGTCGAACGGCGCCACATGGCACACCGGCCCGAAGACCTCCTCGCGGTTGAATCGGTCCTCGTTGGACAGTCCGGTGAGGACGGTGGGCTCGACGTACGCGCCGCCGTCCCGGGCGTCTCCGAACGACGGCACGCCGCCACCGGTCACCAGCGTGGCGCCCTCGGCGCGGGCGAGGTCGTAGTACCCGAGCACCTTCGCGCGGTGGTCCCGCGAGATCATGGGCATGGTGGCGGTGGCGTCGTCGTGCGGCCAACCGTGCGGGAGCGCGGCGGCGCGGGCGGCCAGCCGCTCCACGAACTCGTCGAACACCGGCCGCTGCACGTACAGCCGCTCGGTGCACAGGCACACCTGCCCACCGTTGGTGAACGAGGAGCGTGCCGACCCGTCGACCGCCGCGTCGAGGTCGGCGTCCGCGAACACCAGGCCGGCGTTCTTGCCACCGAGCTCGAACGAGACCGCCTTCACGCCGTCCGCGGCGGCCCGCATGATAGCCGCGCCTGTCGCCGACTCGCCGGTGAACGTGACGGCGTCGACGCCTGAGTGCTGGGTCAGATACTCCCCCGCCGAGTCCGGGCCGAACCCGTGCACCACGTTGAAGACGCCGGGCGGCACGCCGGCCGCGGCCACCGCCTCGGCCAGTACGGAAGCGGACGACGGGGTCTCCTCCGACGGCTTGACCACCACGGCGTTGCCGCACGCCAGCGCCGGCGCGACCTTCCAGGTCAGCAGCAGCAGGGGCAGATTCCACGGTACGACGACAGCCACGACGCCCACGGGCTTGCGCACCGCGTAGTTGAGCATCCCCGGCGCGGCGAACGCCTCGATGGGCGCCGCGGCGATGATGTCCGCGAAGGCCCGGAAGTTGGCCGCTCCGCGGGGGATGTCGAGGGTACGTGCCTGGCGGACGGGCTTGCCGGTGTCAGCCACCTCGGCGGCCACCAGGTCGTCGAAGCGGCGCTCCAGCTCGTCGGCGATCCGGCGGAGCACCGCCGCGCGGTCACGCTCGCTGGTGCGGCCCCACTCGCCCCGCAGCGCGGCCCGGGCGGCCGTAACGGCGGCGTCCACGGTGGACCGATCGGCCTCACACACGTCGGTGACCAGCTCACCGGTCACCGGGCTGTACTTGGGGAACGTCTTCTCCGAGGCCACGAAGGCCCCGCCGACGAAGTGCCTCAGCGCCATGCCCGCCACCCCGCGAATCCGGCGACCGCCACCAGCAGTGTCGCCGCTCCAACCACCTGATGCTGCCGCCGCACCCGCCGCCGCACCTCCGCGTACGGCGTGGTCGTGAACGACACCAGCTCGTACCGGGACACGTATCGGCCGGGCAGCACCCGCTCCAACGCGTGCTCGACGCTCTTCCCGAACCGGAACACCGGCGAGGCCACCTTGTCGCGCATCTCCACGAAGTTGTCCAGCGCCATCTGCGCGATCGCGTCGACGTTGGCGCGGCGGCGGCTCTCGAAGAGCGGCAGCGCCGCCGCCCAGTCGTCACCGGTCTCGGAAAGGCACCGGTCGAGCGCGACGCAGTCTTCGAACGCGCAGTTGGCGCCCTGCCCGTAGAACGGCACGATCGCGTGCGCCGCGTCGCCGATGAGCCCGACCCGACCGTCCACCACCCACGGTGCGCAGCGGACGGTGCCGAGCCGGCCGACCGGGTTGTGCTGGTAGTCGTCGACGAGGGTGGGCATGAGCGGCAGCACGTCCGGGTAGTGCCGGCGGAAGTGCCGCTCGATGGCCGCCGGGCTGGAGAGCGATGCGAAGCTCTCGGTGCCGCCGTTGGGCCAGAAGAGGGTGCAGGTGAACGACCGGTCCGGGTTGGGCAGGGCGATCATCATGGCGTTGCCGCGCGGCCAGATGTGCAGCGCGTCGGGCGGCAGGGCGAAATCCCCGCCGAGGGGCGGGATCGAAAGCTCCTTGTACCCGTAGTCGAGAAAGTCGAGCGACTCGTCCAGTACCCCATCTCCGAGCAGCTGGCCGCGCACCGCACTGCCGGCGCCGTCCGCGCCGAGGACGACCTCGGCGCTGGCCTCGACCTTGCCCTGGGGCGTCTCGAAAACGAGCGGGTCGAGCCCGACGAGCCGGTGTTCGAAGACCAGCCGCACGTCCGGTGCGGAGGCCGCGGCGTCGACGAGCGCGCCGTTGAGCGCGGCCCGGCTGATCGAGTTGATCGCGCGCGTACCGTCCACACTGTACGGCTGGAAGTCGGGTGCGCCGCGCACTGGATGCACCATCCGGCCGCGCATCGGCAGCGCGCCCGCCATCACCTGGTCGTCGAGCCCGAGGCGGCGCAGCGCGTCGAGCCCGCGTTCGCTGAGCGCGAGGTTGATGGAGCGGCCGCGTTCGGCCCGGGCGGTGCGCGGGTCGGGACGCCGCTCGTAGACCGTGACGGCGTGGCCGCGCCGGGCCAGGAAGCACGCCAGCAGGCTGCCGGACAAACCGGCACCGATCACGGCCACGTCGCTCATGCCCTGCCCACCTCCGCGGCGACAGCCTCGGCGACGCGCCAGCAGTCGTGGTACGTCGAGTAGAGCGGTACCGGCGCGAGCCGCACGATGTCGGGCTCGCGCTCGTCGGCGACCACACCGTGGCCGTACCGCAGCGCCTTGGTGAGGCCGGCCGCGTCGGGCACGCGCAGCGAGACCTGGCACCCACGCCGGCCCGGCTCCCGCGGCGTGACCACCAGCCGCGGGTCGAGCAGGTCCATCAGGTACCCGGTGAGCCGCAAGCTGCGCTCGCGCAGCGCGACCATGCCGACCTTGTCGAAGATGGACAGTGACGTGCGCACGGGCGCCATCGCCAGGATCGGCGGGTTCGACACCTGCCACGCGTCGGCGGTGGCCGGCGGGCGCGCGACCGGCTCCATCCGGAAGCGCGTCACGGGATCGGTGCTCCACCAGCCCTCGAAGCGCGGCAGCCCGGCTGGGCTGGACGCGTGTCGCTCGTGCACGAACGCCCCGGCCACCGCGCCCGGTCCGCTGTTGAGGTACTTGTACGAGCACCAGGCGGCGAAGTCGACGCCCCAGTCGTGCAACCGCAGCGGCACGTTGCCGGTGGCGTGCGCGAGGTCCCAGCCGACGACGGCGCCGACCTCCTGTCCCAGCGCGGTGATGCCGGGGATGTCGCGCAGCTCGCCGGTTCGGTAGTCGACGCCGCCGAGCAGCACGAGCGCGGTCCGGTCCCCGTACGCTGCAAGGGTCTCGCGGACGTCGACGGTCTGGATGACGGTCTGGTCGGGGTCGAGGCCGTGGAAGCGCGCCTGGCTGCGGACCGCGTAGCTGTCCGACGGGAAGAGCCCCTCCTCCACGACGATGCGGGTACGGTCGCCGCGCGGGCGATAGAACGACACCATCAACAGGTGCAGGTTGACGGTGAGGGAGTTCATCACCACGGTCTCGGTGGGCAGCGCGCCGACCAGCCGGGCGGCGGGCTCGCGCAGCTCCTCGTGGTACGGCAGCCAGGGGTGCTCGCCGTCGAGGTGACCGGCGACGCCGCGGGTGGCCCACGCGTCCAGCTCCGCCAGGACGTCCGCGCGGGTCGCCTTCGGTTGCAGTCCCAGCGAGTTGCCGGCCAGGTACGCGGCCTCGGGATAGCGGCCGCCCTCGGCCGGCGGGATGTGGAACAGATCCCGGTGGCCGGGATCCTCCCGGTCCCGGCGCCGCGCATCCTGCTCCGCCAGCATCACATCGCCGTCCGCGCCGACCACAGCTCGGGAAACACGACCCGGGCCATGCTCCGCGTCAGCCAGGTGGTGCCCGCCGAGCCGCCCGAGCCCGGTTTCGCGCCCATTGTCCGCTGCACCGCCACGAGGTGCTTGTACCGCCAGTCGCCGAATTGCTCCGCGACATCGGTGAGCACCTCTCCGAGCACCCGCAGTGCGTTCTCGGGGCGGTCGTCGCGATAGATCTCCACCCAGGCTGCCTCGACGGCGGGGTGCGGCTCGTGCTCGCGCGTCCGGTCGGCGGTCAGAGCGTCCTGCGGTATCTCGAAGCCGCGCCGGGCGAGCAGCGCGATCACGTCGTCCCAGACGCTCGGGGCGTGCAACGCGTCGGCCAGCTCCTGATGGAGGTCGGCGTGCCGGCGGAACGGGCGGATCACCGACTCGCTCTTGAGCCCCAGCAGGAACTCCAGGTGCCGGTACATCGCGGACTGGAAGCCGGACGCCTCGCCCAGCGCGCTGCGGAAGCGGTTGAAGTCGGCCGGCGTCATCCACCGCAGGCCGCGCCAGGCCGCGTTGAGCGCCTCCAGGTCGAGTGCGGTGCGCCGCAGCGGCGCCACCGCGCCCCACATGTCGTCGTCGCGCAGCAGCCTCTGCGCCTCGCGCAGCTCGAAGCGGGTCAGCCCGAAGTACAGCTCCATCACCTGGCTGACCACCAGGAACGACATCTCGCCCGGGTCCTTGGTCAGCGGCTGCTGGAGCGTGTGCAGCGTACTGGCGTGCACGTAGGTGTCGTACGGAACCCGGTCATCGAAGTCCAGGATGGGTCCTGTCACCCTTCCCATCCTCTCGCCGTTCGCCGCATGCTGGAATGCCGGTTCAACGGTCGTTTAGCCTGGTGACCGAGGGATCGACAAGCGGGTCGGTGAGATCACTTAACGAACTGAAGGTCGCCGTGGATGACATGGACTGGGCGCTGTTGCGGGAGCTCCAAGCGGACGCCCGGCTGTCGTACAGCGAGCTGTCGCGCCGCGTGCACCTCTCGCCCCCGGCGGTGGCGGAGCGGGTGCGGCGGCTGGAGGAGGCGGGCGTCGTCACGGGGTACCACGCGCACGTCGACCTGACCAAGGCCGGGCGGCACGTGGTCGCCATCATCCGGATGTCCTGCTACGGCGTCCGGTGCGTGCTGCGCGACCCCGAGGTGGCCGGGTGGCCGGAGGTACTGGAGATCCACCGCGTGACCGGCGACGCCTGCTGCGTCCTCAAGGTCGCGACCGGCGCGATGGAAGATTTCGAGAAGATCATCGACCGGCTCGCGCCGTACGGCCAGCCGTCGAGCACGATGGTGCTCTCCAGCCCGCTGACCTGGCGTCCTGTCGACCCGGCGCCATAGGACAAGAGCGGCGGCCGGAGCGAAGCCCCGGCCGCCGTCACGCTACGCGCGCTCCGCCGCCACGAGTTCAGCGATCTGTACGGCGTTGAGCGCCGCGCCCTTGCGCAGGTTGTCGCTGGAGCAGAAGAACGACACCCCGTGCTCGACTGTCTCGTCGGCGCGGATGCGGCCCACGTACGTCGGGTCCTGGCCGGCGGCCTGCAGCGGGGTCGGCACGTCGCTAAGCACCACGCCGGGCGCGCCGGCGAGCAGCTCGCGGGCCCGCGCCGGGCTCAGCGGCCGGGCGAACCGGGCGTTGACCTGCAGCGAGTGGCCGGTGAACACGGGCACCCGCACGCAGGTGCCGGCGACCTTGAGGCCGGGGATACCGAGGATCTTGCGGCTCTCGTTGCGGAGCTTCTGCTCCTCGTCGGTCTCGTCGGATCCGTCCTCGACGATCGACCCGGCGAGCGGCAGCACGTTGAACGCGATCGGCCGCGCATACTGCCGCGGCTCTGGCATCGGCACCGCTGACCCGTCGAAGGCCAGCTCTGCGGCCCGGTCGACGACCTTCTTGACCTGCTCGTCGAGCTCGGCGACGCCGTTCAGGCCGCTGCCGGACACCGCCTGGTAGGTCGACACGACCATGCTGACCAGCCCTGCCTCTGCGTGCAGCGGGCGCAGCACCGGCATCGCGGCCATGGTCGTGCAGTTCGGGTTCGCGATGATGCCCTTCGGGCGCTGGGTCGCCGCCTCCGGGTTGACCTCGGAGACCACGAGCGGCACGTCGGGATCCATCCGCCAGGCCGAGGAGTTGTCGATCACGACCGCGCCGGCCTCCGCGACCTTGGGGGCCAGCTCCTTCGACGTACCCTTACCGGCCGAGAACAGCGCGATGTCCAGACCGCTGTAGTCGGCCGTGGCCGCGTCTTCCACCGTGATCTCGGTGTCCCACCAGGAGAGCGTGCGCCCGGCCGAACGACTCGACGCGAAGAGCCGCAACCGTTCGACGGGGAACTGCCGCTCTGCCAGCACCCGGCGCATCACGCCGCCGACCTGGCCAGTTGCTCCGACAATGCCGATCTGCATGGCCGCCACGTTACCGGCCGACGCGGCCGGGACCAGGGCCGATATCTCAGCTTGTGGGCCTGGTCGCAGATATAGGGGCGGAATTTGTCGGTGGGCCGGTGCAGGATGTGCGGGTCTGCGACGGGGAGGAGCGGCATGGAGCCCGCTATCGAGGCAGAGGGCCTCGTCAAACGGTACGGATCGGTAGTGGCACTCGACGGCCTTGACCTGGCGGTGCCAGAAGGATCGGTGATGGGCCTGCTCGGGCCCAACGGCGCCGGCAAGACCACGGCGGTCCGCGTCTTCACCACGCTGTTGCGCGCCGACAGCGGCCGGGCCCGCGTCGCCGGCCTCGACGTCGTCGCCGACGCGCGCAAGCTGCGGGAGGTCATCGGCCTGTCCGGGCAGTACGCCGCGGTCGACGAGTACCTGACCGGCTTCGAGAACCTCGACATGGTGGGGCGGCTCTACGGCCTGAGCACGCGCGACAGCCGGGCCCGGGCCCGCGAGCTGCTGGAGCGGTTCGACCTGGTCGACGCCGCCGACCGGCCCGTCAAGGGCTACTCCGGCGGCATGCGGCGCCGCCTCGACCTCGCCGGCGCGCTGGTCGCCAAGCCGCGGGTGCTGTTCCTCGACGAGCCCACCACCGGGCTCGACCCGCGCAGCCGCATCGGCATGTGGGAGATCATCGCCGAGCTGGTGGCGGCCGGCAGCACGCTGCTGCTCACCACGCAGTACCTGGAGGAGGCCGACCGCCTGGCCGACACGATCGCGGTGATCGACCACGGCAAGGTGATCGCGCTCGGCACGGCCGACGAGCTCAAGAGCCAGGTCGGCGGCGAGCGCCTGGAGCTGACCGTCAGCACGCCGTCCGACCTGGCGAGCGCGCGCGAGGCGCTCGCGCCGCTCGCCTCCGGTGACATCACCGTCGACGAGCAGACGCGCCAGCTGACCGTGCCGGTCAGCGGCGGCGCCTCCGCCCTGATGGAGAGCCTGCGGCGGCTCGACGCCGAGGCGGTCAAGGTGCTCGACGTCGGCCTGCGCCGACCGAGCCTCGACGACGTGTTCCTCACCCTGACCGGCCACGCGACCGAGGAAGAGGAGGCGGCGGCGCGATGACCACCGCGACACTCAAGCCCCTCCGCGACGGCATGGTCGTCGCGCGGCGCAATCTGATCAAAATCAAGCGGGTACCGGACCTGCTGGTCTTCTCTACCGCGTCGCCGATCATGTTCATCCTGCTGTTCGCGTACGTCTTCGGCAGCGCGATCGACGTGCCCGGAGTCTCCTACCGCGAGTTCCTGATGGCCGGCATCTTCACCCAGACCGTGCTCTTCGGTGCCACGATCACGGGCAGCGGCCTGGCCGACGACATCCAGAAGGGCATCGTCGACCGGTTCCGGTCGCTGCCGATGGCCCGCTCTGCGGTACTGGTCGGCCGCACCACCAGCGACCTGGTCAACAACGTGCTGGTCATCATCGTCATGTCGATAACCGGCCTGATCGTGGGCTGGCGCATCCACTCCTCACCGCTCGAGGCGCTGGCCGGGTTCGGTCTGCTGCTGCTGTTCGCGTACGCGTTCTCGTGGGTGATGGCGGTCGTCGGCCTGTCGGTGCGCAGCCCCGAGGTGTTCAACAACGCCAGCTTCATCTTCGTGTTCCCGCTGACGTTCATCGCCAACACCTTCGTCGGCACCGCCAACCTGCCCGGCCCGCTGAAGGTCTTCGCCGAGTGGAACCCGGTCTCGGCGGTCACCCAGGCCGCTCGCGAGCTGTTCGGCAACACCAACCCGGCGGTGCCGCCACCCGACGCCTGGCCGCTGCGGCACGCGGTGCTGACCTCGCTGCTGTGGATCGCCGCCCTGCTGATCGTCTTCGTCCCGCTGGCGGTCGACCGCTACAAGAAGGCCGTCAGCCGCTAGAGCCGTCCCAGCCGCCGCGCCCGCCCCGGCTGCGGGCCGCGGCGGCCCGGCGGGCCTCCAACGCCGTACGGCGGGCGCGGTTGTTTGCACGCCGCCAACGGGCCGCCACGATCATCGTCACGAGCATGGCCGCCGCCGCGATCATGATGCCGATCGCGGGGGCGTACGACGACCGGGTCAACGGCCCGGCGGCCGAATCCTCGCCCGCCCCCGGCTGCTGTCTCGCCGCCGCGGCGGGCGGGGTGGGCGTGGGCGGCACCTCGTCGGGGTTCACCAGCCGGCCGACGGAGGCGTCGGCGGGCAGCGCGTATCCCCAGTCCAGCAGCGCTGCCGCCTGCTGCCAGGTGCGCTGCGGCCGCGCCTCGGCGCCCAGCAGCGTCACCACGAGGCGCCGGCCGTTGCGCTCGGCCGCGCCGACGAAGGTGTGCCGCGCCAGCGTGGTAAACCCGGTCTTGCCGCCCAGCGCGCCCTGGTACCGCGACAGCAGCTGGTTCTCGTTCTGGATCTGGAAGCCGCGCGGGTCCTTCGGTGGCTGGGCCGGGATCTGTGCCTGCTTCGCGGCCACATACCTGCGGAAGTTCTCGTTCGCGAAGCACACCCGGGCGATCAGCGCGAGGTCGTACGCGCTGGTGAACTGCCCCTGGCCATCCAGCCCTGATGGGGTCACCGCGTGCGTCTGCAACGCCCCGAGCCGCCGCGCCTCGGCGTTCATCGCCTCGATGGTCGCCGGCACGCCGCCCTGCCCTCCGCCGAGACGAGCCAGCACGTTGGCCGCGTCGTTGCCGGAGTTCAGCAGCAGCCCGAGCCAGAGCGTCTCGATCGAGTACTTCCCGCCGAGCAGCAGCCCGACCGCCGAGCTGCCCGCCTCGAAATCCAGGTCGGCGCGGCTCACCTGGATCACCTGCTTGGGGTCCAATTTGGACATGACGGTCGCGGCGAGCAGGAGCTTCTGCACACTGGCCGGCGTACCGTACTCGTGCGGTCCGCAGCCGCCGAGCACCTCGCCGCTGCCCATGTCGGCGACCAGCCACGACGTCGCGGTCAGCTTGGGCGGGGCCGGTGCGCCCCGCGGGATCGTGAGGCCCGCGGTGGCCAGCCCCTCGCCGCCCACGACGCGCTGGTAGTCGGCCAGCTCCGGCGCCACCGGCTTGGCCGGCCGCTTCACCGGCGGATCGGGCTTGACGGTCGGGCAGGCCACGAAGGGCGGCGGCGCGGCTCGGGCGCCGGCCCGCGATGCCCGCTCGGCGGGTGGCGCGAGCGCCGCGCCGGCCGGGAGCGGCACCGCGATCGCCATCAACGCCGCGCTCGCCATGGACGCGGCCAGACCCCGAACGAACATCCTGGTCACCCTAATCCGCACTGCCCGGCGATGGCGACCGGGAGTGCCATTCATCAATGCGCACCCGCGCTGAGAGCCGGGGGCCAGACGACGCCGATCGAGGAGGTTTCCGTCGATCAAGGTCAACCGCACGCGTAACGGAGATCAAACCACGTGCGGTTGACCTGAGACGAAACTCGGCCCAGCCACGTGTGCGGCAGCGTCCCGGCGGAGCCGGGACTTCGGG
>NZ_JBAKHX010000050.1:0-58191 GCF_036906915.1 Micromonospora sp. CPCC 206061
TCACAGGCGCCACCAAACCGAAACGCGTCAAACGGACACCACGACCTTAAGTCACCGGTATTGGGCCTAGGCTGGGGGTATGCCGGCGGCGGAGCGTCCCATCATGTTCGGCGCACCGGCGCCACCGGGTGACCTGCTGCCGTGGGAGTGGGCGGAGCGGCGGCTGGTGGCGGCTCGCAACTACTGGATCGCGAGCACACGACCGGGTGGACGCCCGCACTGCCGGCCGGTGTGGGGTGTGTGGCTGGCGGGCGGGTTCTGGTTCAGCACGGGGTCGCTGGCGCGGCACAATCTCGCGGCTGTGCCGGAAATCAGCGTGCACCTGGAGAGCGGCGACGAGGTGGTGATCGTCGAAGGCGTCGCGGAGCGGGTCGGCGGCGCCGAGCGGCTGGGCGAGTTCGTCGTCGACTACAACGCCAAGTACGGGTGGGACATGGCGCCGTCACTTGACGGTGTGGCGGATTCGTCGGGCGCGTCCGGGCCGGCGTACCGGGTCGCGCCGCGCGTCGTCTTCGGGTGGGAGCCCGACATGCGCGCTCCCACGCGGTGGTCTTTTCGGCCCTAGGGCAGCGCCACCACGCGGACCGAGTACGACGGTGTTTCGGCGGGCTCTTCGCGGTAGGAGATCTGCCGGATCTGGCGGTCGTCGGCGTACAGGGCCACGTCGGCGAGCACGCCGAGGTGTGCGAGCCGCACGCCGTACTGCCAGCGCTTGTCCTGGAGCACGTCGGCGATGCCGCCGAGGAAGTTGGTGGCATCGCCGGAGTGGTGCTCGGGTGGGCGGCGCAGCACGACCTCGAGCGCGACGGGGTCGGTGAGCGGGGTCCAGCCGGTGTGCTGAGCCGCCGTACAGGCCGCGCGTAACAGGGCACGGACCCGACCGGCCTGCCGGTGGCCGGCCGAGAAAATGGAGAGAGCGCCGTCCTTGAGCGGCGGCATCCCGGGGACGTCGAACGACAGCGTGAGTGTCCCGATGTCCGACACGGTGTACCTCCTCTTCGCTGACGATCATGCCCGGGATCGTCGAGCGGGGCGTGGTTTTCCGCGAAAGGTGTCGACGTCGGCGGCGACTCCGCGATTTGACCGTACCGACGCGGTTCGCCCCGGGGACAGCAGCCGTTTGTGCACAGTTCGCGACCAAGGTTTGTGAGACTGGGTGTTATGTCCTTAATGCGAGCGTGCCGAGGTTTGGTGTCCGGCTTCGTGGGGGAGACAGGTGATCGGCATCCGACCGGAGGGAGGCGGAGTCGGTGGTGACACACACAGGCACGTGGGTGCGAGCGACCGCGGCGGCGGTCGCGCTCCTCTTGTTAGGACCGATGACGGCGTGCGGTTCCGACGAGAGTGGCGTACCCACCATCAACTTCTATTACGCACAGGAACAGAACTTGCAGAAGGTGGTCGACGACTGCAATGCCGAAGCGGCCGGCAAGTACCGCATCTCGTACCAGGTACTGCCGCGTGGCGCCGACGACCAGCGGGTGCAGATGGTGCGCCGGCTCGCGGCCGAAGACAGCGGGATGGACGTGCTGGGGCTCGACATCACGTGGACGCAGGAGTTCGCCAGCGCCGACTGGATCCTCGAATGGACCGGCGCCAACAAGTCCGAGGCCGAGCAGGGCACGCTCGCCGGGCCGCTGGAAAGCGCCGAGTATGAGGGGAAGCTGTACGCGGCGCCGAAAAACACCAACGTTCAGTTGCTCTGGTACCGCACGGACCTGGTGCCACAGCCGCCAACGACGTGGGACGAGATGATCCAGCAGGCGCTGGACCTCAAGCAGCAGGGCAAGCCGTACCAGGTCATCACGATGGGCGCCCAGTACGAGGGGCTGGTCGTGCTCTACAACACGCTCGTCGCGAGCGCCGGCGGCCACATCCTCAACGACGACGGCACCAAGGCCGTCTTTGACGAGGGCGCGGTGCGCGGGCTGGAGATCCTGCAGAGGTTCGCCTCCGCGGGCGTGACACATCCGTCGTTCACGAACACCATCGAAGACGACGCGCGGTTGCAGTTCCAGAACGGCGAGGGGGCGTTCCAGCTCAACTGGCCGTTCGTCTACCCGGCCATGCAGGAGGGCGCGCCGGACCTCGCCGCGAAGGTGCGATGGGCGCGCTACCCGGGCGTCGATTCTGGTACCCCCAGCAAAGTCACCATCGGCGGATACAACCTGGCGGTGTCGAAGTACTCCAAGCACCCGGACCTCGCCTTCGAAGCCGCCCTGTGCCTGCGCAACGCGGAACACCAGAAGTTCTCGGCCATCAACGACGGCGTACCGCCCACCATCGAAAGTGTCTACAACGACCCGGAGATGACGAAGGCGTACCCGATGAAGGACGAGATCCTGGCCGAGCTGCGCGACGCGGCCAACCGCCCACTCACGCCCGCCTATCAGAACGTCTCCACAGTGATGTCGGCGACGCTGTCGCCGCCCGCGTCGATCGAGGAGGAGAAGACAGCCAAGGAGCTGCGTGGGTCCATTCAGGACGCACTGGAGTCGAAGGGGGTGCTCCCATGACGGTGCGGCCGTCCGAAGGCAAGCGGGCCGAGTGGCGGCTCGGCTGGCTGCTGTGCGCGCCAGCCGCGATCGTCATGGTGGCGGTCACCGCGTATCCGATCCTGTACTCGGTCTGGCTCTCGATGCAGCGTTTCGACCTGAAGTTCCCCGACGAGCGGGAGTTCGTCGGGCTGTCCAACTACATCACGGTGCTGAGCAACGAGTACTGGTGGACCGCGTTCGGCGTCACGATGCTCATCACCGTCGTGTCGGTTGCGGTCGAGCTCGTGCTCGGCATGGGGCTCGCCGTCGTCATGCACCGCACGCTCGTCGGGCGCGGCCTGGTGCGTACATCGGCGCTGATCCCGTACGGCATCGTGACGGTGGTCGCGGCGTTCTCCTGGCGGTACGCGTGGACGCCGGGCACCGGGTATCTGGCGAACCTGTTCACCGATGGGGCCCCTCTGACCGAGCGGGCAAGCTCGCTAGCCATCATCATCCTGGCCGAGATCTGGAAGACCACGCCGTTCATGGCGCTGCTGCTGCTCGCCGGGCTGGCGCTGGTGCCTGATGATCTGCTCAAGGCCGCGTCGATGGACGGCGCGACCGCGTGGCAGCGCTTTGTCAAGGTGACGCTGCCGGTGATGAAGCCGGCCATCCTGGTGGCGCTGCTGTTTCGCACCCTCGACGCGTTCCGCGTGTTCGACAACATCTACGTGCTGACCGCCGGCGCCAACGAGACGTCGTCGGTGTCCATGCTCGCCTACAACAACCTGTTGCGCGGGTTGAACCTCGGCATCGGCTCGACGATGTCGGTACTCATCTTCATCACCGTGGCAATCATGGCGTTCATCTTCGTGAAGCTGTTTGGCACGGCCGCTCCCGGCAGCCGCGACGAGGGGAGGCGCTGAGATGGAGACTCGTACCGCCAAGTGGCGTTGGGGACTTCTGGACGCGGTCGTGGTGGTTTTCGCGCTGTTTCCGGTGCTGTGGATCGTGTCGCTGTCGTTCAAGTCGACGGCCACGCTGACCGACGGCAACTTCATCCCTCGCGAGTGGACACTGGAGAACTACCGCACCATATTCGAGACCGACCAGTTCGTGCGGGCGCTCGTAAACTCGATCGGCATCGCGCTCATCTCCACCACCATCGCGGTGGTACTGGGCACGATGGCGGCGTACGCGGTGGCCCGGCTGGACTTCCCGGGCAAGGGCACGCTGGTCGGCGTCTCACTGCTCATCGCGATGTTTCCCCAGGTGTCACTGGTGTCGCCGCTGTTCGACATCGAGCGGCAGCTTGGCATCTTCGACACGTGGCCGGGGCTGATCCTGCCGTACATCACGTTCTCGCTACCGCTGGCCATCTACACGCTGTCGGCCTTCTTCAAGCAGATCCCGTGGGACCTGGAGAAGGCGGCCAAGATGGACGGTGCTACCCAGGCACAGGCGTTCCGCAAGGTGATCGCTCCACTGGCCGCGCCGGGCGTGTTCACCAGCGCGATCCTCGTGTTCATCTTCTGCTGGAACGACTTCCTCTTCGCCATCTCGCTGACCTCGACGGAACGGTCCCGTACCGTGCCGGCGGCGCTGTCGTTCTTCACCGGCGCGTCCCAGTTCGAGGACCCCACGGGCGCGATCTCGGCGGCCGCCGTCGTGATCACGATCCCGATCATCCTGTTCGTACTGTTCTTCCAACGCCGGATCGTCGCGGGCCTGACGTCCGGCGCGGTTAAGGGGTGACTCATGGCCGACATCGTGCTGGAGAAGGTCAGCAAGAAGTACCCGGACGGCACCGTCGCGGTCCGCGACGTCGACCTCGAGATCGCCGACGGCGAGTTCGTGATCCTGGTCGGTCCGTCGGGCTGCGGTAAGTCCACGATCCTCAACATGATCGCCGGGCTGGAGGACATCAGCTCGGGTGACCTGCGCATCGACGGCGAACGCGTCAACGACAAGGCGCCGCGCGACCGTGACATCGCGATGGTGTTCCAGTCCTACGCCCTGTACCCCAACATGACCGTGCGGGAGAACATGGCGTTTCCGCTGCGGCTGGCCAAGCTCGACAAGGCCACCATCGACCAGAAGGTGAGCGACGCGGCCAAGGTACTGGAGCTAAACCAGCTGCTCGACCGCAAACCCGCCAACTTGTCGGGTGGGCAGCGGCAGCGCGTCGCCATGGGACGGGCGATCGTGCGCAATCCCAAGGCGTTCCTCATGGACGAGCCACTGTCCAACTTGGATGCGAAGCTGCGGGTGCAGATGCGTACCGTCGTGTCGCGGCTCCAGCGGCGGCTCGGCACCACCACCGTGTACGTCACCCACGACCAGACCGAGGCGATGACGCTCGGCGACCGGGTGGTCATCGTGCGGGCCGGCGCGATCCAGCAGGTCGGCGAGCCGCAGCAGCTGTACGACCACCCGGAAAATCTGTTCGTGGCCGGGTTCATCGGGTCTCCGTCGATGAACTTCCTGCACGCGTCGGTGGCGGACGGCCGCCTGCGTACCGCCCTGGGTGACCTGCCTATCGGGTCCCGGATACGTGGTCTTCTGTCGGACGCGCCCGAGGACTTGATCATCGGGATCCGGCCGGAGCACTTCGAGGACGCGGCGCTGGTCGACGACGAGACGCGGGCGCGGGGTGCGCAGTTCGAGGCTCCCGTCGAACTGGTCGAGTCGATGGGGTCGGACAAGTACGTGTACTTCACCGTCGAGGGGGAGCGGGCCACGTCGGCTGAGCTGGAGGAGCTGGCGGCGGACGCGGGCGCGTCCGACCTGCCGACCGGCGGCGGGGCGAACCTGGTGACGCGGCTGTCGGCGGAGTCGGCGGTGAAGGAGGGTGAGAACTGGCGGGTGTGGGTCAACCTGGAGAAGATTCACCTGTTCGACCCGTCAAACGGCCGGAACCTGACCCTGCACGAGGGCCGCGCTGCGGGGGTGGCGGCGGAGTAGCGGCGCGGCCTGCCGCGCCCCCGGCTGGCCTCGTCGATCAAGGGCATTAGCAACGATCAAGGGCAAACGCACGTGGAAAAGAGATCGAACCACGTGCGTTTGCCCTTGATCGACGGGGCGAGGGGCGGGACGGGGGAGGGGGCGGGGCGGGGGTTGGGAGAGGGGGCGGTTAGTTGGCGCTGGCTAGGCGGTGGGTGGTGCGGGAGGACGGGTAGGGGATCAGGTTGTCGGTCGGGGAGGGGAGGGAGGGGGCGCTCTCGCCGTGCAGTACGCGGCCGTAGCTCAGCATCCCGTCGACCAGCAGCCGCACGTCTTCGATCGGGCGGACCACGAACCGCAGGAACTGGCTGGTCATGCCGAGCTTGTTGCCGCACTCCCGGACGAAGAGCCCGTGCCGGGTGAGCAGGAAGTCGCGCAGGGCGACCCCGCTCCACCCGGTGGGCAGCTTGACCAGCAGGAAGTTGCCCTGCGAGGGGAAGACGGTCAAGCCGGGAATGCGGGCCAGTTCGTCGGCCATCTGGTACCGGTCCCGGGCGAGCAGGCGCAGGCTCTCCCGATACTCGGTGTCGTAGTCCTGGATCATGTGCACGACGGTCTCGGCGAGCGAGTTCAGGTTCCACTTCGGCAGGATCTTGGCGATCTTGCCTGCGATGCCGGGGTTGGCCACCAGGTATCCGAACCGGATGCCGTGCAGCCCGAAGTTCTTGCCCAGGCTCTTGAGAACCACGACGTTCGGGCGGATCGCCGCGTCGGGGCCGACCGACGGCTGCCGCTCGGCCTCGACGAAGTCGATGAACGACTCGTCCACCACCACGAGGTCCAGGTCGCCGAGCGCGTCGACGAAGCGCAGCACCTCCCGGCGCGGCAGGAACCCGCCGTCCGGGTTGTTCGGGTTGCAGATGACCGCCACCCGGGAGCCGCGGGCGCGGATGAACGCCACGTACTCCTCCAGGTCCAGCGCGTACCCCTCGGACTCCTGCAACGGGTACATGTCGACCCGCTTCCCGGTCTCCAGCGGCTGGTCGGTCCAGCGACCGAACGTCGGGATCGGGATCGCGATGCTCTCCTTGATCATCAGGTGGTCGAGCCACGTGATGAGCTCCGTCGAGCCGTTGGCCATCGCCACCGTCTGCGGGTGCAGCCCGAGCACGCTGCACAGCTTGTTGGTGATCGAGCCGGAGTCGCTCGGGTAGTACTTGAGGATCGACTCCAGGTTCTGGGCCAGGTGCGCGAACATCTCCGGCGTTGGGAAGTACGGGTTGCACGGGATACAGAAGTCGACAAGCGGGGCACCGCTGTCGCCCATGCTCCTGTTCAGAGCGAACACCGACGGGCTGTGCGCGCCTGTACGAAGCAGTCCCAGATCGACGCTGCCGTGACGCACGGGTCCTCCTCAGGTGGGCGATGTCGTGCAGCGGTACGGCCCGGTCGATTGGACTAGTTCAAACTCTCACCAGGTTTAAGGCCCGGCTAAGCCAGCTCCGAGGTGAGGGTCGCAGCTGTGCTTGCTTCCTTCGCGCCGCGCACCGACTTCGTCGGGCCGTGGTCGGGGAGGTGGGCGGGCAGTCCAGGCGCCGCCGGCCCCAGGGCCAGGTGAGCCAGCAGGTCCTGGAGCACGGCGACACCGTCTTCGCTCAGCACAGACTCCGGGTGGAACTGGAGTCCCGCGAAAGCCGGCCCGCGCAGCCCGTGTACCGCCGCGTCGAGCGGGTCACGCGCGATCTCCACCTTCCCGTAGGGCGTGTCGACCGAGTCCGCGAGAGAAAGCGCCGTGAACGTAGAGTAGAACCCGACCCGCCGGCGCGCGCCGAACAGGTCGATCTCCCGCTGTAGGCCCTGGTAGGGCGCGTCGCGGCGGTGCAGCGTCAGGCCGAGTAGCCCGCACAACAGCTGGTGGCCGAGGCAGACGGCGAGCAGCGCCTTGCCGCTGTCGAGGCGGTCGGCGATGACCCGCCGCATAGCGGCCATCTTGGGGTCGTCGTGAAGCGTCGGGTCGCCAGGCCCAGGACCGACGATGACCAGGTCGAACTCATCGAGGGGTTCGACAACAGACCATGGACGCAGCGTCACCGACAGGCCCAGCGCCCGAAGCTGGTGCGCCAGCATCCCCGTGAACGTGTCCTCACCGTCCACGATCAGCACCCGGGGCCCGGCGATCGGCGGGGAGGGCGGGCGCTCCTCCAGCCAGAACCGCGCCAGGTGCGCGTTGCGGGCCGCCAGCGCCGCCCGTACCTGCGGGTCCTGCGCCAGCCCCGCGACGGCCGCGGGAGAGCGCGGCGACGCCGGGCGCAGGCCCAGAGCGGCCAGGACCCCAGCGGCCTTCGCGTACGTCTCGGCCACCTCGCCGGCGGTCGTCGAATGGCGTACCAGGGTGGCGCCCACCGGCACCCGGACCACCCCGTCGGGCGTGAACTCGGCCGTGCGGATCAGGATCGGCGCGTCCAAGGTCTGCCGGCCGGCCTCGTCGTGGCCAAGCAGCGCCAGCACCGCCGCGTAGTACCGCCGGCCGCGCCGCTCGTGGCGGGCGATCACCCGGCACGCGTTTTCGATCGGGCTGCCGGTCACCGTCGGCGCGAACATGGTCTCGCGCAGCACGTCCCGTACGTCCAGCGAGCCCCGCCCGGCCAGCAGGTACTCCGTGTGCGTCAGGTGCGCCATCTCCTTCAGGTACGGCCCGACCACCTGGCCGCCGCGCTCCGCGACCGTGGCCATCATCTTCAGCTCCTCGTCGAGCACCATGTACAGCTCGTCGACCTCCTTGGGGTCGGCGAGGAACCGCAGCAGTTCGTCGCGGTCGGGCGGCCCATCGGGGTGGCGGAACGTGCCGCTGATCGGGTTCATCATCACGAGCCCGTCTTCGACGCTGACGTGCCGTTCGGGGGTGGCGCCGACCATCGTCCGCTCGCCGGTGTGCACCAGGAACGTCCAGTAGGCCCCCTTCTCGCCCACCAGCAGCCGCCGGAACGCGGCCAGGGCGGCCCGCAACGGCTGCTCGACGCGGGCCGTGTACGTGCGGTGGATGACGAAGTTGGCACCCTCCCCGCGCCCGATCTCGTCCCGCAGCACCGTGTCGACTGTGCCGGCGTACTCGTCGTCGGGGATGTCGAACGCGCCGCCGTACGCGCGCACCTCGTCAGACGGCAGGGCGGCGAGGGCGGCGTCGAGCGGCACCTCCGCCCGGGAGGAGATCAGCAGGCACTCCAGCGGGGCGCCGTCGTCGACGCACGCGAAGCCGCGCTCCATGATCTGCCGGTACGGGACGAGCGCGAGCGTCCGCGGCCCTGGTGAGCCGGGTGGGAGGGGGATATCGGCGAGCCGGTCGACGGTCGTGACCGTACTGGCCGAGCCCGTGTACACCTCGATGTGGTCCGCGCCTTCGCGGCGCAGCAGCGCGAAAGGGCGTGGTTGCGATTCGGCGGTTTGTGCGGTGATCAGTTCGGTGATCAGATCCATGTCGTCCATTCCTCGGGGCCGGGGGGCCGCTCGGGGCGGACAGCCGGTCCGTCAAAATGAACGGCGGCCGCCTCGCTGGGCGGCCGCGTTGGTAAGTGCTACGCGCGGGTGGGATGGGCCGCCAGTGTGGCGGGCCACCAGGAGTGCAATCGCGCGAGCATGGGCAGCAGCGTAGCAGGCCGCCGATTAGGGTGGCGAACGATGAGCATCCTCGCGCTTGACCTCGGCACGTCGTCGGTACGCGGACTGGTGCTGGACGCTGAGTTGGCTGGCGCTCGCTCCGCTCACGCGGACCCCGGGGCCTCCAATGCGTCGCCTTCCCTCGCGCCGCGCACCGACTTCGTCGGGCCGTGGTCGGGGAGGTGGGCGGGCAGTCCAGGCGACGCCGGCCCCGGTGTCGCCGCGCCGCGGTCCGAAGCGCTCGCGCGGCGGAAGGTCGCGGTCGTCGTCGACGACGACGGCGCCGCGACGATCGACGCGCCGGCCTACCTGGCCGCGCTGGTCGAGTGCCTGGACGAGCTGGCGGCAGCCGGCCGGCTCGACGGGGTCACGCTGGTGGCGGCGTCGTCGCAGTGGCACTCGGTGCTGCCTGTCGATGCGGCCGGCGCTCCGCTTGGCCCGCTGGTGACGTGGCTCGACACCCGGCCAGCCCCGCTGCCCGGCGTGACCGGCCCGGCCGACGCCGACGCGTTCCACCAGCGCACCGGCGCGTGGTGGCACCGCTTCTACTGGACGGTCAAGCTGCCGTGGCTGCGCGCGGCTTCCGGCAGCGCGCCGGCACGCTTCCTGGGACTGCCCGAGTACGCGCTCGGCGAGCTGCTCGGCGACGCGTCGATGTCGGTCTCGCAGGCCTCCGGCACCGGGCTGCTCGACATCGGCGCGCTCGACTGGGACGGCGAGGCGTGCGCACTGGCCGGTGCCCGCCCCGGCGAGCTGCCCGCGCTCGCGCCCAGCGACTGGCAGGGGCGGTTGCGGCCGGAGTACGCGAAACGGTGGCCGGCGCTGCGCGACGCGGTGTGGGCGCCGCCGACCGGCGACGGCGCCGCCTCGAACGTCGGCTCGGGCTGCGAAGACCCGACCCGGGCCGCGGTCACGGTGGGCACGTCGGCGGCCGTGCGGCTCGTCCAGGCAGCCCCACCAGGTACGCCGTTGCCGCCGCTGCCGCACACGCTGTGGCGGTACCGGGTCGACCACGAGCGGGTCGTCACCGGCACCGCGTACTCGGCGGGCGGCAACCTCTACGAGTGGGCGCGGCGCGAGCTGCGACTGCCCGAGGGGGCGGCGCTGGAGGAGGCGCTCGCCGCCGTCGAACCCGGCGGGGAGGTGCGTGCCGACCCGCGGCTGGGCGGCGACCGGCCACCCGGGCTGGCGCCGGCCGGGTCCGGTGTGCTGGGCGGGATCGGCTTCGCCACCAGCGCCGTGGAGATATTCGCCGGGCTCATGGACGGTGTGTGCGGCATGGTGGCGCGTGACCTGGCGACGATCGAGTCCACTGTCGACAGTACAGTCGAAGTGGTGCTCGGAGGCGGAGCTGTCGCCGCTTCAGCATGGTGGCGGCGGGCCTTCCAAACGGCCCTCGCGCCGAGGGCCGTGCGGCACGTGATCAACCCTGAGGTGGGTGCCACGGGCGCGGCGCTCGTCGCGTTGCGTGGATTCCCGCAAATCGTACGGATGGGGGAGGGTGGCTCACCGGGATCGGCAAGATCCGGTCAGCCGCAGTATCCTTCGTGAGCCCAGC
Source organism: Micromonospora sp. CPCC 206061 (assembly GCF_036906915.1). Lineage (NCBI taxonomy): Bacteria > Bacillati > Actinomycetota > Actinomycetes > Micromonosporales > Micromonosporaceae > Micromonospora > Micromonospora sp. CPCC 206061. The sequence continues at coordinate 10,636 of NZ_JBAKHX010000050.1, forward strand.
CCCGGTGGCGGCGTTGACAGTGGGCGGTCGGCTGATTGGATGGACTGGCTCTCCGGGGATTCCAGCGGCCGGCGGATGTAAGGGGGAGGCGTGATAGGTGCTGCCCCGGAACCGTCTGACCGGACGGTTCCGAACCATCGCCGAAAGTTGGATGTCCGGGTTATCCCGCATCGTCGACGTTCGCGCGTACGGGTACGCGACTGGCGGATGCGCACGAAGCTCGCCACCGTGCTGGTCGTCCCGTCGCTGGCGTTCATGGTCGTCGCGGGGGTGCAGACGTTTTCGCTGATCGGCCAGGCGACCGTGCTCGACGAGTTCGCCGACGAGGTAGCGGTCGGCCAGCAGATCACCACGCTGGTGCACGACCTGCAGACCGAGCGTGACCGCACGGCCGGTGACCTGGCCGGGCTGGTCGCCGACAAGATGACCAGCGCCCAGGTCGAAGCCGACCTCCAGCAGTACCAGGAGGTCTCCGACCGGTCGGCCAGCGAGTTCCGCTCGGCCGCCGACCCGCTCGCCAACGGGCCTGCCGCCTGGCGCACCTCGTACAACCGCGCCACCGACGCGCTCGACGACCTCGGCACGCTGCGCGGCTCGGTGTCCAGTGGCGCCGTCAGCGCCCAGACCGTGTTCGACACGTACACGCGCAGCATCGACGCGCTGCTCACGCTGCTCGCCCAGCCCACGCCCGGCGTGGAGCGGCCCGAGCTCAACGAGATCGTGGTGCGGTACGTCGAGCTGGCCCGCATCAAGGAGATCAGCTCCCAGCTGCGCGCCAAGCTCTTCGCCGCCGCCAGCGCCGGCCGGTACGGCGCCACCGACCAGGTCGAGCTGACCGACCTGCGGGCCCAGCAGCTCGCCGCGGTCGCCGACTTCCAGGTCGCGGCCACCGACGACCAGCTCCAGCGGTACGAGCGGACTGCCCGCGACGACAAGTTCGCCGCCGCCGTGGCAATGGAGCAGACCACGACCCCCAGCAGCACCGGCGTGGCCGTACTCGATCCGTTCCGCTGGTGGTCGATCAGCGAGGACCGGCACGACCTGCTGCGCGAGGTCGAGCGCGGGGTGCTCGGCGACGCGGTCGACGAGGCCAACTCGCGCAGCGGCGCCCAGCTGCGCACCACCATCCTGGTCGCGGGCGCGGTCCTGATCGTGCTGGTCAGCGCGTTGCTCATCTCGGTCGCCATCGGCCGGTCGATCGCCCGGTCCCTGCGGGTGCTGCGCAGGCACGCGCTACACGTCGCCCAGCAGGAGCTGCCCGACGCGCTAGAACGGCTGCGCGCCGTCAACGTCGGCGTGCCCAACATCGAGGTCTCCCAGTCGGCCGTCAGCTCCATGGACGAGGTCGGCGAGGTGTCCGACGCGTTCGTCGCCGTACATCGCAGCGCCGTCAACCTGGCCATCGAGCAGGCCGCCATGCGGCGCAACGTCAACGCCATGTTCGTCAACCTGGCCCGCCGCAGCCAGGTCCTCGTCGAACGGCAGCTCGAACTCCTCGACGAGCTGGAGAAGAGCGAGGTCGACCCCGACCAGCTCGCCAACCTGTTCAAGCTCGACCACCTCGCCGCGCGCATGCGACGCAACGACGAGAGCCTGCTGGTGCTCGCCGGCACCGAGACGCGCCGCCGGTGGAACGAGCCCGTCGCCCTGTCGACGGTCGTGCTAGCCGCCGCCGCGGAGATCGAGGAGTACACCCGGGTCCGGCAGGACGCCCTCGACCAGGTGTGGGTCGTCGGCCACGCCGTCGCAGACCTGGTGCACCTGCTCGCCGAGCTGCTGGAAAACGCCACGCACTTCTCGCCGCCGTTCGTGCCGGTGCACATCACGGCCCAGTCCGCCCCCGGGCGCAGCGCGGTCATCGAGATCACCGACGAGGGCCTGGGCATGACCGAGAAGTCGATGCGTGAGGCCAACGCGCTGCTCGCCGAGCCGCCGGCCGCTGACGTGGCGGCGTCCGAGCGCATGGGCCACTTCGTGGTCAGCCACCTGGCCGCGCGGCACGGCATTCGAGTACAGCTCAGCGCGGCGCCCAACCGAGGGCTGGTGGCGACGGTACGGCTCGCGCCCGCCCTGCTGGCACCGGCGCCGCCGCCGCGGGAACTGCCCGAGCCGGCCGCCCGGCCGATGCTGACCGCGGTGGCGAGCGTGCCCAATTCAGTGAGTCGGGAGCTGAGGTTGAACGTGGGTCCGGCGACGGTGGGGGCTGGTGCCGTGTCTATGGCGGGGGTTGGTGCTGGGGGCAGCGCCGCAGGCCTTTCCGTCGCGCGGCGGACCCAGCCGACCCGGGCCGAAGACGTGCTCAAGTCGGCGGGCGCCACCGCGTCCGCCACCGGCAGCACATGGTGGTCGGGGGAGCCGCCAACCGGAGCCGAGCCCGAACTGGGCTCCACACCGCCACCGGCGACCCCGGTCACCGGCGGCGTACTCGCCAGCGGCCTGCCAGCGCGGGTGCCGATGGCACAACTTCCCGACCAGGCCGGGGCCCCGGCGCCGTCAGCACCCCAGGGGCTGCCGGAGCCGGACCCGGAGGCGGTCGGGAGCATGCTCGCCAGGTTCTACGGGGGAGTGCGTAGGGCGGAGGCGGAAGAGACCGACACCGCCGCGAGGCTCGTCGCGGGGCACGTGAACCAGGAGGCACGATGAGTGAGCTCAGTCAAGACGCGCGAGATCTGAGCTGGTTGGTGAGCGCGTTCGCCGACCGTACGCCCGGCGTGGCGCACGCCATCGTGGTCTCCTCCGACGGGCTGCTCGTCGCCGTGTCCGACCACCTGCCGCGCGGCCACGCCGACAAGCTGGCCGCGGTGACGTCCGGCCTGATGAGCATCACCATGGGCGCCGCATCGATGTTCGACAACGATGTGGTCAAGCAGACCGTGGTCGAGTTGGGCCGCGGATACTTCCTGGTGATGGCCATCCGGGACGGTTCGATCCTGGCGACGCTGGCGGCCGGTGACGCGGACATCGGCGTGGTCGGGTACGAGATGGCACGACTGGCCAAGCAGGCCGGCGAAATGCTGACGCCGGCGCTCCGCGCCGAACTCCAGGGCGCTCTCCCCCGCTAGCCCCTCCGGCCCGCGTGGAGCGTGGGTCAGCTGGTGGTGTTGGAGAGCAGGGGGTTCAGGGCCAGGGTCAGTTCGAATCTGGCTTCCTGGTCCAGCGAGTCCTCGGTGAAGTCGTTGATCTGTTCGAGGAGTTCGGCGGCCTCGCGGCGCAGGTCGTCGGGGTCGCGGTTGAGGGTCTGGCGCAGGTCGTCGACGCCGTCGCGCAGATCGTCCGCCGCGCCATCGTCGACCCGGCCGGCGGCGATCGCGGCTTCCAGGGTTTCTTCGACCAAGGCCACCACCTGGGCCGCCGACGTCGGTGTCGGGTCCGGCGCGGCGGTGGTCGGTCGGGCGGGACCGGTGGCGCGGGGCGGACCGGCGGTGCCGGGCTGCTGGCTCGGCACGAACGACGCGACCGCGGCCGCGGTCAGGCCGCCGGCCAGGAGCAGGCCGGTGAGCAGCATCAGCGAGGGGCGCAGGCGGCGCCGGGGCGCGACCATGGCGCCGGGGCGTGGTGGCGGGCCGGACGGCGGCACCGCGCGGGCTATGGCGGTGCGCGGCCCGGGGGAGGGCACGCGGCCGCCGGACGGGAAGCGCGCGTCGCCGGACGGTGAGCCGCCGGGCGCCGCCGCCGCGCGGGCCACGCCGCGCTGGTACGTCGGGCCGGTGGGGCGGCGGATGTCGACCGGGCGGCGCTCCTTGGCCGGCGTGGCGGCGGCTTCGAGCGCGTCGGCGACCTGTTGGGCGCGCGGACGGCGGCTGGGGTCACGGGACAGGCAGGCGAGGCACAGCGCGGCCACGGCGGGCGGGAGGTCCGGCACCGCGGGCGGGGCGAAGGTGGGAGCCGTCCGGTGGGCGGCTTCGGCCTCGTCCCAGGTGACCACGGGCAGCGGCGGCTCGCCGGTGAGCGACTCGTAGAGCAGGGCGCCGAGGGCGTACACGTCGGCGGCGGGGTCGGGGGAGCCGGCGGTGAGCCGCTCGGGTGCGGCGTACGCGGGCGTGCCGACCAGCCACGCGCCGTCGACGTCGGGGCGGGTGCCGGAAAACGCGGCGATGCCGAAGTCGAGCACCTTCGCGCCGGTGTCGGTCAGCATGACGTTGCCGGGTTTGACGTCGCGGTGCACCACGCCCATCCGGTGGGCGGCGGCGAGCCCGGACGCGACCTGGGAGGCCATCCGTACGGCGTCGGGCCACGGCAGCGGGCCGTCGGTGAGCCGGTCGGCGAGGTTGCGCCCGTCGAGCAGTTCCATCACCAGGTACGGCACGATGGCGCCGTTACGCAGCGTTTCCTCACCGTAGTCGTACACCTGCGTGACGTGCGGGTGGGTGAGCTTGGCCGTGGCTCTGGCCTCGCGCCAGGTGGCGGCCATCAGATCGGGGTCGTCTTCGAGGGTGGCGGTGAGCGCCTTGACTGCCACCGGACGGTCGAGCACCTGGTCGATGGCCAGCCAGACCTCGGACATCCCGCCGACGCCGATCTGTTCGACGATGTCGTACCGGTCGTGCAGGAGCAGCCCGGGCGCGAACGTCATGCCGCTAAGTGTCTCCGACGTTCAGAGCAACGCCAACTGTGCCTCAAGGCGTTCACCCAGCCACGCCTCGTAACGGTCGCGTTCGGGGCCCTGCCAGCCGCGGGTCGCGCCTTCGATCGCCATGATTACGTAGAGATATGTGGTGTACAGGTTGAGCCGCCGCCGCACGCTGCTGGTCAGGGCGAACGGCGCCCCGCTGCCCTCGGCGTATCCAGCGAGTAGTTCGGGCGCGTCGGACAGGTCGCGAAATAGCGCCAGCGACACGAACTCGGCCACCGGGTCACCGAAAAATGCCCGTTCGCCGTCGATCAGACCGGTGACCCTGCCGTCGGTGTCGATGAAGACGTTGCCGTCCCACAGGTCGAAGTGGACCAGCGCCGGGCGGTCCACATCGTCCAGGACGTCGGCGTGGCGGCGCAGCAGCTCGCCGATGCGTTCGGGCGAGGTCGGCAGCGGCTTGTTCAGCCGGGACGCGTCTGCCAGCAGGTCGTCGACCATCGCGCCGAACGCCGCACGCCAGGTCGGTCGCCAACTTCGGCTCTCGCGCAGCGGGTACCCGTATCCTGGACCGGTGATCGTGTGTAGGCGGGCGGTGAGTGCCGCGATCTCCGCGCGCGCCACCGCGACCTGGGCGGCCGTCAGGCCGTCTTTGCTGGTGTTCAGGTCGGTGCCCGGCACCAGGCTGAGGAACGCGTAGTCGCTGCTGAGCAGCGCGCGGTCGAAGTCGGCGAACACCACCTCGGGCACCGGGATGCCTGCGGCCGATGCGCGGCGGTAGAACTCGGCCTCGGTGCGCATGAGGTCGACCTCGTGCGTGAGCAGGTCGAGCCCGGGCGGCGGGGCGACCTTGAGCACCAGCGGGCGTTCGTCGACGGTGAGGGCGTACGCGGCGTTGTAGGTGCCGTCGGTGAGCTCGCGCCATTCGTCGATGGCCGCGGTGGGGCCGAAGCCGCGGCGGACGAGCGCGACGAGCTCGTCCTCGGTGATCTGGCGTTTGGTTAGGCTTTCCACAGCGTCTCCTGGCAAATGTAGGGGCGCGCGCCGCGCGCCCCTACATAGGACGTCAAACCGCGTTTTCCGCGATCACGCGCTGGTACCAGCGGGCGCTGCGCTTGAGTATGCGCTGTTGGGTGGTGTAGTCGACGTAGACCAGCCCCCAGCGCTCCTCGTATCCCTGGTCCCACTCGAAGTTGTCGAGCAGCGACCAGACATGGTAGCTCTCCAGCGGCACGCCGTCGGCGATTGCTCGGTGCGCGGCGGCGAAGTGGTCGCGCAGGAACGCGACCCGCTCGACGTCGTCGATGTCGTTTTCGGGGCCGAGGACGTCTGGGCAGGGCAGGCCGTTTTCGGTGACGGTGAGCGAGACCGGGCCGTAGTCGCGGTGTACCCGGGTGAGGATGTCGTACATGCCCTCGGGGTAGATCTGCTGCCAGAACGCCTTGGTGGTGGCGTGCCGCTGCTCGGTGCTGCCGTCGCCCTTGATGTAGAGCGGCGTGTAGTACTGCACGGCGAGCAGGTCGATCGGCGTGTGGATGATCTCCAGGTCACCGTCTTGGATGGACCGCGCGAAGGGGCTGTCGGGCCCCTGGTCGGCGAGCACGTCGGCGGGGTAGTGACCGCGCAGCGCGGAGTCGAGGTACAGCCGGTTCTCGTACCCGTCGAACAGCCGCGTGGCGGCGAGCGCCTCCGGGGTGTCGTCGGCGGGGTAGCACGGGTGCAGGTTGAACGCCGGGCCGATCCGGATGTTGCCGCCCATGCCGCGCAGCCGTTGCACCGCGAGGCCGTGCGCGAGCTGGAGGTGGTGCGCGACCTGGTATGCCAGGCTCTCCTCGTGCAGGCCGGGCGCGTGGTGACCCTGGATGTACCCGTTCTGGACGACGGTCTTGGGCTCGTTGATGGTCAGCCATACCGGCACGGCGTCGCCGAGGGCCGCGTAGACGGCCTCGGCGTAGTCGGCGAACCGGTACGCCGTCGCACGCGATGCCCAGCCGCCCTTGTCCTGCAGCGCCTGCGGCGTGTCCCAGTGGAAGAGCGTCGCCATGGGCTCGATGCCACGCTCGTGCAGCCCGTCGACCAGTCGGCGGTAGAAATCGAGGCCGCGCTGGTTGGGCGCGCCGGTGCCGTCCGCCTGGATGCGCGGCCAGGAGATCGAGAACCGGTAGGAGCGCAACCCGAGGTCGCGCATCAGGTCCAGGTCTTGCGGGTACCGGTGGTAGTGGTCGACGGCGATGTCACCGGTGTCGCCGTTGCGGGTCTTGCCGGGCGTGTGACTGAAGGTGTCCCACACCGACTCACCGCGGCCGTCGTCCTTCGTGGCGCCCTCGATCTGGTACGCGGACGTAGCGGCTCCCCAGCCGAATCCCTCCGGAAACGCCAAACCGAGCCGGGCGTCCGGCTCGGGGCCCGGGAAGGGCTGGTTGGGTTCTGCCGGTGAGCTGCCGTGGGTGGCCGCGGGGTCGACGGCGGCGCCGGGGCTGGCCTCGTGGGCGGCGCCGTTCGACGCGGGTGCCGGTAACACACCGGACGCGGACTGCACGGCGCGGCGGTCGTCGTGCCGCCTGGTGGGTACGGACATCTTCGGGTCTCCTCGGTGGTGTTCCCATCCCCATGGTCTGGGAGCGCTCCCAAGGCTAACCCGGATCGTGGCAGATGGAAATGGGGTGATCGGGTAGCGATGTTCCCGGTGCTCTGGTTACATCGCTCGGCCGGTTGGACCGCATGAGGGCGGGCATCTACCGGCCCTGGCGCGCGCGGCGGCGGCGCCGTGCGTCAGGGTTGGAACCTGGCCGAACTAGAGAGGTGGCAGAAGTCGGTCGGCGCTGACCGACCAGGGTGGCTGTCTGGTGGTCGGTGGCGAGAGGTGAGGCACGTCCGATTGCCGATAATGCCGACTCGGTCGACCGGTTAGGCGCAGTCGACCGATTCCCCCGATTATCAAGAGGGCTTAGCGTGGGGACGGGGAGGGCAACCCCCGTCCCCACCATCGTTACATACATGGCGTCCAAGGAATCTGCCTCCTCGGCGCGCATGTCGCGCGGGAGCCGGGCCACGCGAGTGGCTCTGGTTCCACCTCCTCTCGACCGGGGGGTGAGACGCTGGCGGCGGAGTCCGGGCTGGCCCGCCGTCAGCTCTGCGGCTGAGATGGCTGGGGACTAGACCGTCGGTGTCGGTATAGTCCCATGTCTTGCATTGACATCAATGGAAGCGCTCCCATCGACGTTGGTGAGGACTGTAGTCCGCGTCACGGGTTTGTGAAAGACCCAAAACAAGATCGAAACAACACGCCAACCCTCGTGAAACTCCACTGTGCCGCTAGATCGCAGGTCAGGGCACGTGTGTCGATGCGACGTGGGGCGGGAAAAAGCCGTCACTTGCTGCGGGAGCGCTCCCATGCAAGACTGTCGAACACCGCGCAAGGGAGCCAAAGAACTGCGCGAGCGGCGGGTCGCCGAGGGCATCCCCATCGGGAACGGCGCCCAAATGTGAACGACGTGCGTCGTTCGCCTCCCGGTCCGGGACGGGCTGACCAACGTTACCGGCGCCTTCCGCCCTACGCGCTGCTCACCACCGCGTAGAAGGTGCCCGCCGAGGCCCCACGGGCTCGGCCAGGTCCGCGAGGAGACACCCCCACATGAAGCTCACCGCAAGAAAACGCCGAGTGGCCATGGTGGCCGCTGGTGCGTTGGTCGCGGGCGGGATGGTCGGCGTACCAGTCGGCATGGCCTACGCCGCGACCTCCTGCGACGTCGTCTATACGACCAACGACTGGAGCACCGGCTTCACCGCGAACGTGCAGATCAAGAACATCGGTGACCCGCTGACGAGCTGGACCCTCGGCTTCGCGTTCCCCGGCAACCAGCGGATCACGCAGGGCTGGTCGGCCACCTGGAACCAGGCCGCCGGCAGCAACCAGGTCACCGCCAGGAACACCGCCTGGAACGGCAACCTCGCCACCGGCGCGTCGCTCACGATCGGCTTCAACGCCTCGTACTCCGGCACCAACGCCAAGCCCACGGCGTTCACCATCAACGGCGTCACGTGCAACGGGGCGGTCAACACCGCGCCGACCGTCGACATCACCAGCCCGGCCGACGGCGCCACGTTCACCGCGCCGGCCACGGTCAACCTTGCGGCCACCGCGACTGACTTGGAGGGCCCGGTCGCGCGCGTCGAGTTCTACCGCAACGGCATGCTGGTCAACACCGACAGCGCGGCGCCGTACGAGTACTCGATGACCGGCCTGCCCGCCGGCTCGTACACCGCGCAGGCCCGCGCGTACGACAGCGCTGGACTCACCGGCACCGACGAGGTCGCGTTCACGGTCACCGGCACCGGCCAGGCCAACGTCGTCACGCCGCCAACCCTGTCCATCGCCGAGGGCAGCAGTTCAGCCCTGAACGTCAAGCTCAGCGCCGCGCCCACCGGCCCGGTGACCGTCAACCTCGCCAAGACCGGCGACGCTGACATCACCCTGGGCGCCAACAGCGCGACGATCACCACCGGCAACTGGAGCACCGGCGTCAACGTCCCGGTGAACGCGGCGCAGGACGCCGACGCCACCAACGACACGGCGACGATCACCGCCAGCGCCACCAACTACACGTCGTCGGTCACCCAGGTGACGGTCCAGGACGACGAGAACACCCAGCAGCCCGGACGGTACGCCGACGAGTTCATGGAGCTGTACAACAAGCTCAAGGCGCCGGCCAACGGGTACTTCAGCCCCGAGGGCATCCCGTACCACTCGGTCGAGACGCTGCTCGTAGAGGCGCCCGACCACGGTCACGAGACCACCTCCGAGGCGTTCAGCTACTGGCTTTCCCTGGAAGCGATGTACGGCCGTGCCACGCAGAACTGGACGCCGTTCAACAACGCCTGGGGGATCATGGAGCGCTACATCATCCCGTCCGAGACGCAGGGTGGCTACAACCCGAACGACCCGGCCGACTACGCGCCCGAGGCCAACCGGCCCGACCTGTACCCGCAGCAGGGCGGCAAGCTCGACTCGACGGTGTCGGTGGGCCAGGACCCGCTGTACAACGAGCTGACCCAGACCTACGGCAACAACCGGGTCTACGGCATGCACTGGCTGCTCGATGTGGACAACGTGTACGGCTTCGGCAAGTGCGGCGACCGCACCACCCGCCCGGCGTACATCAACACCTACCAGCGCGGCCCGCAGGAGTCGGTCTTCGAGACCGTGCCGCACCCCTCCTGCGAGACGTTCAACTTCGGTCGCCAGGGCAACGGCGGGTTCCTGCCGATCTTCCTCGGTGACTCGTCGTACACCCAGCAGTGGCGCTACACCAACGCCCCCGACGCCGACGCGCGCGCCGTCCAGGCCGCGTACTGGGCACTGAAGTGGGCCAAGGAGCAGGGCCAGCAGTCGGCCATCCTGCCGACCATCCAGAAGGCCGCCCAGATGGGTGACTACCTGCGGTACTCGATGTACGACAAGTACTACAAGAACCCCGGCTGCGCCTCGCCGACCTGTGCCGCGGGCACCGGCAAGAGCAGCTCCAACTACCTTCTCTCCTGGTACTACGCCTGGGGCGGCCCGCAGGGCAGCAACACCTGGGCGTGGCGGATCGGCTCCAGCCACAACCACGGCGGCTACCAGAACCCGTTCGCGGCGTGGGCGCTGTCGACCACCCCGGAGCTGATCCCGCGGTCCGCGTCGGCGCAGACCGACTGGGCGACCAGCCTCAACCGGCAGATCCAGTTCTACACCTGGCTCCAGTCGGCTGACGGCGCGATCGCCGGTGGCGCGACCAACAGCTGGAACGGCGACTACAGCGCCCGCCCGGCCGGCCGCCCGACCTTCTACGGCATGGTGTACGACGACAAGCCGGTCTACCACGACCCGCCGTCGAACCAGTGGTTCGGCTTCCAGGCGTGGAGCATGGAGCGGGTCGCCGAGTACTACCACGAGACCGGCAACGCGCAGGCCAAGGCGCTGCTCGACAAGTGGGTCGCGTGGGCCATCGCCAACACCACGGTCAGCGGGGCCAACTACCAGATCCCGTCGACGCTGAGCTGGACCGGCCAGCCCGGCGGCAACTGGACCAGCAGCACCACGTCGGTCAACAACGCCGGCCTGCGGGTCTCGATCGTCGACCACACGCAGGACGTCGGTGTCGCCGGCGCGTACGCCCGGACGCTCACCTACTACGGGGCGAAGTCCGGCAACACCCAGGCCCAGGCCACCGCAAAGGCGCTCCTCGACGCCGTCCTGCTCCACAAGGACGACAAGGGCGTGTCGGTGCCGGAGACCAAGGCCGACTACAACCGCTTCGACGACACCTACAACGCCAGCACCGGCCAGGGCCTGTACATCCCGCCGGGCTACACGGGTGTCATGCCGAACGGTGACCAGATCAACTCCAACAGCACCTTCCTCAGCATCCGCTCGTTCCTGCGCAACGACCCGGACTGGCCGAAGGTGGAGGCGTACCTGAACGGCGGCGCCGTACCCACGTTCAACTACCACCGGTTCTGGGCGCAGGTGGACGTCGCCATGGCACTGCACGACTACGACCGGCTGATCGGGGACTGACTCCGGTAGCCGCCCCGGGATGAGGGGTCTCTCCTTCCCCCTCATCCCGGAGCCCTTAATAGACAGTCCGATTCCCACGGTCGGGCTGGCTAGCGGCCTGATTCCCACGGTCAGGCCAACCAGTGGTGGGTCGGCCGGAGTGGCCAACGCAGCGTTTCGGCCGGCCCACCACCCACAAGCCTCCGGGCGGGTGCACCACGGTGCCCCCGCCCGGCTCCATGCGTGGGGTCAGCGGCGGTAGCAGCGCCAGGCGAAGGGGTCGCGGCGGTTCGAGGTCTCGGCGAACGCCCTGCGGCCGTACGTGTTGCGGCAGGCGGCGCTCATGTCGGCGACCTCCGGCGACCGGTTCCAGCGCACGCACCACCAGTTACCGTCGCCGTTCTCGCCCGGCTTCGCCCACGCCTCGCCGCGCTGGCAGTAGCCGCCGACGAGTTGCCACAACCCGTCGGCGGCCTCCGGGCCGAGCAAGGTGCGTGCGGCGGCGATCGAGGGGGACGGGCGCGCGGCCGCCGTCGTCGGCGCGGTGGTGGTGCGCTTGCGGGGAGCCTGGGTGGTCCGGCTCGGCGAGGGCTTCGCGGTGGCCGCGGACGGCGACGGCCTGGGCGTGGTCGGGTCGGCCGTCGCGGTGGGCGCGCTGCTCGCGACCGCCACCGGCTCGGCGGAGTTCCAGGTGAGTCCGGTACCCGACACGAACGGCAGCGAGCACAGAAGTACCACGACGCCGAGTCCGACCGCGGCGGCCAGCCAGGCGTACTCGCGCACCATCCGTGGGAACCGCACTCGGGTCACCGGACGATCGGACGGTGCGGTGACGTCGTCGGGCACGGGCGCGGGCCTCCTCGTAAGGCGATCAAGCGGACCGGCCGTCACTCTAGTCACTGCTGTGCCACTCCGGGCCGCCCGACCGGCCGGAACGACAGAGACTCACGGCGCTCTCCCGCGAATGTGAATTTGGGGGTACCGTGATGAGTGGAGAGGCCGCTTCCCCCGTGGCGGCCTCTCCCGCTATCTGCGCACAGGGCTAGGCTGGACGGCGTTTGTGCCGCCGCCTGACCGGGGAGATCTCCTGTCCGAGTCACCCACCGCCGCCCGGCTGCCCTCGCTGACCGGGTTGCGGTTCGCCGCCGCGCTGGGCGTGTTCGGCCTGCACGCGTACTCGTTCGTGCCGCTGGTCGACCCGGCCGGCCGCTGGACCGCGAGGCTGCTCTTCGACGCCGGTGACCTGGGTGTCTCGTTCTTCTTCGTGCTGTCTGGCTTCGTGCTGACCTGGTCGGTGGGGCGGCGCGGTCCGTTGCGGTTCTGGCAGGGCCGGGTCGCGCGGGTCTATCCGGCGCACCTGGTTGCGATGGCGCTCGCCGTCGGCTCGCTGGTGGTGACCGACCGGATACCGCCGGTGTTCTGGGAGCCCTTGTTCGCCGGTGCCGCGCTGGTCAACGCCTGGTACACCAAGGACTTCTACTATCTGGGCATCAACCCGGTGGCCTGGTCGCTGTCGTGCGAGATGTTCTTCTACCTGTGCTTCCCGCTGCTGTACGCGGGACTGCGCCGGCTGCGCCCCGCCGCCCTGTATCCGATCGGCGTCGCGGTCATGGCCGCGGTGTGGCTGATGCCCGTGCTGGCGACGGTCGCCGTGTCGCCGGACCGCGAGCGCTGGTTCGTGTACATCTTTCCGGTGACGCGGATGTGCGAGTTCGTCATCGGCATCGTGCTGGCCCGCCTGGTCATGGCTGGCGCGTGGCGCGGCCCGGGGCTGCGCCTGGCGATGGTGCTCTACGCCGCCAACTATCTCGCGGTCGGTCTGTTGCCGGCGCAGACCCGTGACACAGCTGCCACGATCGTCGGGACGGCGCTGCTGATCCCGGCCGCGGCGCTGGCCGACCTGCGCGGCGCGCGCTCGTTCTGGCGGCACCGGGTCGCGGTGCACCTGGGCGAGGTCTCGTACGCGTTCTTCCTGGTGCACCTGACCGTCATCGTGACCGTCGTGGAGCTCTTCGAACTGCGTGGGCCGTGGCGGGCGTGGCCGGCGGTCGGGCTGACCGCCGGCCTGCTGCTCACGTCCTATGTGCTCGCGTGGCTACTGCACCGCTTCGTCGAGGTGCCCGGCATGCGGCTGCTCAGCCCGCGCCGCCGCGCGCCAGTGGCAGCGTCACCCGGCTGACGCCGAGCGCCACATCGACCTCGGTGCCCGCCCGGTAGCGCAGTGTGTAGTCGCGGTCGGTCGAGATCAGCACGATGCCGATCCGGTGCCCGGCGGGGAACACGTGGTCCTGTGGCTGCATGCCCCACTCGAATGTGTACTGCTTGCCCGGCGTGATCGGCTCGCTGCGCCAGATCGACGTGCGGTTGCGCACGTCGAGCCAGCCGCGGCTGACGATCTCGTACGGCGTCACGCCGGTGTCGTGCACGTACCGCTCGAAGCAGCCCGGGTCTCCGGGTATGCCCGGCCCGAGGCAGTCGACGTCGCCGGTCGGGCGGCCGCCGAACACGCGCTCGCCCTCGCCGTAGTCGACGAGCAGGGCGGTCAGGTACGGCGAGCGCCCGTCGAGCCCGGCACGCACGCTGAGCTCGGGGGTGCCGGACAGGTGCACCGGCGCCGCCAGCGGCTCGGTCAGGAACGCCAGCCGATTGGCGCCGGACGGGTCTTCGACCAGCTCCTCGGCGGTGCGGCTGGGCGCGTCGACGAACGTGGCGGTCTGCCCGACGCCGGCCGGCTTGCGGGTCAGCGCGTCCGGCCCCAGGAAGTACGACGCCGGCTTGCTGCCGGGCACCGGCCAGTTGCGGTACGCCTGCCACTGGTTCGGCGTCAGTTCGACGTCGGCCATCGGCTCGGACATGACGCCGTTCTGGACGCGGTGCAACCAGTAGTCGAACCACTTGTGCAGGGTTTCGACCCACTCCGCGCGCCGGAAGTAGAACGGGGTGGTGTGCCCGCCCTGGTGCAGCCAGATCTTGCGCGGCACGCCGTTCGCCGCCAGGGCGTCCCACCACTGCCCGAAGTGCTGCGTCTTGACGTTCCAGTCGGTGAGGCCGTGCACGAGCAGCACGCTCGCCTTCACTTTGTGCGCGTCGGGCACGTAGTTGCGCTCGTGCCAGAACCGGCTGTAGTCGCCGGTCACCCGATCCTGCTCGCGCTCCAGGTCGGCCATGACGCCGGCGCACACCTCCGGGTTCTGCCGGGTCAGCACCGCCTTGGCGAGGATGTCGGTGTCTTCACCCTGGTAGCCACCCGGGGCCACCACGCCACCGTTGGCGCGGTAGTAGTCGTACCAGGAGGAGATGGCCGCGATGGGCACGATGGTCTCCAAGCCGTGGACGCCGGTGGAAGCGACCGCGTTGGGCAGCGTGCCGTTGTACGACGCGCCGGTCATGCCGACGCGGCCGCTGGACCATCGGGCGGCCGCCGGCCGCCCGTCTTCGTCGAAGCCGCGCGCCCGGCCGGTCAGCCAGTCGACGACGGCCTTCATGCCAAGGGTCTCGTTCCGCCCGCCGGAGGTGGGGCAGCCGTCGGAGCCGCCGCTGCCCACGCTGTCCGCGACGACCACCGCGTACCCGCGGGGCACGAAGTAGTTGTCGAGGAACCCGTAGAAGAGGATGTCTTCCTCGGACCGTGCGCTCGAACGCCGCGCGGACGCGCCCGGGTCGTCGCGGTCGATGTCGTCGTGGTTGGGCACGTTGTTGATGCCCGCCCAGTACGGGCTCGGCTCGAAGATCGTGGGCACCTTCAGGCGCCCCTCGGTCTCCTTCGGCCGGATGATCCGCGCCTCGACCCGGTCACGCCGCCCGTCGAAGTCGCTGTCGACCGTGGTCTCGATGAACACCCGTTCGCGGATCGCCTGCGTGTAGTCGAAGACCGGCTGCGTGACGCCTCCGCTGATCACCACGCCCGCCGCCTGTGCCGGTGCGGCCGGCGCCGTCACGACGAGTGCCGCGCCGACCAGGGCGGCGCTCAATAACCCAGGGCTGGAGAATAGCCGTCGCACAACGAAACCTCCCCATCCGTCGATGTGTCCCGAGGCTATCGGGATGGAGGCTGAGGGTGCGACCTCACGAGGACGTCAGGGCAGGGCGGGCACCTGGCGGGCGCCGCTGATCACCTTGTCGATGAACCCGTAGCGCACGCCCTCTTCGGCGGTGAACCAGCGGTCGCGGTCGGCGTCGGTGACGATCTGCTCGTACGTCTGGCCCGTGTGCTGGGCGATCATCTCCAGCAGCATCCGCTTGGTGTACACCATCTGCTCGGCCTGGATGGCGATGTCGGCTGCCGTGCCGCCCATGCCGCCCGAGGGCTGGTGCATGATGATCCGCGCGTGCGGCAGCGCGTAGCGCTTGCCGGGCGTGCCGGCGCAGAGCAGGAACTGGCCCATCGAGCCCGCCATGCCCATGGCCACAGTGGACACGTCGTTGCCGATGAACTGCATCGTGTCGTAGATGGCCATGCCCGCGTACACGGAGCCGCCCGGCGAGTTGATCCAGAGGCTGATGTCGCGCTGGGCGTCTTCGGCGGCGAGCAGCAGGAGCTGGGCGCAGATCCGGTTGGCCACGTCGTCGGTGACCTCGCTGCCGAGGAAGACGATGCGCTCCTTGAGCAGCCGGTTGTAGACCGAGTCGTCGAGGGATGCGGCCGCTCCGGCGCCGCCGCGGGCGTGGGTTGTCATGCGTGTGACGCTAGCCGCGCGCAGGCCGCCAGGTCTCGCACGTTCGCTGTCAGCGCACGCCGAGCCGTTCGCTGTCAGCGGATTCACGGGGCGGGCGTCAGTCGGTCAGGCGGTGGTTGGCCTCCGCCGCGCCCTCCTCGTCGCCTGCTTCCTCGCAGACATCGGCGGCCTCCTGCCAGCGTTCGCGGGCGCGGGTCGGGTGGTCCACGGCCAGTTCCGCGTCGCCGAGGTGCAGCAGCGTACGGCCGAGCGCGGCGTCGGGGCGGCGGTCGGCCCGCAACCGCAGGGCCTCGGTGAGCAGCTCGCGGGCCGGCTCGCCGCGCGGCGGGTCGGTGTTGACCAGCGCGGCACCGGCGTTCAGCAGGGCCGCCGCCCGACCGCCCGGGTCGTCGATCAGTTCGTACACCTCCAGCGCCGCCGCCCACGCGTGCGCGGCGTCCAGGTGCTCGCCGAGCCGCCACTGGGCGAGCACCAGGTTGGTCAGCGCGGCCGCGTAGCCGCGCCGGTCGCCGGCCGCCTCGAAGGCGTTCGCTGCCTGCACGAGGTGGTGGCGGGCCTTGGTCGGTTCGCCGCGGGCCAGGTATGCGGCACCGAGCCCGAGGTGGGTCAGCGCCTGGCCGGCGCGGTCGCCGGGGGCGCGGTGCTCGCGGGCGCGGTGCAGGTGCTCGATCGCCGCGTCGACCTCGCCCTGGTCGAGCAGGGCCAGGCCCAGGTTCGTGCGGGCCTGCGCCTGCCCGCGCCGGCCGCGTTCGGTGACCGCCAGCGTCAGCACCGCCGCCGCGCCGTGCGGGTCGCCGCGGCGGCGCCGGATCACGCCGAGCTCGTTGTGTGCCCAGCCGGCCACCAGGCTCCGGTCGCCGCCGATCCTGTCGCCACCCAGCCTGGTGCCGAGCGCCGCATGGCAGACCTGCTCCCATTCGTCGGTGCGGTCCTGTTCCGCGTACCAGGCGCACAGCGCTACCGCGAGCCGGAACCACCACCGGCGCACCCGCCGCGGCAACGGCTCGACGACCGTCGCCGGACCGTCCGGCGAGGACGTGACCAGTGCGCGTAGCAAATCGTGGTGCAGGACGAGCCAGTCCGGGTCCTGCCGTTCGGCCTGGCGGGCCAGGTGCCGCATCAGCCGCGCGTACGCCCAGAGCCGGCGCCGCGCGGGCTCGTCGTGGCGCAGGTGCAGCCGGGCGTACCCGGACAGCAGCGGCCGTACCTCGTACCGGCCGCCCTCGGCCGCGCTGACGAAGCCGCCGTTGGCCAGTTCATCCAGCGCCTGCTCGGGGTGGCGGCGCAGCGCGGCGATCGCGGGCCGGTCGAGCGGCCCGGGCGCCAGCGACAGCAGCCGGAACAGGCGGCGGGCCGGTCCGCTGAGTGCCCGGTACGCGATGTCGCGTTCGGCGAGCAGCGGCAGCGCCTCGGCGTGCGGCACCTTCTGGTGCACCGGGGCGGCCACCACGTGCCGCAGCGCCGTCAGTACCTCCTCCGCGCGCCAGCCGCGGTGCCCGATCTGCTGCCCGAGGGCGCGGATCGCGTGCGGCTGCCGGCCGCACAGCTCCACAAGATCCTTTGTGGACGGCTCGGTTGGGGCGGTGCGCCGCCCGGCGGCGGTGCGGGCGTCGGCGAGCAGTTTGAGCGCGTCGGTGCGATCGGGCTCGCCCAGCCACCGCACCGCGACACCATCGACAGTGGACAGGCTGGGTGCGCCGGCCATCAGCAGCCGGGCCTGCGGCGCGGGCGGCAGCAGGTGGCGCACCTGCAGGGGGTCGGCGACGTTGTCCAGTACCAGAAGAACCTTGCGCTCGCCGAGCCGTGCCCGCAGCTCGGCACCGGTCGCGGCGAGGTCGGCCGCGCGCGGCGAGCGCGGCGGGCGGGCGCCGAGCTTGCGCGCGACCGCCGAAAGCACCTGCCTCGGGCGCATCGGCCGGCCGTACGCGCGCAGGTCCAGGTACATCTGCCCGTCGGGGAAGCGGTCCCGCACCATGTTGGCAGCCTGTACCGCACACGCCGAAGTGCCGACGCCGCGCCGCCCGACGAGCGCGACCGCGTGTTCGGTCTCCAGCGCCTCGCGCACCCAGTCGACGTCGGCGTCCCGCCCCGCGAACCCGTACGTGTACGGCAGGTCGGTGGGCACGCCGGCGCGTTGGCGCGGCACCGGGGGCGGCGGCTCCTCCCACTCGGCGGCCCGGCGCTTGCGGAACTCCAGCGCCAGCAGCACGATCCCGGCGACCGCCGCGAGCCCGCCGGCCACCAACCAGGTCACCGGGCCGAGGTTGCTGCCGACCGCGTCGGCGATGAGGTCGGTGGCGACACCGCCGCTGAGCGAGCCGATGACGACGGCGGCGGCGCTGACGCGCTGCCAGCGTGGCGCCGGCTCCCGTGTCACCGCAGCGCTCCCGAGACGAGCCCGCCGACGACTTGCCTGCGGAAGGCGATGACCAGCAACAGCGGCAGTACCGAGGCGACCACCGACCCGGCCGCGACCAGCCCACTGTTGGACACGAACTGCCGGGTCTGCCCGTACAGCGCCAACCCCAGTGGCACCGCGTCCGGCCCTCCGAAGTGGAGACCGACCACGAAGTCGTTCCACACCTGTACGAACTCCAGCACGCACACCGCCACGACCGCCGGCACCGTTGCCGGCGCGAGCCTGGCGAGCACGCTCCACTCTCGACGGCCGGCGAGGCGTGCCCGCCGCACCCGGGCCAGCGGCACGTCGGCGAGCGCGTTGCGCAGCACCAGCACCGCGAACGGCACGCCGAGCGCCACGTGCACCAGCGCGAGCCCCACGAACGTGCCCGCCAGCCCCGCCCGGTCGAGCACCTCGGTGACCGGGCCGGCGAGGACCTGTACCGGCACCACCGCCGCGCCGAGCAGCACCACCCCGGCGGCCTGCGCGCCGGGCGGGGACACCCACGCCAGCGCGTACGCGGCCAGCAACGCCACGACGAGCACGGTGACCGTGACGACGGCGGCGAGCGCGGCGGTCAGCGCCAGCGAGCGGGTCAACCCGCCGCCCTCGAAAAGCTCGCGGTACGAGGCCAGGCCGATCGGTCCGGTCCACCAGCCCCGGGTGGCCGCGTCCCGCGGCGCGTGCAGCGACGTCGCCACGAGCACGACGAACGGGATCGCCCACCAGACTGCGGCCGCGGGCGGCAGAAGCCGCCGCACCAGCCGCGGTGCCCGCCACTCCGAACCGGTTTCACGCACGGGAGCACCAGGTGCGGGCGGGGGCCACGCCTGGCGGGTCCACAGTGCGGCCGCCAGCATTCCCAATAGGACGACCGCGAGCCACAGCACGCCCAGCGCCGCCGACGGCCCGGTCACCGTGCCGCTGGACGTCTGCCAGACCCGCACCGGCGCCACCATCGCCTCGTCGATGACCGATCCGGGCGCCATCACCAGTATCAGGTCGAACGTGCGCGAGGTCGCCAGCGCCACCAGCGCGAACACGATCGCGACCGTGCGCCGCAGCAGGGGCCGCCAGCGCGCGTCGCGGAAGACGTCGAGCCGGGTGCCGCCGTACGCGCGGACCGCGTCGGCCAGCGCCAGCGGTAGCGCGTCGAACGCCGCCCGGAACACCAGCACCGCCAGCCCGACCCACGCCCACACGAACGCGGACATGAGCGCGATCGTGATCAGCTCCGGCCCGAGCCACAGCGCACCGGTCAGCCAGGTGGCCGTGCCCCGCTCCGGATCCGGGTCGTACAGCAGCCGGAACGTCACACCCGTCACCACCAGCGGCAGCGCGATCGGCGCGACCAGGATCAGCGTCACGATCCGCCCGCCGGACGAGCGCCGCGACGCAGCCGCCAGCACGAAACCCAGCGCCGTCACCACGGTCGGCACCACCATCGCCCACAGCAGCGTCCGGCCGAGCACACTCCAACCGTCGTCGGCCAGCGCGGTGCGGAAGTGCTCCAGGCCCACGAAGTCGCCCTCCGCGGTCACGCTCGCGTGCCCGGTGCGCAGCACCGGCCAGAGCACCAGGCCGCCGAGCAGCAGCGCCGCCGGCAGCAGCAGCGCCGTCGTGGTCCCGATGGTCGGGTACGCCCGGCCGCGTCGCGCCGGACCGACGTCGTCGATGACGACGGTCTCGCCCAGCAGCACACCGCGTTCGGGGCTCATGCCGTCGCCTTCTTCGCGGTCGTGTTGAGCTGCTCGACGGTGTCGTCGACGGCGCGCCGCAGGTCGGCCGACGGCGTGGTGACCGCCGCGAAGAAGTCCTGCAGGATCTTCCACACGCCCTGCCCGTCGAACCCGGTGAAGCTGCCCGGCAACTGGTCGGACAGGTCGAAGCGCAGCCTGTCGACCGGTTCCCGGATCTCGGCCGCCAGCTCGCGGGGCTGCCCGGCGGGATAGAGGCCGAGCGGCACCAGCCGGTTGGGCGACAGGTACCCGCCGCTGGCGATCCACGGCCGGAACGCGTCGGACCCGGCCAGCCACCGCACCAGGTCTCGACCACCGGCCGAGTCACGCAGCACCACCGCGGCGTCGCCGCCCACGACCAGCGGCTGCCGCCCGGCGAACGCCGGAAACCGGAACGTGCGCGGCGCCTCGTCCTGGAACTGCCGCGCGACCCCGGCCACGAAGTCGCCCTCGAAGACGGTGCACGCGCTGCGGCTGGCCACGACCTGGATGACCGACTCCTCGTTCTGGGTCAGCAGCGCGCGCCGGCCGCCGCCCGGGAAGGCGCCCGGGACGCTCCACATGCGAGCGAGGGCGGCGAGGGCGGTGCGCACCTGCCAGGCGTCCCACAGCGGCTCGCCGGCGGCCAGGTTTCGGTACAGCTGCTCGTCGTCGAAGCCGGCGAGCAGGTTCTCCAGCCAGTCGGTGAGCACCCAGCCGTCGGCGGCACCTATGGCCAGCGGCGCCGGACCGCCACCGGCGGCCCGCGACTCGACCATGGCGAGCAGGTCCGGCCAGCTGCCTGGCGGCTCGGTCAGCACGGAGGGCAGGTACCAGAACAGCGACTTGTGCGCGGCCTTCACCCAGGCGCCGTAGAGCACACCGTCCACTGTGATCAAATCGGTCCACGCGGGCGCGTACCGCTCGCCCAGCGCGGCGTCGAGCGGCTCCAGCCAGCCGTCCCGGGCGTACCCGGCGACGAGCCCCGGCCGGGGAAGGATGGCGACGTCGGGGCGGGCCCCGGCCCGGTCGCGCGCCCGCAGCAGGGCGTCGATGTTGTCGCCGGCGCTGATGACGCGCACCGGTTCCGGGTACCCCCGCACGACCTCGCGGAACCGCGCCAGCTCGCCGCCGCTCCACACCACGGCGACCTCCAGCGCGCGGCCGCCGCGACCACACGCGGCGGTCGTGGCCGTCGTGGCGGTCGCGGCACTGGCCGCCGCCGCGCGCAGCAGCGTCCGGCGCCCGACGAGGCGATCTCTCACGCCACCACCGTTACCGTCCGGTCGGCGCCGGCGGGCACGTCGTCGTCGGCGGTGCAGACCAGCACCGCCATCGCGGGCGCGGTCGGCAGGCTGGCCCGGGCGAGCAGGTCGCGCAGCCCCACCGCGGTCTCGACGCCCGGCGGCAGGTCGACGACCAGCACCTCGGGCAGGCACACCGCCGCACGGGCGACCGCCGCGCGCAGCCGCTGCCCGTCCGAGAGCTGATGGGGGCGCAGGTTGAGGGTGGGCACCAGCTCGAGGCGGGACGTCAGGGTGGCGGCCCAGTTGCGGGACAGTTCGCGCACGGTCTCCCGCCGCCGCAGCCCGTACTCCACATTGGCCCGTACCGTCAGGTGTGGCAGCAGGCCGCCGCCCGCGGGCACGTACCCGATCTGTCGCCCGGCGGGTGGCTGGCCGGTGACGTCGCGGTCGCCGACGACCAACCGGCCCGAGACAGGTGCGGCGAGACCGGCGACGGTGCGGGCGACGGCGGTGGCGACCTCGGGTGCGGCCGGCACGGCAGCCAGCTCACCAGCGGAAACCCGCCCCGAAAGCTTTACGCGCGCGCTGCTTCCTGGCACGCCGACGACGACCTCGTGCAGAGCCAGCAGACCGACCACCTCCCCCCAGAGACGGCCAGACGGTAACCGGACCGCAATCGATCCGCAACCCTCCGCGCTAAGGCGTGTCCCAGGGCGGTATCAAAGTGGGGGCGCCGCGGCCTGGTCACCCACTTGACGCGGCCCTAGTCGGCTGTGGACATTGCGGGCTCGGGATCGGTGACGGGGTGGCGGATGCCGGGATGGTCCTCGGGAAGGGTCCGGCGCAGCACCCACCAGCTCACGGCGAGGCAGGCGGCCACCAGCGGCCAGGTGAGCGCCGCACGGGCCACGCCGAGCGCCACCACCTGGTCGGCGGCGTACAGCGGCAGGAACACCGCCAACCGCACCGCGTACTGCAGCACCCAGACCCAGCTCGCCCGGCTGTACGCGCGCACGAGCGCCGCGTCGCGACGCCACCGGGTGCGCTGGCCGAGCACGGTGCCGACGACCACGCCCAGCAGCGGCCAGCGCAGCACGATGCTGACCGTCCAGACGAGCGCGCTGGCCGCGTTGGACACGAGTTGGACGAGGAAGAAGTCGGCGGCCCGGCCGGTGCGTACCGCGATCATGGCGGCGAGGCACACCGCGAGCAGCCCGACGAGCACCGCGCGGGGGCGGTCGCCGCGACGGAGCCGCCAGCCGGCGACGGCCAGGCCCACGACGAGCGCGGCGATCACGCCGCCCCACACCGACGGGCCGGTGACGAGCCACCCGGCCACGAACGCGACCGGCGGCAGCGTGGCGTCCACCGCGCCCCGCCGGCCGCCGAGCAGGTCCGCGAGCGACTCGTCCTTCATAGTTAGGTCAGGCTAACTTAGCGCTGCCGCTCCGTCACGCCCGCCCCGCGGCTCGCGCGAGCGGAGCGAGCACCAACGCGGCCGTGCCATGGCAGGATCGCCACATGCGTTTGGCCGGACGGGTCGCGGTGGTCACGGGTGGGGCGGGCGGCATCGGCGCGGCGCTGGCCCGCCGGTTCGTCGCCGAGGGCGCCGAGGGCGTCGTGGTCGCCGATCTCGACGGCGCCGCGGCCGACGCCGTGGCCGGGCCGCTCGGCGAGCGCGCCATCGCCGTCGAGGTCGACGTCGCGGACGAGGACCGGGTACAGGCGCTCGTGGCGACCGCGGAGGCGCGGTACGGCCGGATCGACCTGTTCTGCGCCAACGCCGGCATCACGGTGGGCACCGGCATCGAGGCGTCCGGCGCCGAGTGGGCGCGGGCGTGGGCGGTCAACGTGCTCTCCCACGTGTACGCGGCCCGCGCCGTGCTGCCCGCGATGCTGGCCCGCGGCGAGGGGTACCTGCTGCACACCTGCTCCGCGGCCGGCCTGCTCACCGCGGTCGGCGACGCGCCGTACACGGTCACCAAGCACGCGGCGCTCGGCCTGGCCGAGTGGCTCGCGATCACGTACGGCGACCGCGGCATCCGGGTCAGCGCCCTTTGTCCGCAGGGCGTGCGCACGCCGATGCTCGACGACGGGCTCGCCGCCGGGCACGTGGGCGCCCTGGTGACGGCCGCGTCCGGCGCCGTGCTGAGCCCCGACGAGGTGGCCGAAGCGGTGATCGACGGCCTGGCGGCCGAACGCTTCCTGATCCTCCCGCACCCCGAGGTAGCCGCCTACACCCGTAGAAAGGCGGCAGACCCGGACGCCTGGCTAGCGGCGATGCGCGGCCTGGCGGCGCGAGCAGAGGGCGGCTAGCGGCGGCGGTGCCAGCGCAGCGGGCCCGGGTGCAGCGACCACAGCACCCGGCGCCACCACGAGCGCCGCGCCCGCAGCTCACTCGCGTACGCCACCGCCTGCGCGCCGGCCCGCTCGGCCTGCGCCTCGTCGGTGGAGAACGGGGCGAACGTCGCCACGTTGACCGCCTGGGCCAGATCGACCAGGGGCGGCGCCGCTGACCGTATCCGCGTCGCGCGCCGGCCCTCGGCGGCGACTGTGGCGTGCGCGACGACCTCGGTGGCGTCCAGGTGGGCGCCCGCCGGCCGCCCGGCCAGGCGCAGCGCGTCGTTGACCTCCAGCCAGGCCCCGGCGATCCGCTCGGCCGGCGGGCCGTGCTCCAACCGGCGCCGCCGCAGCGACCGCCGCATCACGAGCACGACCAGCGCGGCACCGCCCACGAGCAGCACCATCAGCCCGGTGACGCCACCGGCGACCATCGCGCCGGTGATCCCGCCGCCGCTGCCCGCACCGGAGGCGACCGGCGTGGCGGACTCGCTCGGCGCGTCGGTGATCGGCGCCTCGGTCGGCGGCTCGGTGGGATCCTCGGTGGGCGGCTTGAAGTCTTCCTCGACCGGGCGGGGTGTGGTGTTCGGCTTCGGCATCGGGTCGAACGGCACCCAGCCCACGCCCTCGAAGAGCACCTCCGGCCAGGCGAGCGCGTCGGCACCGCGTACCGGGCCGCTGCCGGTGGCCGCCTCGAAGCCGACCACCACCCGGGTCGGCAGGCCCATCAGCCGGGCCAGCAACGCGTACGAGGCCGCGAACTGCTCGGAGGTGCCCTTCTGGCCGCCGCCGTTGCTGGGGCCGAAGAGGAAGAAGTTCAGGTTCGGGTACGCGTGGCCGCTCGGGGAGTCGGCCACCACCCGGTAGTGCGTGGCGAGGAACTCCTCGATCGCGACCGCCCGCTGGTACGGCGCCCCGTTTTCGTCGGCGATCTGGTCGGCGAGGCTCTGGATGCGCTCGGGCACCTCGTCGCCGACCGTCAGCATCCGCGCCACCGCCGCGCCGGACGGCACGTCGGCCGCCGTCAGCAGGCCGCCGTCGGGGCGCTCGCGCGTGGACGTGACGGTGTATCGCAGGCCAGCGGTGAGCCCTTCGGGGCGGATCAGCGTGCCGGTCGCCGGGTCGTAGGCCACCCGGGCCCCGTCGACGGCCGTCGGGGTGGCCGCCGCGGGCAGCAGCCGGCCGGTGAGGTCGGCGATCGTGATCTGCTGCGTGACGGTGTCGGCCTGCGAGCCGGGTGCGACGGTCGGGGTGGGCAGGATCCGGCCGGCGTTGCGGTACGTCGCGCCGACCCGCCACGTGATCCCGTCGTAGTCGCTGAGCACCGCCAGCCGGACCCGCACGTCGCCGCCGGGCTGCGAGTCGAGGTCGAACAGGCGCTGGTCGGGATTGAGCGCCCAGCCGGAGATCCGGATCAGCGGGTTCTCGTCGAGGCTGTCGACCTGCGGCGGCTCCACGTATTGCCGCGGGTCGACCGGCTTGGTGGCCACCTGGGCGGCCACGACCGGCCCGATCGCCGCCGCGAGCGCCACGATCACGGCCAGCCCGGCCGCGGCGCCGGCTGCCACCCGTACCCGGATGGCCGCCTGGACCGGCGCGGCGAGCTCGTCGGGCGCGGTGGCCGTCGTGCGACCGGTCGCGAGCGCGCCGGTCGCGGCGGCCTGTTCCCGACCAGTCGCCGCCAAGCCCAGCGCGGCGACTGAAGCGAACGCGAGCGTCGGCCAGAGCGCGGCCGCCGCGTTGGGGCCCACGACGTAGAGCGCGCCGGCGTACAGAAGCGCGGCGGGCGCGTACCCGAACAGCACCCGGCCGGCGCGGTGGGCGATCTCGGCGCCCGCCAGCCCGGCCAGCCAGGCGCCGACGACCGGCACGAGCACGGTGTCAGGCGTCGGCTCGACCGGGATCATGGCGGTGAGCAGCCGGGGGATGCCGTTGCGGGCGGCGTCGGTGAGCACGTCGGCGAGGCTGCCGGGCAGCTGCGCGCGCCGCGCCGCGACCAGGACGGCCAGCAGCGTGTACGCGGTCATGCCAACCACGGACAGCGGCGCGACCAGCCACGACGGGAGCCTGCGGGTGGCGGCGCTGATGCCGACCGAGCCGATGGCGGCGCCGGCCACGAGCTGGGGGAGCAGGGAACCGGCGTAGATGCGGCCCAGGGCGACGCCGGTCAGTGCGATGAGCACGGCCAGCGTCACGGGTACCGCGGCCGCCTTGACGAACCTCACCAGCGCTGCACCCCCTCCCAGCGCGCGGCGAACTCGACCCCGTCGGCGGCGTCGAGCACGACCACGCCGTCGCCGCCGCCCGCCGGCGAACCCTGGCCGCCGAACATCCCGACCACCACCGACGGGTACGGCCCGCGCAGCGCCCCGACGAGCCCCAGGTCGGCGCGGCCGCCAGGGCCGGTGAGGAACACCAGCGTGTCGCCGAGCCGGTCGCGGCGCAGCCGGTCGGTGGTGCCGCGCAGGTCGCCATCGCCGTGCAGTTCGGCCTCGGCGAGCCGGTCGAGGAAGTCACCGCCGCCGCTGCCGCCGCCGCTGGCCATCTGGAGCGTGACCGGTATGTCTTCGCGTACCGCCGCGGCGACGATCGACGCGGCGGCCTCGCACGCGGACTCGAACGTCTCCGCAGTGCCGCCAGAGCCGTCGATGAGCTTCGGGTGGGCATCGGCCCGGTCGTCGAGGAGCACGACGATGCGCGGCAGGCTGGTGTCGAGATCTTCGCGCACCATCAGCTCGCCGACCTTGGCGCTGGTGCGCCAGTGCACGCGGCGCAGCTCGTCGCCGACCACGTATTCGCGCAGCGAGTCGAACGTGATGGTGCCGTGCGGCACCTTGTCGACGCGGCCGTCGAGGCTGCGCGCCACCCCGGCCGGCACCGCGGTGAGCAGGTGGATGCGTGGGTGCACCCACACCTTCGCCGTGTCGCCGTGCGAGCGGGCCAGCGAGACCAGCCCCAGCGCGTCGCGGCGGGTGACCCGAAGCGGCCCGACCGGGATCACGCCGCGGCGTTCGGTCGGCACCGGGTAGCTGACCGTCGTGTCGTGGCCGGGGCGCAGCCGCAGCAGCGGCACCGGCACCGGCCGGGGTCCGCACCGGTCTTCGGCGATCAGGCTGGTGGACCCGACCCGCCCGCTGTTGCGCACGGTCAGCGTCATCTTGGCCGCCTCGCCGCGGGCCACCCGGTCAGGGTCGGCGACCCGGCTGACGTCGAGCCGGGGCCGCCACGCCGCGTGCGTGAACGCGCAGCCGCCCGCGATCGCCGCCGCGCTGCCCAGCAGCGTCAGCTCCGGGTACCCGAACCAGAAGCCGGCGACCAGCAGGGCGCCCGCGCTCGCGAGCAGGCCGATACCGCGGCCAGTGAGCCTCATCGTGCGGCCCCGGTCAGGATGGCGGGGCGGCCTGGTGGCCGGCCGGCAACGGCACCGGGACCGCCTGCACCGCGTCGCGGATCACGTCGGCGGGCGTCACTCCGCGCAGCTGGGCGTCGGAGGTGAGCATCAGCCGGTGCGCGAACACCGGCTCGACCAGCGTCTTGATGTCTTCGGGCAGCACGAAGCCGCGCCCCTCGATCAGCGCGTACGCGCACGCCGCACGGGTCAGCGCGATCACGCCGCGCGGGCTCACCCCGATGCGCGCGTGCGTGTGCTTGCGGGTCGCGGCGGCGAGCCGGACCGCGTACGCGTAGAGCGGCTCGGCGATGTGCACCCGCTGCGCCATCGCGACCATCTGGCCGATCGTGTTGGTATCGGCGACCGGTTCCAGGTTTTCGGGGGAGCGCATCGTGGCGCCGCGCAGCACCTCGATCTCGACCGCCTCGGACGGGTATCCCACCGACAGCTTGACCAGGAACCGGTCGAGCTGCGCCTCGGGCAGCCGGTAGGTGCCGTCCATCTCGACCGGGTTCTGCGTCGCCACCACCAGGAACGGGCGCGGCACCGGATGCCGGGTGCCGTCGATGGTGACGGTGCGCTCCTCCATCACCTCCAGCAGCGCGGACTGCGTCTTCGGGGAGGCGCGGTTGATCTCGTCGGCGATGACGACGTTCGCGAAGACCGGCCCGGGGTGGAACTCGAACCCCCGGGTCGCCTGGTTGAAGATCGTCACGCCGGAGACGTCGGAGGGCAGCAGGTCGGGCGTGAACTGGATGCGCCGCCACTGCCCGCGGATGGTCGCCGCCATCGCGCGGGCCAGCGTGGTCTTGCCGACGCCGGGCACGTCTTCGAGCAGGATGTGGCCCTGCGCGAACAGCGCGGTCAGCGCCAGCCGCACCACCTCCGGCTTGCCGAGCACGATCGAACCGATGTTGTCGGCGAGCCGGGCGGCGAGCTGCGCGAACCCCTGCACGTGCTGAGGGGTGAGCCCGTCGGGCGCGTGCTGGTTGACGTGATTGACGGTCGCGGTCATATCAGCAGTTCGGAAGGATGTTGATGTTGTCGCCGCCCTCGAGGTTGAGCCAGACCCACGGGATGTAGTTCTTCCCGCTGTAGTTCACCTGGACCCACCACGTGCTGCGCTTGTGGTTGTTGTAGACGTAGGCGTAGATCTCCTCACCGGCCTTTTTGCAGTAGGCCTGGAGGCGGTTGCCCGGTCGCGCCCAGCCGACCTGGGTGCTGCTCTGGCTGGCAGCCGACCAGATCTCGTTGCCGTTGCGCTCGTTCGGGCGATCGGAGTCGCAGTAGGTGCGCTGGTCGCCGCTCGTGCCGTTCTCGCAGGTCGCGATGCCGAAGACGGAGTCCGTGGTCTGGCTGCCCTTCGCCGTGCCGTTGCCGGCCGCGTTGGTCGCGGTGACCGTGAAGTCGTATTCCGTGCCCGGCTTCAGGCCGGTGACGGTCAGCGAGGTGCAGCTACCGGTGTCCTTCTCCCCACCCACCGTCAGGCTGCAGGTCGCGTTGCCGCCGCCGTCTTCGACCCTGAAGTTGACGGTCACGGCCGTCGCGGTGGCCGATTTGCCGGTGACGGTAACCCCCGGCTTCGCCACGGTGCGGGCCGTCTTGGTGGCCACTTCGCCCTCGCCCGCCTCGTTGACGCCGCGCACCTTGACCGTGATCGTCTCACCCTCGCCGAAGCCGCCGATCTCCACACTGGTGCCGTCGGTGACGTCGACCTTCTTGCCGTTCGCGTCCACGACGTACTTGGTGATGGGCCGGCCGTTCTCCACCGCCGCCGCCCACGCGGCCTTGACGGTGCCGGCCTTGTTCTGCACGGTCGTGGCGGTCAAGCCCTGCGGCTGCCCCGGCGCGGTGAACGGCACCACGCTGTTGCTGATCGGGGAGGGCTCCGACGCCCCGCCCTTCTCGTTCACCGACACGACCTGGAACGCGTACTGGTTGCCGTACTCCAGCTGCCCGGCCGGGACGACCAGCTCCGTCTTGGTCGACTCGCCGGCCGGCGCGGTGGCCCCGGCGGCGACGGCGGTCACCGCGTACTTGCGGATGTCGTAGCCCTGCCCGTTGGCCTCCGGCCACTTGACCAGCACGCTGCCATCGGGCCGCGCCTCGGCGGTCACGCTCGCCGGCGCGTCCGGGATCTCGGACGTGGGCACGACCGGGTTGCTCTGCTTCTTCGGCCCGGCGCCCTTCGCGTTGACAGCGTGCACGGCGAACCGGTACTCCTCGCCGTTGGTCAGCCCGGTGACCTCGATGGAGCGCTGGTTGGCGCCCACCTCGACCTCCTTGCCGGCGCCCTCCACCACGTATCGCGTGATGGCCGAGCCGTTGGCTGACGCGGGCGACCAGCTGACGCGGGCGACGGTGTTGCCAGCGGTGGCCGTGACCGTGCGCGGCGCGCCCGGCTTGCTGACCGGTGGGTCCTCCCGCTTCGCCGGCGGGGGAACCGGCGGCGGGTCGCCGCCCAGCACGTCGTTGGCGTACTTGTCGACGGTGCGCACGTCGTGCTTGTCGTCGACCACGGTGGCCATCTGCGAGTTGGGCGCGTTGATGAACAGGTAGTTCTCCCGCACCTCCATCTCCAGCGGGCCGCGCGCGCCCTCGATCCGGAACTCGCTGATGTGGCGGCCGTTGCCGTCGAGCACGTACACCGTGCCGCTGTCGTTGTCGGCCGCGTAGAACCGGCCCGCCCAGGCCACCGCCGGCTGCAGGCCGGAGCCCTTGCCCGGTACGCCGAAGTCCTTGACGTGGCCCTTGTCGACTGCCCAGACGTGCCGCTGCTCGGGCACGGTGACCGGCACCTGCGAGCCGTTGGTGCGCGGCGGCAACGAGCCCAGGCCGTCCATGGTCAGCGGGGTGCTGCTCTGCTTGTCGCCGTCGATGGTGGTCAGCGTCTTCATGGTGCGGTTGAGCACCGCGACGCCGTGGTCGAGCGTGGAGATCGTCAGGTCGTGGCTGGGGTTGGCGACGTCGACCGTGCGCACCCGCTTGGGGCTCAGCCCGCCGCCGCCCTGGCCACCGGCCGCGACCGGCTCAGCCGGCAGCGGCGCCGCCGTGACCGCCGAGACCGTGCCCTCGCTGGGCACGGCGAGCCACAGGTTGCCGTCGCCGTCGAACTGGCCGCCGGTCAGGCCGGGCGGGTAGTTGACCGGCTCGCCGATCGGGGCAAGCGTGCGCGGGTCGAGCTGGCGGACGATGCCCTGGACGGCGTCGATCACGAACGCGGACTCTTCCTGCAGCGCCACGCTCACGCCGACGCCGGCAGTGGTCTTGGTGGTCGCGGTGATCTGGAGGGTGGCCAGGTCGAGGGAGCTGACCTGCCCCGTGTTGAGGTCGCGCAGGATCAGGAACCGGTCGGTCTGCGCGACCTGCATCGTGTGGTTCTGCCCCTTGGGGATCTGCAGCCGCGTGTCGACCCTGCCGGTCACACCGTTGACGCGGGCCATCTCACTACGCAGCGAGCTCCACAGCCAGGAACTCGCGTCGTAGTTGGCCACCGCGTGGTCGGCCGCCCCCAGGCCGAGAATCGTGAGACCCATCGCGGCCACGAGTGTCACGACCGTGCCGATCGTGACGAGCCCCCCGCGCCCCCGCGATCTCCGTTTTGTCGCTGCGACCTCTGCCGTGCCGTTGCCTGTGGTGACCACAGTCGGCCGTCCTCCCCACCCCGTACGCGGACCGGCGGCCCGCGATGTCGTTGGCGTTTATCCCCCTGTGACCTGTCAGCCAACCAACAGGCCCGAACCGCGTGCCATCATAGGACCTCCTTGTCAATGCGGGTACCCGCTGCTGACAAGCTGCGGATAAACGCACCAACGAGGAATCCGCCCAGGTGGCACCAGGTGCGAGTGATTCTCGCGACCATGGATTCACTTCGGAGTCGGAGAACTCCGGTCCGTACACACCTGGCCCGAAGTGGCGAACGTGTCGGTGCTGTAATACGCGACCACCGTGAAGCAGTAGCCGAGCCGCGCGTTCAATCCGTTCACCGTGTAGGACGTCTCACCCGGGCTCACGTTGGCCATCGCACGGTGCGGCTTGCCCGCCTGCGCACCCGCGACGATGAACGGCACCGCGCCGTCCGACGGGTCCTTCCAGGTGATCGTGATAGCGCTGCCTTCGTCGCGAAGCCGCAGTTCAGTGGGGGGATCGCCACCCAGCTTCGGCCCCTCGGTCTGCTCGGCCCGCGGCGTGCCACCGTTGTTGTCGAGGAAGACCTGGATACCCACGAAGCCGGCGGCGAGCACCGCCGCCGCGGACGCGATCATCGCCGCGACGGTCGAGGCCCGGACCCGCCGTTGCGGCCGCGGCGGCGGTGGGGCGCTCTGGTACTGGGGCGGCGCGCTCTGGTATTGAGGCGGCGCGCTCTGGTACTGCGGTGGTGCGACCGGCTGCGGTACCGGCTGCGGCTGGGGCGGCGCCGGCGACTGGAAAAGTTGTAGATGTGTAATCGACGGCGGATTATGTATCGGCTCCGATGGCACAGTGAACTCGGCCGACTGCGGAGCGTCACCGAGATACTCGCGCGCCGCCCGCACCATCCAATGATCGTCGCCGAGCACGGCGGGCCCGCCGCTGGCGACACGGCCGAACGCCCGCCTGGCCTCGTGCCGGTTCCCCAACTCCTCCGCCACCCCGCCCAGATCGAACGAGATCGCCAGCATCAGCGGGTCGCCATCCCCGTAGCGCAACTGCCCAGCGGCGTACGCCTCCTCCAGCACCCGCCGCGCCGCCGCCGAATCACCCGCCTCCCGATGCAGCCCAGCCAGCACCTGCGCGGTCGCCAGCACCTCCGGATGATCATCACCGAGCCCCGGCTTGTACGTTTCGAGCGCGTGGTCGAGCATGAGGCGGCCGGTGTTGAGGTCGCCGGCGTCGCGCAGCTCATGGGCCTTCTGCTGCGCCGCGGCTAGGGGAGACGGCTGGGACACGCCGGACATGCTATGTCTCGTCGGGTAGAGCCGCGGTAACGTCCAGCTCCACGAGCTGCCCCGTAAAGCCGAGTTGAGCCACCCCCAGCAGCGTGCTGGCCGTAGTGAACGCCGGCGCCAGCGGCGAGACCAGGAACCGGTCCCACACCGCCGACAGCACCTCCTGGCGCGGACTGACCACGTAAATCACCGTACGCACCACATGCTCCGGCTCGGCATCGACAGCGGCGAGCGCCGCCACCGTGTTGGCCACGACCTGATCGACCTGAGCCGCATAGTCACCCAATCCGACGATCGTGCCGTCCGCGTCGAGCGGACACTGGCCAGCCAGATAAGCGGTACGGCCCGCCGAGACCACGGTGACGTGGTGATATCCGGGAGTATGGTGCAGCCCGTCCGGATTGAGCCGGCTGATCGTCATGCTCGCCAGTCTGCCGACCGGGCTTCATCCGCCAACCCTCGGGCCGGGGCGCGCCGCGCGCCGGCCTGCTGTGCGTGGCCGCCAGCAGGCGTGTACAGTGATGCCCCGTGCGGCCCGCCGGGCAGCTACCGAGCGGTGCGCCGCCGCGGAGCGTCCCGGTAGAGTGGACGCACAGGTCCGGGTGGCGGAATGGCAGACGCGCTAGCTTGAGGTGCTAGTGCCCGTATAGGGCGTGGGGGTTCAAGTCCCCCCTCGGACACCACTTTTGGTGAAGCTTCACCATTTACGCGGCCGGTCACCATACCCGTGACAGGCCTTCCGTGGCGGATGTTCTCTTGAAGCCGTGTCACGGTCCTGATCGGGCCGCAACGATGACGGCATGGGCTCGACGGGGTTGCCGAGAGCCGAGGGTGAACGGCTCATCGGCGCCCTGGTACCGCTGAAGGTCACGAGGCCGACTGGCCGGGCTCCGGCGCCGTTGCCGGCGTTGCCGCGGTTGAGCCTGCCGACCGATACCGACCCGGACGGTTTGGTGCTGGGGATGGCGCGGCTGGACCGATCCGGGCGGCTGTCCGCTCGGGAACTGCTGGGCGTGCTGGGTTGGCGGCCGGGTCACCGGGTCGACATCGGCGTGGTTGCCGGCGTGTTGGTGATCGCCTCAGCCACCGCGGGACTGCACGTCGTACGCGGCCGGGGCGAGCTGAGCGTGCCAGCCGCGGCCCGCCGCATGTGCGGCCTGCCACGCGGTGTGCCGGTGCTGCTGGTGGCCTCGCCCGCCCAGGCCGTGCTGGTGATCCACCCGGTCAAAGTCGTGGCCGGACTGCTTGCGGCGTACCACACCGAGCTCGTCGACGGCGATCATGGCTGACCCGGAGCGCGTCGCCGTCGCGCTGCGGATGCTCGCCGATCTCGGCGTCAGCGTGGCGGACCTGCGGGACGCGCAGCGGCCACCGGTGCCGACGGTCGCGGAGTACCTGCCTCAGGTGATGGCCGCGGCCGGGCCCGGCGCCCGCCGTACGTACGGCAGCTACTGGGACCGGATCGCGGCGTTATGGGGCGACCGGCCGCTGGACGCCATCGCCGCCAGCGACATCGAGGCGCTCCAACATCAGGCCGCCGCCACCGCACGGCTACGGCGCAACGCTCGCGGCGGCCGACATGCCGGCGAGCACGTCGTTGCCGCGGTTCGGGCGATCTACAACCGGGCCATCGCCGACGGTCTGCTCGACCGTGCCGACAGTCCTGCCCATCGTGTGGGCAAACCCCGACGGCTGCCCAGCACCCGACGCGCCCTGACCCCCGACGAGCTGGAACAGATCAATGTGGCGGCCCGCAGCAGCGGCAACGACGTCGTCCTCGACGCGCTGCTGCTGCGGCTGCACACCGAGACCGCCTGCCGCCGCGGCGGCGCGCTCGCCCTGCGGCTGATCGACCTCGACGCGGATCGTGGCCTGGTCCGGCTCACCGAGAAGGGTGGCACGGTGCGCTGGCAACCGATCACCCAGGACCTGGCCGCCAGCCTGGCCGACCACGCCCGACAGCGCGGCGCGGTGCTGCCCACCGACGCCCTGCTGCGGTATCGCACCGGCCGACCGATCAGCTACCGACGCTACGACCACCTGTGGCAGCGCATCGGCACACACCTGCCGTGGGTCGCCGCCCAGCAGATCAGTACCCACTGGCTGCGCCACACCACGCTGACCTGGGTCGAACGCCACTTCGGCTACGGCATCGCCCGCGCCTACGCCGGTCACACGGACAGCACCGGCCCCGCCACCACCACCTACATCAAGGCCGATCTGCAAGCCGTGGCCACCGCCCTGGCCGCTATGACCGGCCAACCACACCCACTCGCCAACCCAACAGTTGATGTTCCGCCAGCAGCGGGTTGACCGCGGCACGGCTGCCACCGCCCGCATGCCGCTGTCGCCCCCAGCCCGCCGTCCGATCCGCCGAAACCAACCTGGACCCCTTGATTGCGTGTCAACGATCCTCGGTCCGAAGTCGCGTCGTGCCGATGGTGAGAGGAAATCTGCAGGTCACCCCCGTTACCCCCCGCTGCGGCTCGCGTTGGACGCCTAGCCGGACTGCCTCCTGCGTGACCGCCTCACCGAACACTTCCTGACTATTGCCTGCCCCGCATGCCGGTCCGGGTGTGGCCCCGCAATTGACCAGCGACCAGCTGGCGCGGGTGCGGCGGCCAGCCCGTCTGCGGTGCCAGACGCGGCGCCGGCAGCGGCCAATGTCCATGGTGGAGACTGAACAATCGTTCCTCGGCACGACGGACAAATACGATCCCTGCTCGACTGCGGCAACGTGCTGATACTGGCGGTCGGCGACGATCGACTTGTCTTTCTCGCTATGGAGGATGGGCGTACCGTGCCGGTGTTCGCCTACTGTGCCGCGCTGCGGCGTCGCTGCGCATTTTCGCCGTTGGTCATGATCGGGTGGAGTGAGACTGCGGGGCGGTGGCGCCCATTGCAGGGGCTGCGATCCAGCCCAGCGGCCGGGCATCCCCAAACCAAGGAGGACGCTCATGAGGTTCCTGTCCCGATCGGTTCTCGCGGCGGTGTTTTCAGCCGTCCTGGTGGCTACGGCAGCGCCGGCCGCGAACGCCGACCACGCGACCGACCCGCACACCCGCAACATGCACGCCCTGGGCCACAGCCCGCACCCGGCCACGTTCCTCGGCGAGCCGGACGGTGTGCGGCACGTCAACTCCGATCTCGCCTTCTGGGGTGACCTGATTTTCCACGGCAACTACGACGGGTTCCGCATCATCAAGAACCTGCCAGGGCATCCATGGCAGATCGTTCACCAGCGCTGCAACGGCGACCAGGGCGACATTTTCGTGTGGGACGACATCCTGGTCCGCTCGTGGAACTCGAAGAAGACCGTCGCCCGGGACTGCGACGGGCAGAGCGTCCCGGCCGGCTGGGAAGGGGTCCATGTCTTCGACATCAGCAACCTGAGGAACCCGGAGCTGGTCGCTGCGGTGTCCCTGCCCTGCGGCTCCCACACCCTCACCGGCGCTCGCGACGGCAGCCGGCTCATCGTCTACAGCAACAACTCCAGCAGCACTGGCTGTGTGGACGGCACCCGCGCCAACGACGATCCGGTCGGCGACTTCATCGACGTCATTGAGGTGCCTTTGGTCAATCCGGCGGCTGCGAACCTGCTGCGGCGCGAGCCCCTGGCCGGCCCGCTGA
Source organism: Micromonospora sp. CPCC 206061 (assembly GCF_036906915.1). Lineage (NCBI taxonomy): Bacteria > Bacillati > Actinomycetota > Actinomycetes > Micromonosporales > Micromonosporaceae > Micromonospora > Micromonospora sp. CPCC 206061. Next base: position 46,075 of record NZ_JBAKHX010000050.1, read on the forward strand.
CGGATGTGCGGACCGGCTGCCACGACGCCGGTCTGATCCTCGGCCGCGTCAACCTGCTGGCCTGCGCCAGCGCCGACGCCATCAACGTGTACGACGTCGGCGTCAACGCGACGCCTGGTGGAAGCCTGGCCGACCCGAGCTTCCTGTATGTGATCAGCGAACCGGGTGTGGGCCAGGCGGGCACCAATGGCCGGTGGCATTCCGCGTCGTTCGCCTGGGATGGCAAGGTCATCGTCGCCGGCTGGGAGCCGGGCGGCGGCTCGGAGCCCGAGTGTCAGAGCACCGACCCGGCGGTGGACAAGAGCGCGTTCTTCTACGACGCCCGCACCGGCGCCAAGCTCGGCCAGTGGACCCTGCCTCGCCCGCAGGACGGCGAAGCGGAGAACTGCACGATCCACAACTACAACGTCGTACCGCTGCGCAGCGGCCGATACGTGCTGGTAAGCGGCAACTACCAGGCCGGCACATGGATTACCGACTTCACCGATCCGGCCGGCCCGGTAACGCTCGGCTGGTCTGACCCGCCGGCCATTACCCCACCCGATTTGGGTGGTGCCTGGTCCTCGTACTGGTACAACAACTTCCTCTACGAAAGCTCGATCACCGAAGGCGTCAACGTCTACCGGTTCAGCAGCGGTGCGCTGGCAAGCGCGATCCGGTTGCCGTACCTAAACCCGCAGACCCAATCATTCTCGTTGCGGTAGACCTACGCAGTGCGCTGTCGTTGTGGGCCGCCAACGGCGGCCCGCCACAGCTTGTCCGATGTGGACCTCAAGGTCTAGTCGCGGCCACCGCCGTGGTCGTGTTCCTCGGCTTCGCGCTCGTCGCCATCGTGGTGCTCGTCCGTGTGCCCGTGTCCGGGCCCGTGTGCGTCCGCGGGCGAGGTGGGAATGACGCGGCCGTCGTCGGCGATGGATGGGAACATCATCCAGCCGGGGTCGTCGTGGCCCGTCATCTCCAGGCGCATCCGCTCGGCCCGTGCGGCGGCGTCCGCACGCTCCTGCGCTGAGGGCCAGGTGATCTCGGGGTCACGGCGCCGCTCCACGAGGTCGTCCAGGCGCCATTCGTCAGGCGCCGGCTGGTCGGCTGCCATACCACGCAGCCTATCCCGGTCGACGTCCTTCGGCCGTGGTTCTTCCTCGTTGGTGGAGGGGCGTCCGACGAACGTGCCGGCTGTGTGGACGCTCTCTCGGGTGAAGTACGAGCCGTAGGTCGTGACGCCTTCGGCCCGGACCCGGGCGGTGTAGATGCCGGCGTCCGACGCGACAAACGTGGCGTCGTATGTGCCCGAGCCCTGGTCTGAGAGGGACAGTACGGCGGTGGTGCCGTCGGGTTGGGTGAGGTCGGCCCCGACTCGGGCGTTGCCGCCGAAGGGCACGTCGTACTCCCGAAGGTGCGCCACGAGCGACACCTGGGCGCCCGGAGCGGCGGAGTCCTGCTTCGTCAGGACGTCGAAGCGGAGGTTTGACCGGGTGTGGACGACGGTGGAGTAGGGCAGCTTCTTGGTTTGGTGGAGCAGCGCCAGGGCCTCGGCGTCGAGGAGATCCTCGCGTTGCGCCAGGAGCCTGCGGATCTCTTCCTCTCTGCGCACGCGGGTGATGATGTGCCACGTACCGGCGTGCGAGCCGTCCGGACTGGCCGGCAGCGCCGGTAGGTCGATTCGGTAGAAGGCGACGTAGGGCTGGAGCTGATAGTCGATGTTCGGCTCGGCGGCGGCCATCGCCGGGTCGATCTCGGTGCCGTCGGGAGTGCGCACCAGTACTTCCACGAACGGGGACATGGGCGTGAGGATGATGACGTCGATCGAGACGTCGGCCTCAGTGACGTGGAACGGCGTGACGTCTTCGCTGCCGATCAGCAGGAGGTTCTGCGGATCCAGGATGACGTCGGCAGCTGTCACCCCCGCGAGGATCTGCACGAAGTACTTCGTCAGCAGGTAGCGCTCCTGGGCACTGCCGAGCAGGCCGGTGACGACGAACGAGCCGCGGGTGTTGTGAGCGATCGCGAGCAGGGTTTCGTCGCTGACCTGGCCGGGCAGGCCGAAGCCGACCGCGTAGGTACGGCTCGTGATCGTTCCCGCCGGCAACTCCTCGACAAAGGGATGCACGTTCTGGTTGCCGTCGGTGAGCACGACCAGGGAGCGGTTGGGATGGGAGGCGCCGGCGAGCAACGTTGCGCCGTCTTGCATGCCGAGCCCGATACCGGTGAGGTTGCGTGGGTCGAGGCCGGGGCCGGTAAGGGTCGTTCCCAGTCCAGTGGACTGGGTGGTCAATGGCAGCAGGATCTCGGTGACGTCGTCGAAGCTGACGACGCCGATCTCGTCGCTCGGGCGCAGCAGGCTGTGGAACACCGACACCGCTTCCTTGAGTAGCCCGGTGCGGGTACTGGTGCCGCCAGCGGGGGCGATCATGCTTCCGGACCGATCGAGTACGAGGACCACGGTGTTCTCGTCGCGCGGGGTGACGGCGGCTGTGAGCGAGATGGTCCAGGTGCCGAGTATGACCTCGCCGCCCTCGGTCGGCGCGTAGTAGCCCTCTGGGTCGATCAGGAACGCCTCGATGGTCGCGCTGGAGGTTTGCGAGGCTGGGCCGTTGGCGGCGAACTGGAACCAGACCAGGCCGGTGACCGAGTCGGCTACCAGGTCGGGCTCGACGATCAGTTGCGGTCCGGATGGTGTGAGGCCGAAGTTTCCGGTCGGTGGGGCGGTGACGCGGAAGCGGACCTGCCGGCAGGTGCGGATGTCGAAGCGGACGGCGCGGTACTGGGTCAATCCTTGCGGCACGTTGCCGAAATCGAGGGCGCTGCCGGTCGCGAGGCTGATTTCCGGCCGGTCGCTCTGGTACCAGACGCTGGTGCCGTGGATGGCGTGCCCGTTGAGGAGCTGGTTCGGCGTCGCGGTGCCCACCCATGGAGCTGGGTCGCCGGGCCGTGCGTAGATGAGGGTGTCGTTTGGGCCGTGGCCGGCGAAGCCGTTGTTGTGTACGTACTTCGGCAGTGCTGGGTTGATGTCCTGCCACAGTGTCCACATGCGATCGATCTGGGCGTGGTGCATCCAGAACACCGGATCGTTCGGCGAGCTGGCGGTGATCATGTTTCCGCCGGCCCATCGGTGGACGAGGTTGTGCAGGTCCTCCGAGCGTGCCCGCAGCGTCGTATAGGCGGCCGAGGTGAGGGCTTGGCGGAAAGATGTTCCGGTGCCTGTCACGACCGTGTTGTTTTGGGGTAGTGCTGGCGCGTCGGTTCGTTCGGCGAAGGCGCGCCGGAAGACGCGCGGCTCGGTCGGGGTATCGGTGACGACGATCGACCATGCCTCCGGGTCGAACGGGTGGGGATACGGCGTAGCCGCGCCGGACTGGCGTAGCACACGATCGCCGGAGGCGTCGGTGCCGTCCACGCCGATGAAGGCGTGGATGAACGGCCAGCCGACCGAGCCGGCGGACTGAGCGCGGGTCCAATCCCAGTAGGGGATGGTCACGTTCGGCCGGATGCTGCGCAGGTCCTCCTCGAAGCGATACAGCAGCTCGCGGTGCCAGGGGAAGAACGCCGAGTCGAAGTGTCCCCAGCCCGGATTGAGCACCGTGCCGGTAGGGCTGATTTGCGCCTCATCCATCGCCGACCGGTGGATCTCGACGTAGTCGTCGTACCGGCTCTGCGCACCCGGATGCAGGACGCTGTCGCGCGCCTTGAGTCCGTTGATCGCCGCGATGAACTCTGCCATCTCCGTCGGCGTGAGGTCCTTGACGTTTTTGCGACACCGCACGGCCGCCTCCTTGACGCTCGAGATCGCGTCTGGCGCGCACGAGAATCTTTAAGCGCGTTGGCCCTCGTCGCGTTGGCCAGCAGGACCAGTATGAGACCGCCGAGTAGATCAGTCTGGCATTCACGCGTGATGCATACGGAAGGATGACGAGGACCCAGCTGCTGCGCCTCCGCCGGCAAACAATGTCCGCCACAGCATGAGGTCGCTCGCTCACTCGGCCTACAGCATCGACATGTGGACGTGGTCGGTGTGGCTTTTCGGGCCGGTGTAGGCACTCCAACCAACGGCGGGGAACCAAACCTGCCGATACCAGATGACGTAGAGGATGCCGAGCCGGTCGGCGTTGCGGACCAGGAAGAGGTTGTTGCCATACACCTTCTGGTCCTGGTTGGCGGCCGGTGCGAACCCAATGTTGAGCAGCGACCAGTCGCAGGCGCGGCCCTTGGGGTGCTCATAGGGGCCACCGGGCCGGTAGCAGTAGACGTACCGGGTGAACCCGGCTTTGCGGGCCTCGGTGTAGGCGTTCGGAGTGCGGGGGGTGATGCAGCCGGACGTGGTGGGGTCGTCCTTGCTGCACGACTCGTCGGGCCAGTCGCCGTCGGCGGTGCGTGGTGCTGCCTTCGCGACCGGCGAGGTCGCTGCCACCAGGCCACCGGTGAGACTTTGGCGGCCGACCACGGCGAGGGCTTTCTCTGCCTCTCGCTTTTCTTTGGCCATGACGGCGAGGTGCTTTTCCTGGTGACGCACTTCGGCGGTCAGGGCGCCCTGGGCGCGGGTGAGCCGATCACGCGCTTCGGACAGCGCTTTGAGTTTCTGGTCGTTGACCATGTTCAGCTCGTCCAGCGCTGCGGCGCGTCGCAGGAAACGCCTCGGGGGAGGCGCTGTTGAGCAGAAGGCCGGCGGCGCTGACCCGGCCGTTGCGGTACGCCTGTGCGGCGATCTGCCCAACCTCGGGTGCGAGTTCGTCAATGCGAGCCTGCGCCTGACTGGCCTCCACCTGCAGCTGTAGTTGCTTGCGTTGCGAGGTCTGCAGGGCGGCCTTGGCCTTCAGATAGCCCTTGCCGGCCTCGTCGAGGACTTTGCCGAGCAGCGGGTCGCCATCCTCTTGCGGGGTGGTGGAGCCGCCACCTGGTTGGGCGAAGGCCGGGGTGACCGGTGCCGCCAGCACGGCCGCAGCCGTTAGCAGCGCAACGGCAGACATGCGCCAGCGGCGCGGGATGCCGTCATACGTGTTCCTCCCGTCGGTGCCGACCGGTTTAGCTGACGGGTTCGGGACGGAACAACCCCTACCGCCGTTGGCGGATTCACCCCACTTACCTGGTTCCCCGGCTCACCCGCGAAACGGGCGATTAGGCAGCTGAACCACCGGCGATGTCGAACCATGCGCCGAGGGTCATTGACCGCGGGACAGATTACCCAAGATCGAATGGGCCGACCAGCCCTCCATCAGGGCAAATGGCGTTACGGGACAGGCGCGTTGCGTGACCCTGGTGGAGAATCCGCAGGTCAGTGCGTTGCCCGGGATCCGCCGCCGGCTCGTCCTTTCGCCTAAGCTGGATAGGAGTCGGCGGTGCCGGGGGTGACGGGGATGAGCGGGACCGGGTCGGCGGGTCGGCAGGAACGGCTGCGTCGCTACTGGGACAAGAGCGCCCCTTCCTATGACCGGCAGATCGCCATGTTCGACCGGCGCTTGTTTGGCGACAGCCGCGAGTGGGTGTGCTCGCGGGCAACGGGCGACGTACTCGAGGTGGCCATCGGGACCGGCCTCAACCTGCCGCACTACCCGGCCGCCGCGCGGCTGACCGGGGTGGAGTGGAGCCCGGCGATGCTGGACCGGGCGCGCCGGCGGGCGGAAGACCTGCGCCGGCCGGCGGACCTGCGCCTCGGCGACGCGCAGGCGCTCGAGCTACCGGACGACGCCTTCGACGCGGTGGTCTGCACGTTCGGACTGTGCGCGATACCCGACGATCGGCGTGCGGTGCAGGAGATGGTCAGGGTGCTGCGCTCAGGTGGCCTGCTGCTGTTGGCTGACCACGTCGAAGCGGGTCCGCGGCTCGCCCGTGCGGTGCAGCGGCTGATCGAGGTCGTCAGTGTTCCGGTGGGGGGCGAGCATTTCCGGCGCCGTCCGATCCGGCACGTGCAGGAGGCGGGCCTGGTCGTGGAGGCGCATGACCGGTTCAAGCTCGGCATCGTCGAGCGCCTGGCCGCGCGTAAGCCACAGGTACAGGCGGCGTGACGGCACGGATGGCGTGCTCCTATGCTGGTTAGTTGTTGCGGTGGGAGGTGGGGATGCGGGGGTTCGGCGAGTTGGAGGCCGCGATCATGGACCGGTTGTGGGTGCGCGGTGAGCCGACAACAGTGCGGGAGGTGCTCGATGACCTGCGGCCGGAGCGGGACCTGGCGTACAACACCGTCCTGACGGTCGTGGACAACTTGTTCAAGAAGGGCTGGCTACGCCGGGAGCGCGCCGGCCGGGCGCACCGGTTCCAGCCGACCGCGTCGCGGGAGGAGTACGGAGCACGGCTGTTGCGTGACGCTCTGGACGAGGCGGGTGATCCTGCCGAGGCCCTGGTCAGGTTCGTGGGGCGGATGACCGCGGACGAGGCCGCGGCGCTGCGCCGGGCTCTGCAGGCGCATGAACGGGGCGCGGCGTAGTGGCCGGGACGCACCTGTTGCTTTTCGCCGTAGCGGTCTCGGCGATGGCACCGCGGTTGCTGGCAAATGCGGGGTGGGTCTACCGGTCTCCGCGCCTGGGGATCGCGGCGTGGTACGCCGTTGTCGGGGCGGTGTTTACAGCAGCGGCGGGCGCACTGGTGGCGGTGGTAGCACCGTGGCAGGCGGCAGACGCGCCGATCTGCGCGGTGTGGCGGTGGTGCGTACAGGCCACTCGCGGCGACTTCGGTGTGATCGGCCGCATCGCCGGGATGGCGGCGTTTGTCGTCGGTCTTGCCATGGCGGCCCGGCTTGTGATCACGGGCGTGCGCCTTACGCGGGCGGCGTCGGTGCGGCGGGGCGCGCACCGGCGGATGCTTGCCGTGGCGGGCCGGACGGTGCCGGAGTTGGGCGCCACGGTGGTGGAGAATCCGCAGCCGGCTGCCTATCTGGTCGCCGGGACGGGGCGCCTTGTGGTGATCACGAGCGGTGCGCTGGACCAGCTGCGCGCTGATGAGGTGGCCGCGGTGCTGGCCCACGAACGGGCGCACGCGGCCGGGCGGCACGACCTGTTGCTGGACGGGGTGCGCCTATTGAATCTGGCCTTTCCCCGGATGTCGCTGTTTGCGGTGGCCCGTGCCCAACTGACCAGGCTGGTGGAGATCCGGGCGGATGAGGTGGCCACGCAGCAGCACGCCCGGATCAGCCTGGCGCGCGCGTTGGTGGCGATGGCCACGGCCAGCGCCGCCACCCGGCCCAGCCCGGCGCTGGCGGGCGTCGCGGCGGTCGGTGGCGACGCCGCTGAGCGCCTGCACCGGCTGTTGACGCCGCCCGCTCCACTGGCCCGAGCTCACGCAATGGCGTTGGCGGGCGTCATCGCGGCGCTGGCCATCGCCCCTGCAATTCTGGTGGCGGCCACGTTTGTCCACCCGGTGTTGGGAATGTGTCCGCCGCTGCCGACGTGAACCGGCCGCGGTGGCGTTACCGCATCTTGGCGATGCCGACACTCCAGGACGAACGAGCCAGGCTAACTAATCTCCTAAGTACCTTAGGAGGTAAGATGTCGAGCGTCCGCGCCGAGAGGGGCCTGTGTGGTGTCGACGCTGTGCCGCGGTGCTGATGCTCCTCCCCATTGTGCTGCTCGCAAACGGGTCGCTGAGCCGCCCAAGCGCCGCCGCGAGCCTCCCCGGCAGCTTCGCGATACCGTGGCCCAGCTTGATTGACCCGCCGGGACCGGTCGCACTGCGGCTCGCCGTTACTCATCGTCAGAAGGGATCGTGGATGAACCTCGGTGCTGTACTCGTGACGGGTCTGTTCGCCGGTGGTGTTTCGTGCGCCGCCGTGCAGGGCGGTCTGCTGGCCGGCTTGATCACCCGGCAACGGGCAGCCGCACCGGCCCCACCGAAACGGGCCGTCGTCAAGGCCGGCGCGGCGGCGCGTCGTCACGGCACGGCGAGCAGCGGGCCGCATGCCAAGGGCAACCGGGCCCCCGCCGGTGAGCCCGTCCAGGCCAGTGCGTCCCGACGCGCTCGGGTCGCCGACGACCTGGCTCCCGTAGGAGCGTTTCTGGCGGGGAAGCTGGCTTCGCATGCCCTACTCGGCGCCCTGCTGGGTGCGGTTGGTGCGGCGGTCCAGATCTCGCCCGCGGTCCGGGTGTGGACCCAGCTCGCGGCCGGAGCTTTGATCATCGTCTTCGGTCTCGCCCAACTCGGGGTTGGCCCGTTCAAACGCCTCGCGATCGAACCGCCGGCGGCCTGGTCGCGCTTCGTGCGTGGCCGAGCCCGTTCCCGGGGCGCCTTCGCCCCCGCGGTGCTTGGCTTCTTCACCTTCTTGGTGCCGTGCGGTATCACCTTGTCTGTCGAGGCGCTCGCCCTGAGTTCCGGATCGGCGCTGTCCGGGGCCGCGGTGATGGCCGTGTTCGTCGTCGGCACCGGTCCGCTGTTCACGGTGCTCGGATATGCCGCCCGCAAGGCCGCCACTGCCTGGCGCGGCCGGCTTGCGGTGGCCACCGGCCTGGTCGTGCTGGCCATGGGCGTCTACACCTTCAATGGCGGCCTGACACTTGCCGACTCGCCGCTGGCTGCCAGCAATCTGCCGCAGACCTTGGGCTTCCAGCCGCCGCCGGCGGTCGCCGACCCCGCGGTGGTACACCAGGACACCGCCGGCCGGCAGGAAGTCATCGTCACCGCCCGCAGCGACTCCTACAGTCCGGAGAACATCGCCGCCAAGGCTGGCGTGCCCACCACACTGGTGCTGCGCTCGGTGGACAACAACGGCTGCACCCGCGCGTTTGTCATTCCGTCCCTGGACAAGCAGTGGACCCTTCCGCAGAACGGCGACACCAGCATCGACCTCGGCGTCCTCAAACCGGGAAAGCTCAGTTACACCTGCGCCATGGGCATGTACGGCGGCCAACTCACGATCACCGCATAGGAGCATCTACATGGGACAGACCGTGGCCACGTTGACGTTCACCGTAGATGGCATGCATTGTGCCAGCTGCGGCATGCTCATCGACGACGCGCTCGAAGAGCTCGACGGCGTGACCGCGTCGACCACCACGCTGCGCACCGGCAGGGCGAGGGTCGACCTGGACCCGTCTCGGTGCGGCGCCGAAGAGGTGATCGCGGCCATCGCAGAGGCCGGCTACACCGCACGACTCGAGCGGCCCTGAGGGATGCACCGAGTGGCGGACCGCACACCACGACATACCGTAGGGGGGTATAGTGTGTTGAGCGTGACGGCCGCGAGGAGAGGAAACGTGATGAGCACGACCACGTACACGGTTTCGGGTATGACCTGCGCACACTGCGCCAACTCGGTCTCAACCGAGGTCGGGGCGCTTGCGGGCGTGAACCACGTGCGGGTCGACCTGGCCACCGGGCAGGTCACCGTGACCAGCGAGCAGCCGCTGGACATCGAGGCGGTGCGCGGCGCGGTCGATGAGGCCGGCTACGAGCTGTCCGGCGTGGCCCAGTGAACATAGCGGTGAGGCTGAGCGCGTTCGCGCTCACGCTCGGTGCGGTCTTCGGCGGCACCTATGCCGCCGGAGCCCTCGCCGGGCCGGTCGCGACCGAGACGGCCGACGCCGAGCCGACCATGGAGCACGAGGAGACAGACAGCAGCGCCGCCCAGGCGTCGGCTTCTGGCCCGGGTGGGCTCGCCGTATCCGCGGACGGCTACACATTGCGTCCCGTCGCCAGCCAGTCCGGCGAGTTCGCGTTCCGCATCCTCGACGCCTCCAACGCCGCCGTGACCGGCTTCCAGACCAGCCACGACAAGCAGCTGCACCTGATCGTGGTGCGGCGTGACCTGACCGGCTTCCAACACCTGCACCCGACGATGACGCCGGAAGGCACCTGGCGGACCCCACTGACCCTGGCCCAGGCAGGACAGTGGCGGGTGTTCGCCGACTTCCTGCCCACCGGGCGCGAACGGCAGGTCATCCTCGGCGTCGACGTGCCGGTGGGTGGGCTCTACCAGCCGGCTCCGCTGCCCGCACCGGCCACCACCGTGACGGTCGAGGACTACACGATCGCCGTGCACGGTGACCTGCGTGCCGGGCACACCAGCAGACTCACCCTGACCGTGTCGAAGGCCGGGGTTGCGGTGACTGACCTACAGCCGTATCTGGGCGCCTACGGCCATCTCGTCGCGCTGCGCGACGGAGACCTCGGTTTCCTGCACATCCACCCGCACGAGAGCACCAGCGCCGGGCCGCAGGTGTCTTTCGACGTGGAGGTCCCCACGGCGGGGGCGTACCGGCTTTTCCTTGACTTCCAGCACGGCGGCGTGGTGCGCACCGCCGCCTTCACCGCCACCGCCGCGTAACGAACATTCGACGGGAGATGTCATGACGTCGCCGACACCCAGGCAGACCCTGCCGACGGCCACGGGGCTCATCGAGTTGCAGATCGGCGGGATGACGTGTGCCTCGTGCGCGGCGCGGATCGAGAAGAAGCTCAACAAGCTTGACGGCGTGACCGCCACGGTCAACTACGCCACGGAGAAGGCCCGGGTCGAGTTCCCGGCTGCTTTGTCGCCGGCGGACCTGATCGCCACCGTGGAGAAGACCGGCTACACCGCCCGGATCCCCGAACCGCCGGCCACCGCCGCGGCGCAGACCACTACCGGGGACGGCGAGGAACAGCATCTGCGAGCGCTGCGCCTGCGACTGTGGATCAGCGTCGCCCTCGCGGTCCCGATCGTCGCGCTGTCGATGGTCCCGGCGCTGCAGTTCACCAACTGGCAGTGGCTGACCGCGATCCTCGCCGCTCCGGTGGTCGCGTACGCCGGATGGCCGTTCCACAAGGCGGCCTGGACCAACCTGCGCCACGGCGCCGCCACCATGGACACGCTGATCTCCATCGGCACCCTGGCCGCGTTCGCCTGGTCGATGTACGCGCTGTTTTTCGGCGCGGCCGGCGAGCCAGGTATGACGCACTCGTTCCGGTTCACCATCGAGCGCACCGCCGGCACCGACAACATCTACCTGGAGGTCGCCGCCGGGGTCACCGCCGCGATCCTGGCCGGCCGCTACTTCGAAGCCCGCGCCAAACGCCGCGCCGGCGCCGCCCTACGCGCCCTGCTGGAGTTGGGCGCCAAGGACGTCGCCGTGCTGCGCGACGGCCGGGAGGAACGCATCCCGGCCGACCGGCTCGCAGTCGGCGACCGGTTCGTCGTCCGTCCCGGCGAGAAGATCGCCACCGACGGCGTCGTCGAAGAGGGCAACTCCGCGGTGGACGCCAGCATGCTCACCGGCGAATCCGTACCGGTCGAGGTCGCATCCGGCGACCCGGTGATCGGCGCGACCGTCAACGCCGGCGGCCGGCTGGTCGTGCGCGCCACCCGGATCGGCGCCGATACCCAGCTCGCGCAAATGGCGAAGTTGGTCGAGGAAGCCCAGACCGGCAAGGCGGCCGTACAACGCCTCGCCGACCGGGTCTCCGCCGTCTTCGTACCCATCGTCATCGCCCTCGCCGTCGGCACCCTCGGCTTCTGGCTCGGCACCGGCGGTGCGGTCGGCGCCGCCTTCACCGCCGCCGTCGCCGTGCTGATCATCGCCTGCCCGTGCGCCCTGGGTCTGGCTACCCCCACCGCGCTGCTGGTCGGGACCGGCCGCGGCGCACAGCTCGGTATCCTGATCAAGGGCCCGGAGGTGCTGGAATCCACCCGGCGGGTGGACACCGTCGTGCTGGATAAGACCGGCACGGTCACCACCGGCCGCATGTCCCTGATCGACGTCGTCACCGTAGACGTCGACGAGAGCGAGGTGCTTCGTCGGGCCGGCGCGCTCGAGCACGCGTCCGAACACCCCATCGCCAAGGCAATCGCCGCGGCCGCAGCAGAGCGGACCGGCCCGCTGCCGTCCGTCGACGACTTCACCAACATCGAAGGGCTCGGCGTATCCGGCGTCGTCGACGGCGGGCACGTGCTGGTCGGGCGACCCAGCCTGCTGACCGACCGCGGCTACCAGATACCGGTCTCCCTCACCGAAGCCGTCACCGCCGCGCGAACGCAGGGCCGCACCCCCGTCGTGGTCGGCTGGGACGGTGAGGTCCGCGCCGTGCTCGTCGTCGCCGACACCGTCAAGGCGACCAGCGCCCAAGCGGTCCGCCAGCTCCGCCAACTGGGGCTAGCGCCAATACCGGTGACTTAAGGTCGTGGTGTCCGTTTGACGCGTTTCGGTTTGGTGGCGCCTGTGA